>JAOXSF010000089.1 GCA_025800125.1 Marinobacterium sp.
GGTGTCACTCACGACCGCGATGTAAACGCGGCCATGAATATACTTGCGGTCGGGCTGGGCCGTCCTGTCGAGGGAACGGTAGCGGTGTAAGCCGCCCTGGTCTTTGAGCTGTAATGGCTCCTGGAATCCCCTTCGTTCACGGAGGGGAGAAGTCAAGGGTGACTGCTTCGGTGATGGAGTGTTGATATGAAAACAGTTGTTGTAGCCAGCGTTGTTGCCCTGTGTAGTCGGCACTGCAAACAACAAACTCCTGACCCCGGTAAGCAGCTTCCAGGCGCATAAAGTTTGTTTCTGTACGCCAGCGTGCAGGTTTTCGATGGTAGCTGAGTACCTGAACGCAGTTTTCTGGTGCAAAGCATATGGGCAGCTTCCAGACTGATCGCTGTTCGCCGGGCCACGTTAACTGATGGCAGTCTGAATGGTAATGGAACATACCACTACCTGGTAATGGGTCGTGTATGCCGTCAATGCTCAGTTCTGAAACGGGCAGATACAAGGTATTGAAAGGGTAATCTTTCTGCATATGTGGGTGCTGGTGTAACCCGGAGTACTGGTCAGTCAGTGCTGCGGTAACGGGCAGAATCTGACCAATCTGCAACCAGCTATGCAGTATATGAAGGTCGGGCGCACCGCGCACGAAACGCAGTTGACCGCGTACTCGCTCGGTCTGGCGGAACCAGCCAAAAAACAGGAACAAATCACCGGGTTGTACGCCTTCCTGTTCCAGATGACGCTGGGCGCTGCCAGATTGCCCAAATGCCGGTTGCCAGTTATCCGGGCGTGCCGTCAGGGTTATGTCAAGATCCGGGTCAAGATGACAGCGGCCGCGCCAGTCTTTACCGCCTAGTTGACTGATCATGGAAGACAGGCTCTGGCCCTGAAATTTCAGTTGTGAAAATTTCAGAGGCCCATCCTGTTGTGGGATGGGCAGTGGGAGTAATGTGCCATCAGGCAGAATCGGGCTTGCGATGCCACCTGCGCTGGAGTCGAACCCTTTACGGCTAAATACGATCTTCATGCTGAAGCTGCTGTATTGGTCTGTTCCGTTTTACGCCCGAACCATGCCAACACCAGCATTGCCCAGAGTACCAGTGGCAGCATCAGCATGCTGGTAGTAGCCCAGCCCAGTTCTGCTTCCATCCAGCCTGCGCCCAGCGACGCGAGGGTAACCATGCTGAAAATCAGAAACTCATTGGCGGCCTGTGTTTTAGCTTTTTCTGCCTGAGTATAGGTTTTGGTAACCAGCTGAGTTGCACCGATGAACATGAAATTCCAGCCAATACCCAGTAATAGAAGTGCAAGCCTGAAATGCCATTCGCTGCTGCCGTGCAGGTTCAGCGCGATACAGCCCAGAAACAGTATGCCGCCACACTGCATAACCGGGCGTACGCCAAAGCGGTTGATTAGCTGGCCGGTAAAAAATGAGGGTACGAACATACCCAGTACATGCCATTCAATGACTGTTGCGGCACTGTCAAAGCTGAAACCACAGCGCTGCATAGCCAGTGGGGTGGCGGTCATCAGCAGTACCATGACGGTATAGCTGACCATACCGGCAACTACAGCGCTTATAAAACCGGGTTGTAGCAATATTTCATTGAGTGGGCGTGCTTCGCCAACTGTCTGGCTGTTGTCCTGGACAGGCATGCGGATACGGCTGAGGAGCAGTAATGCCAGTATGTACAGCCCCAGCAATGCTGTAAATGCACCGGTAAAGTCGTCACCAGAGAATAGCTGGCGTGAATAGACGGCCAGGTTAGGCCCCAGAATAGCTGCCAGCACACCGCCAGCCATTACCAACGATATTGCGCGGCTTTCCTGACCCGGTTCACAGGCTTCTACGGCAGCAAAGCGGTACAGAGTGCCAAAACCGATGCCGATGCCCAGCAGGAATGTACCCAGACAGAACAGCGGAAACAGGCTGCTTTGCAGTGCGAAAACGGAGGTGATTGCGCCTGCGATACCAACGCTGTTACCCAGATAGAAGCCGTTACGGCGACCGATACGACGCATGATCAGCGAGGCGGGAATGGTTGCAGCCATCAGTCCGACAAACTGAAAAGCAACGGGTAAGGTGGTCAGGCTGGCATCGGGTGCCAGCTGGCGGCCAATCAGGCCTGTGACAGCGACCAGCAGTATGTTGCCGGTAGTCAGTAGTGCCTGGCAGAGCGAAAGTAGTATGACGTTCATGTTCATCAGGCGTCGTCCCTGTTGTTCGTGTCAGGTTATAGCTGGTCGGTTATAGCTGGTTGATAATAGCTATCTGGTGATTCTGGTGATTCTGGTGCTTGATATTCTTCTGTCTGTGGATGAAACCATACAGACAAAAAAGCCGCAGTGGTCAGACTGCGGCTTGATCAATGCTGACGTTGTTTTATAACGCAAGAATATCAATCATCTCTGGCATTTGTGGCTGTGGTTGTTTCGGGTCACAGTTGTCAACAATGCCGTGAGCATAGCCACGTTGCAGGCCTTTGAAGTCAAACAGCTCGGTATCGGCCAAGTGTGATGATACTACGTGCTGCATGGAGCGAAACATGGTTTCAATACGTCCTGGGTGCTGTTTGTCCCAGTTTTGTAACATCTCTTTAATGACCTGGCGTTGCAGGTTGTCCTGAGAGCCGCAGAGGTTACATGGGATAATCGGGAAACCTTTCAGCTCCGCATAGGCGGCAATATCTTTCTCACGGGCGTAGGCCAGTGGGCGAATCACCATATTCTTGCCATCGTCAGATACCAGTTTGGGGGGCATCCCTTTCAATTTGCCGCCGTAGAACATATTCAGGAAGAATGTCTCCAGAATGTCGTCCCGGTGGTGGCCCAGTGCAATTTTGTTGGCACCAATCTCTTCCGCGAAGCCATAGAGGGTACCACGGCGCAGGCGGGAGCAAAGCGCACAGGTGGTTTTACCCTCAGGTACGACCTCTTTTACCACTGAGTAGGTATCACGTTCAATAATGTGGAAAGGTACACCGATAGACTTCAGATACTCCGGTAGTACATGTTCCGGGAACCCTGGCTGTTTCTGATCCAGATTGACTGCAACCAGTTCAAAATTGACAGGTGCGCTACGCTGCAGGTTCATCAGAATGTCCAGCATGGCATAGGAGTCCTTGCCGCCAGACAGGCAGACCATCACCTTGTCGCCATCTTCTATCATGTTGAAGGCTTCAATCGCCTGGCCCATTTCCCGGCGCAGACGTTTCTGCAGCTTGTTCAGGCGGGTTTTCTGTTTTTTCGCTTGCGCAGCGGCGTCGGCGCTCAGCTGATCAGCAGATTCTGTCATGATGGCTCAAATGATGGCAGTTAAAGAAAAGGACGGGACTGTCGTCCGTACAGCATCGCCATTGATGGCGGTAAGGGCGCGGATTATAGCGGAATTTCTTCAGCTGGGGCATGAAAAAGTCGTTGGTGCTTGATTGTTGCCGTTTTCAGCGGCTACAGGGGAGCGGGCAGCCAGAAGCGTGTGGGCCCGGCTGCGGTAAATTTATCGGGCTCAGTGATTAACAGCGTCTGCTGCATCACCGACGACGGTCAAGCCAAGGCTGGCCCAGGCCTGCATGCCTCCTCGATAATATTTAAGCTTCTGCGCTGGGTACCCTTGCTTAAGCAGGTGGCGGACCATTGTTGGTGTCTGGTCACACCAGGGGCCGTTGCAGAATAACACCAGTGTGCGTGCCTGGCTGAAATCAGCTTGTTTTGAATGCTGGCGTACGCCCAGTTGTTGCAGTGTTTGCTGGCGATGCTCCGGGTTGTCCATCAGGGTCCAGGGCAGGTTAATCGCACCGGGAATGGTAAGCCGCTGGTGCCAGCCTTCTGTGCGGGTGTCAATCAGCATGATGCTGTCATCTTGTTGAGCTTTTATCATGTACCAGGCCATCTCGCGCTCGCCCAGCGTTTCTACCGGATATGGTTTAAATGGCTGCATAGGCTGTGGTGTACCTCGGCTAGTCAGGGTATAAAGCCGGTGTATCTGGTGGTCTTGTTGCTGGCTGCGCCGTACTTCAATGGGTTTCCCATTATGTTCGACGACAAAAGAGTAGAGCCCTGGCGCAATCATTACTCTACTTGTATCGGATGCCTGCACCGGTGCGGTACATGCCATCGCCAGCATTAAGGCCGGCATTATCCCTCTGAGCATGCTGTCTTTCTACCTCATCTACATCTGTGGATTATCCCGCTTGCTGTATCTGCTGGCACTTTGCCAATACGCTTTATACCGGGCTAATATTCGCTCAATATTTATTAGTAATTTCTGATGGGCGTTATACCTTGAACCTCGGGTGAAAGCGGATACGACCTCTGTTGTATTTACAGATAAACAAGTCACCAGACAGCAGCATAAAAACCGTGAGGGCTGTATGGTTGCAGCGGGTTATCAAGTCTGTACACTTGCGCCTTTCGTTATCCTGAGTGGTTATAATATGTACAGTGTCAAAGAGATTTTTTTCAGCTTGCAGGGGGAGGGAGCCCACACTGGCCGTGCTGCGCTATTCTGCCGTTTTACGGGCTGTAATCTCTGGTCAGGTAGAGAGATAGACCGTAGCAAAGCGGTCTGTAATTTCTGTGATACTGACTTTGTTGGCACGGATGGCGGCAATGGTGGCAAGTTTGCCAGTGCGGCTGAACTGGTAGCGCGGTTGCAGCAATTGTGGCAACCGGCAGACGATAGTAGCGGACGTCCCTATGTGATCTTTACGGGAGGTGAACCCGCGCTACAGCTGGATGAGGCGTTGGTTGATGCCTGTCATCGGTGTGGATTTGAGGTTGCTATTGAAACTAATGGTACGCGCCCACTGCCAGCAGGCATTGACTGGATATGCGTCAGCCCTAAGGCTGATAGTGAGCTGGTGATTACGGCAGGAAATGAACTTAAGCTGGTCTATCCGCAGCCGCAGGCAATGCCCGAGCGTTTTACGGCGCTGGATTTTGAGCACTTTTTCTTGCAGCCGATGGCGGGTGCGCTGGAGGCAATGCACACACGTGATACGGTGCGCTACTGTATGCAATATCCCCGGTGGCGTTTGAGTTTACAGACGCATAAGTTACTGGGAATTGAATAGCCGTTAGCCGTTAGCCGTTAGCCGTTGTGGCAGGTTGCGATAGGCAATCAGTAACAGAACGGGCAGGTTCATTACGACCCCATAACAGAGTGCGCTGGCTGCCATCTGAGGAGATTGCAGGATACCTGCGGTCATCAGCAAAGCTGTACCGGCATTTTGTACACCTGTTTCTATGGCCAGTGTCAGGGCCTGTTGTGGTTGAAAACGCAGAGCGCGTGCAATCAGATAACCCGCGCTTAGTGCCAATATCATCAGTAGCAGTGCCGCCGGGCCCACTTGCAGCAGTACAGACAGCAGCTGAGCCTGATTGGCGTGCATGATACCGATCACAACCAGCAGCAGAAACAGCAGTGCCAGCCAGCGAACAGGTCGCTGCATACGTTGGCCGAAGGCTGATGCCTTGTGCCGAATCAGCATCCCCAGTGCCACCGGTACAACGGCAATGGCCAGCAGTTTCAGCATGGTGGTCAGCAAAGAAAAATCTGTCAGTGACTGTTGTGGTATAAACCACCAGAGAACCAATGCTGTTAGCAGTGGCATGGTAATGGGGGTCAGCAGACTGGTGATGGCTGTCAGGCTGACAGACAGGGCAGTGTCCCCGCGTGCTAGCAGGGTGATCATATTGGAAGTGGCACCGCCTGGTGCCAGTGCGACAACCATCAGACCCGCGGCCAGTGTTGCAGGAAGTTGCCACAGAGTAACAACCAGCCATGCCAGGGCAGGTAACAGCAGTAGCTGTAGTATGACGCCGGTCAGAATAACGGCTGGACGTTCGCAGAGCCTGTAAAAGTCTTCACGTTTCAGCGACAATCCCACTCCGGTCATGATACAGAACAATGCAGCGGGCAAGATAAGCTGCGTCATCATTGAAGTGGTCATATTCCGTCAGGGCTCCAGATTGTAGCGGATGGCGCTCAGTCTAGTGAGCTGCCACTATAAGCTCAAGCTGTGTCCGCAGAGCGATAAGAGGCCGCTATAAAAAACCATCCACAACTTCTGTGGATAAGGCTGTGGGTATATGAAATTTAATACCCGCAAAATGCCGGATTTACAGCTTTGGCAACAAATTGGTTGTTTTTTGATCAATTTTATTTCTTCTTTTTTTTCAATAAGTTATATATGTCAATGGGGTGGGTGAAGAAAAATCATGCTGTTTTCGACCGTATTGATGGTCGGCCGGTCGTTCATTCTCTCCTATGGAATAACTTTATATAAAATGGCTGTTGATTAGCTGTCTGGTGCCAATGGTGTGATGTACAGAACTGCGCTTAAGCTTGTTTGGTAGTGACGTTGCAGTATGCAGGTAAGCAAGCTCTTTGCCAGAAATGTTTGTCCTGCATTCTCTGTTAGCACTTGAAATCAGCTGTGATTCTTTGCTGAGAGCCGGTGTGTATCTCCTTTGAATTTAATATCAGGTTACTGCAGATATGAGCCCTGAAAATGATTCCTCTGTATCCGCCCATGATAAGGCGGTTGAACATAGCGCAGAACGTATTACCTGGATTGGTGCTGCACTGGATGCGGTACTTGGAATATTGAAAATTACTGTTGGTTTACTGAGTCAGTCCGGCGCGCTGATTGCTGATGGTATCCATTCACTCTCTGATCTGGCGACAGACGCGCTGGTGGTTGTGACCCTGCGTTTGTCACGACAGCCTGCCGATGCTGAGCATCCCTGGGGACATGGGCGTATTGAAACGCTGGGTACTACGTTGCTAGGCGCTGCATTACTGTCTGTTGCCGGTGCGATGGGCTGGGATAGCCTGCAGTCATTGATGGATGATCAGCCATCAGCGATTCCTGAATGGCCTGCGCTGCTGGTGGCTCTGCTTTCAATCATCAGTAAGGAAATGATCTATCGCTATACCCGTGCGGTGGGTGAGCGTCTTAACTCTGACTTGTTGATTGCTAATGCCTGGCACAGTCGCACCGATGCGTTGTCATCTGTAGTGGTATTTATAGGTATTGGTGCCAGTTTGCTGGGTATGCCATGGATGGACAGTCTGGCTGCGGTGCTGGTCGCGGTGATGGTTGGGCACATTGGCTGGAGCCTGAGCTGGCGTAGCTTGCAACAGTTAATAGATACGGCCCCGCCCGCGGAAGATCTGGATCGCATTCGGGGCTGTGCGTGTGAAATTCAGGGTGTGCATGATCTGCATGATCTGAAAGTACGTTATACAGGCACTACGCTGGCAATGGAGCTGCATATTCTGATTGACCCTTTGCTCAGTGCATCTGAAGGCCACTTTATTGCAGAACAGGTGCAGCAGAAGTTGCAGTCAGACAACCCCCAGCTACAGCAGGTTATCATTCATATTGACACCCGTGATGATGAGGCTGAAGAGGCCATGCAGGCGGCGTTATTATTATTTGAAGATGCGCCGGATGCAGCAACAGGTGCTGCGCAAGGTATTCGCCCTGAGCGGCGGGTTATTCTGGATTTGCTGCACCCCTGGCTGGAGGCGCATGCTTTGCAGTTGTTGCGGCTGGATATTCATTATCAGCGTGACACACTCGCTCTTGAGTTGTGTCTTGAGTGGCCGGAAGCGGCGCCGGTTAAGACCCCGGTTTTTCTGGTTGAGACTCTGCGCCAGCATTTGAATAATCCGGGCTGGCTTGAACGCATCCGTATCAGTTATGGAGTTGATGGATGAAAGAGTATTGTCGCCCGGCGGCAGCCCATGAGATAGAGCTGGAAATCAAGCGCAGTCGTTTTCTCGGCCTGGCTATGCCAGTAGAAAATACAGAGGATGCTCAGCAGCAACTGGCAGTCATTCGTGCGGCGCACCCTCATGCCAATCATCATTGCTGGGCCCGAATCAGCGGTCGGCCTGATGAAGTGCGGCTCTGGGACAGCAGTGATGATGGTGAGCCCCGTGGCACAGCCGGGCGCCCGATGTTGCAGATTCTGCAACATAGTGGGCTGGGGCAGATTCAGGTGGTGGTTGTGCGTTATTTTGGTGGTGTAAAACTGGGGACGGGAGGCCTGGTGCGTGCCTATGGACAGTCTGTCAACGAAGTACTGGCGACGCTCAGCACTGAAGTTGTAGAAGCGCGGGTATCGGCCATGTTGTCTGTACCCCACCATATGACGGGTGAACTGGAAGGTATGATTCGCCAACTGCAACTCCCAGTGGTAGAGCGGTACTGGCAAGATAATTTCCGGGTTGAGTTCAGCCTGAAAGGTGAGGAGTTGGCGCAGTTGCAGCAGGCGCTGGGGCGTTTTGCGGGTCAGTATCAGTTGCAACTGGATGATGATTAACAGGAAGCAGAGTTACACGGGTGAACGTGTTGCACTGGGTCATCCGAAGGCGATGTTGTTTGTATGAAAGGCACTTTGTTTTGCATCAGAGATTATCCTGTTTGTATATGTCAAATCTGAATTGCGCTTCTCCGTTGACTACCCAGGCAGTCCAGTAGGTCAGAAAAATAGGTACCTGACGCGGCAGGCGAAAATGCCGTGTACGAGATTGCCTTAGCAGGTCAGACAGACGTCCTTCCGGCCAGTGCTGAGCACCTGAAAGTAATCCCTCTGCCAGCAGTTGTGGGTGCTCGACGCGGATACAGCCGGAACTGAATGTTCTGATGGATTCATTAAACAGATTCTGTTCGGGTGTGCCATGCATGTAAACGGTATGCCGGTTGGGGAAAGTGAATTTAAGTTGCCCCAGCGGGTTGTGCCTTCCTGGCCTTTGCCAGAATCGCTGCTGTTGGTTGGGTGCGCCCAGATATAATCGCTGCCAGTCCAGCTGTGCCACTGATAGCCGCTGTGGTTTTGGGCCGTAGCCCTGCACCAGTTCCAGCCCTTTACGTGTCAGGGCTTGCAGATCTTCTTTTAACTCAGGTACAACATCCTTATAGGCGATGCCCTTTGGTACATTCCAGTCAGGGTGGACGACCAGTGTTGAGAGAGCGGATTGCAGTCGCGGTGTCTGGCGATCATGACGGCCGACAATCGCTTTCATGTCTAGTACTGCCTGGCCATCGATCACGTGGTAAAGATGGAAGGCCGGAATGTTTACCAGTAAATATTCAGCAGGAGCCTGTTGAGCAAACTGTATCAGGCGTTGCTTGTTCAGTGTCAGTTGTTGTAGGCGTTGAATTGGCGAAATATTCAATGCGCGGCGGGTATTAGGGCCGATAATAGCGTCTACCTTCAGGCCATGACGGCGCTGAAAGCGTTGCACTGCCTTGGCTAATCGAACGTCATAATACGTGCTGTCGCGCAAACGCGGGGATAATCCAGTGTAGTCACCCAGCAAGGCCAGTCGCCAGCGAATTTCTACGATTTCAGTATGATGCTGGCCTGGGCGGATGAGAACTTTGCGACGCAAAGCGGGCCACGGGGAGTGATTGGCTAATTGCTGGTAGTGGTTAATAACAGGCTGATAATGTGCCGTAATTGCAGTCTGCTGTAGCAGGCTTGCCGCTATTGCGCCCTCTATTGTCACTGGATGTTTAAGCGTTACCTGAGATTTGAGTGGTGCCTGAGATTTGAGAGATGCCTGAGATTTGAGAGCTGCCTGAGGATCGAAAGCCATTTGAGAATCGAGATTTACCGGGAGGCTGAGCGCTGTTTTAGCTGTAGAGGTATTAGTCAATGCAGTTAATGCGGCTGGCTGTGGCAGTGGGAAATGAGGGCTTGGTAGTCTGTTTATAGCAAGCGAAGCCCTGACGCTGGAGTCGATACAAATCGAACCAGTCCAGTAGAGTGCTAGCGCCAGCCACAACGTCCCTCCGCTACTGACCGCTCTGGTTTTGGGGATATGCAGCATGTAGCGTACCCAGGACGACCATACAATTGCTGTGACTCGTGACTGATTCTGAAGTTCCTTGATCGTGAAAGTTTCTGGTGTGGTTACCTGATTTTTATTAGTTTTTGAATGCCAGTAACATCCTGTTACGAGATACTTATGATAATTTCGGCCTTCAACAGAAACGGTCGTTAGAAAAAAAATAGTTTGCCTGGTCTTTTATCCGATGGTTTCAGATAGACAATATCGCCATAATACCGGCGGCTGGATTGATCGCACCAGATTAAGAGGGGTAGCAGTTGGCCCAGACTCAAGTCCGGCACAAAGTTCCGTGCCACTCTCTGGGATTATTCCTGATTTTCAGGGCTGTTTTTCCGATGTCTGTACAGGCTTGATAGAGCAGAGCGATACTTCCGTGAATCTCCCAAGGTTAGCGGATGCGTCGTCTGCCGCCATATCTACAGGTCGTTTTTATGCCTGATGTATCCCGGCCCGGGCTGACAATTGGATCGTCATGTCTGCAATATGGGTAAAATGGATTAGAGGATTTCCATGAAGTTCGCAAAATCAACACAACAGGCTAATCACTATCTTCGTCAGGCTATCCCGCTGATGGTTCGACACAATATCCCCCCAAATCCGCTGAATTACGCACTCTGGTACACCTACGTCTCGCAGGAAATGCCGGAGTTGAATACCCAGATTGACAAGGCGCTGGAAACGTATGGTACTTGTCCCAGTGTTATCAGTGAGCAGATGTTTCGTGAGCACATTATCAGTGATGAACTGGAAGCCAGTGATGCCTTTGAAAGCAGCTTGCTGAACATGGTTGATACCCTGAATCAGCAGGCAAGCAATACGGCGCGTCACACGGAAGATTATTCAGAAATTCTTCACAGTAGCCTGGAAGCGTTTGATGAAACCACCCAGGACACATCACTCAAAGAGATTATCAATCAACTGGCGGCCAGTACTCAGGCCGTTACTGAAACCACGCGCGCTTTTCAGCAGCAGCTTGATGCAGCGCAGAATGAAATTGAAAATCTGCGCAATGAGCTGCATAAAAGTCGTCAGGAAGCCCACGTTGACCCTCTGACAGGCCTGTATAATCGCCGTATTTTTGATAACGAGCTGGGCCAGCGCGTTAGTGCCGATAACACCGTAACACCACGTTTGTGCCTGATTATGGTAGACGTTGATCACTTCAAAAAATTCAATGATACCTACGGTCACCTCATGGGGGACAAAGTGCTACAGTACGTCGGCAAATTGTTGCGTGATAACTGCACGCACCCTCTGCTGCCTGTACGTTACGGTGGCGAAGAGTTTTCCGTATTGGCGCCTGGCTGTAGTATTGGTGATGCTGTTGATATTGCAGAGCAGTTGCGGACAAAAATACAGGCAATCCGCATTCGCCAGCGCCGCTCTGGTGATGTTATCAGCTCTGTTACCGCATCGTTTGGTATCAGCCAGCTGCAGCCAGGGCAGACAGCCAGCGAGCTGATTGAAGCGGCTGATAATGCGTTGTACCAGGCAAAAGAAAATGGCCGTAACAGGGTGGAGTGCGGCTGAACTGCAGGGGATGCGTCGTAGCCCGCCGGGCATGGGATTCATCATGAAGTATCTATTGGCCAGTATACTGCTGTTGCTGAGCCTGTCGTCCAGCGCAGCTGAACGTATCCATCTGTTTGCGGCATCCAGCCTGACAACGGCCTTGAGCCAGTTGGCTGCAGAATATGAACGCAGTCGTGGTGTTCGTGTTCTGATAACCTATGCTGCTTCTTCGGCGCTTGCTCGACAAATCAGTCAGGGGGCGCCAGCTGACCTTTATCTTTCTGCAAATCAACGCTGGATGGACTATCTGCAACAGCAGGCGTTGTTACAAGCAGGCAGTCAGATAGAACTGTTGCGCAATCGACTGGTGTTGGTCGCACATCCAGCGCTCTTGCTGCCCTCTTCCCTGCCTGAACTGTTGTCTGCCGACTGGCCATTATCCGATTTGCTGGGTGAGCAGCGTCTTGCAATGGCAGACCCTGCCCATGTGCCTGCGGGTATTTACGGCCGTGAAGCTTTACAGACATTGCAACTATGGCCTTCTGTACACTCAAAACTGACGCGCAGCCATAATGTGCGTGCGGCATTGGCACTGGTTGAGCAGGGTGAGGCACCTCTGGGTCTTGTTTACCGCAGTGATGCACATGCGTCGACCCGGGTGCAGCAGCTGGCGCTGATTCCTTCATCGGCGCATAGTCTTATACGTTATCCGATGGCTATTACTCGCCAATCATCTTCGCGTACTCAGGTCTGGGCATTCTATGAGTTCCTGCAGTCGGCTGAGGCGCAAGCTGTATTTCGTCAGCAGGGGTTTGAAATTCCCGAGCGGGTAACGGAGCAGGCTGATGCCTGGTGATGTACTGGCCGCTGTCTGGCCGCTCAGTGCTTATGAGGTTGAAGCGTTACAGTTAAGTCTCAAAGTATCCATCGTGGCAGTAATATGTAGCTTGCCGGCGGGCGTGTTTTTTGGATGGTTGCTGGCGCGTCGTCAGTTTCCAGGTAAAACATTGCTGGACGGCCTGATTCATCTGCCGCTGGTGTTGCCGCCGGTGGTAATTGGTTACCTGTTGCTGTTGTTAATGGGGCGGCGTGGTCTGGTGGGACAATGGCTGGATGAGCAACTGGGCATCTCCTTCAGTTTTAACTGGCAAGGCGCAGCGTTAGCTGCGGCGGTTGTTTCTTTTCCGTTACTGGTCAGGGCTATTCGTCAAGCGATTGAAGCTGTTGACCAGAAACTGGAGCTGGCCGCGCGTACCCTTGGGGCTTCACCACTTAAAGTTTTTGGCACTATTACCTTGCCGCTGATTTTACCGGGTATTCTGACAGGAGCCGTGTTGGCATTTGCCCGTAGCCTGGGGGAGTTTGGTGCGACTATCACCTTTGTTTCCAATATTCCTGGTGAAACCCGCACGTTACCTCTGGCCATGTTCAGCTTTATTGAAACGCCCGGCGCTGAGACTCAGGCGGCTCGATTATGTGTGATTGCTGTAATTCTGGCGTTGATGTCGTTAATGGCGTCCGAAGTATTAAGCCATCGAGCAAGAAAACGTCTGTTATGAACCGACCATGTTATGAAACAACATAGTTCGACTGCTGAGGCTACAAATCAGCCTGTTTCATCGTTTCTATGTCTGAAATTGCAGCAACAGCTGGGTGTCTTGCGGTTGCAGGCTGAGCTAGAGCTGCCACTGAAAGGTGTGACTGCTATTTTTGGTCGTTCGGGAGCGGGCAAAAGTTCACTGATTAATCTGGTTGCAGGGCTAAGTCGGCCAGATTGTGGCCTGATCAGCCTGGGTGAGCGGATACTCTTTGATAGTGAGCGAGGGATTAATCTTAAGCCCGAGCAGCGTCGGGTGGGTTATGTGTTCCAGGATGCCCGCTTGTTTCCTCACTACCGCGTGAAAGGCAATCTGTTGTATGGCTGCGGTGGGCGTTTATCTGAAAGCTTTATGCAGGTTGTCAAACTGCTGGGATTGGAGTCTTTGCTGGGGCGCTTTCCGGCAACACTTTCTGGTGGTGAAAGGCAGCGGGTTGCTATTGGTCGGGCGTTGTTGAGTCAGCCTGATATTCTGTTGATGGATGAACCGCTGGCATCACTTGATCTGCCGCGTAAACAGGAGTTGCTGCCCTGGCTGGAGCAGCTGGTGGCACAGATTGAAATTCCGGTGCTCTACGTTAGCCACAGTCTGGATGAAATTGTGCAGCTGGCTGATCATTTAGTGGTGCTGGCCGATGGCCAGGTGCAGGCTGCAGGCGCACTGGCTGACGTCTGGCATAGTGAGGCGATGCGACCCTGGGTACCCGTACAGCAGCACAGCGTATTGTTGCGAGCGACCTTGAGCCATCAGCATGCAGACTATCCGCTCAGTTGTTTGAAGCTGGCGGGCCAATCGCTCTGGATTCAGGCCATAGACAGGCCTGCTGGCACTGTTGTTCGTTTGCGTGTGCATGCCAGTGATATATCAATCAGCTGTGAAAAGCCGGAGAAGACCAGCATCCGCAATCTGTTAAAGGTACGCATTGAACACTTGCAGCCGTTACCGGATCAACAACGGGTAGTGGTTCATACTCGCCTTGATGGCCAGCTTTTACTGGCTCATATTACCCGGTGGGCAGCAGATGAACTGGCATTATTACCCGGAGCCGAAGTCTGGTTGCAGCTTAAATGTCTGAGTCTGGCGGGGCAGGACTGGGTTGTGCCCCATCCGTCAGCTAATGCACAATGCGGATGAATGAGCTGCTTCAGTCACTGGCTGACCGTACAGGCTACTTATCAGATAATACCGCTACCTGATACAGTTTTCATGCCATACAGCAGCGAAGCAGGCACAAAGTCTGTCAGACGTATTACACGGAGCCCGCAACCATAATCTGGTTGTGGGCCTTTTACATTAAGGATAACCCTTGGTTATGAATGCAGGTGTGCTGAGTGCTCTGGGTGCCTTTGGTATCTGGGGCTTTTTGCCGTTGTACTGGAAAGCGCTGGAGCAGGTCAGCGCAATGGAAATTATGTTACATCGTATGGTGTGGTCGATGCTGTTTGTGGCATTGCTGTTGCTGCTGCGCCGCCGCTGGCAGACGCTAAAGGATGCGTTACGCCAGCCTGTCGTGCTGCTTAATGCACTGGTCTGTGCCTTGTTACTGGCGGTTAACTGGCTGACATATATCTGGGGAGTAAACCAAGGCTATATTATAGAAACCAGTCTGGGTTACTACATCAACCCTTTAATGAATGTGCTCTTGGGCGTACTGGTACTAAATGAGCGCCTGCGTCCACTGCAATGGTTGGCGATCTCTCTGGCAGCTTGTGGGGTGTTGTATCTGACGCTCAGCTATGGCCAGCTGCCCTGGATTGCGCTGACGCTGGCAGGCAGTTTTGCTATTTACAGTTTGCTGCATAAGAAAACCCGTTTATCGGCAATGGACGGTTTGGCCTTGGAAACCGGCATGCTGTTTCTTCCTGCACTGTGTTGGTTAGGTTGGTTACATGGTCATAATCAAGCCACAACGGGGACGTTGAGCGACGCACAATTGCTGATTCTTGTGGGGGCAGGGGTGATTACGGCAGTGCCGTTGTTGCTGTTTGCCTTTGCAGCTCAGCGCATGTCGTTAGCCACGCTGGGTATTTTGCAATATCTGGGCCCGACTATTCAGCTGTTGATCGGTATTCTGGTCTATAACGAGGACTTCTCTGGCCCGCGTGCATTGGCGTTCAGTCTGATCTGGCTGGCTCTGGTGCTGTATAGCCTGGAAAGCTTGCGTCATCATCGCCGTCAGCAAAAGGTACTGCGCGCCTCTTCCACCTGATAGATACATTTCCCGTATCTATGGAGCGCTTTGCAGAAGAGATTGCGATGTTAAGTCCGTAGGGTTTTGATATAAATCAAGAACGTATTTTGTACACAGGGGAGTAATTTTTCGGTAGTTTCGTTAGACTGCCTGATTCATTCGAACGTATATTCAAATACCGGCTACGGCATCAGGCAACTATGACTACCAGGCAAGGACATCAGCCAGCGTCAATTACAACTTTTCTGATCAGACGCTCTGTCTTCTTTTCAGTGCTGGGGTTTCTGGCGATATTCTTTGTCGCCACCCGCGCCTATCAGGCATCTGTTGAACAGAATGCTGAGCAGATTACCAGCACCATTGCCCGTAATACCTTTAATGCGATGTATCTGGTTATGAGCCAGGGATGGAGCCGCGCTCAGCTGGATACGTTTATGCGCGAGCTGGAACAGGGCAACCAGAATAGCGATCTGAAACTGACTATTTATCGGGCTAACCCTGTTGCTGATCTTTATGGCCCGATAAATCAGCCTGAATTTGATGATGCGATTCGTGAGTCAGTACGTACCGGATTACCAGAATTGCAGAATAATGATGGCCAGGTGCGCTACCTGTATCCACTACTTGCGGAACAGCGCTGTCTGGCGTGTCATACCAATGCTGAAATCGGTACTACACTCGGATTGATTGATGTCCGCCAGGACCTGCGACCGCAGATTATTCAGGCAGAACAGACTCTGATTGCTTATCTGGCACTGATCGCACCTGTGCCTTTACTGTTTGCCTGGTTGGCGATTCGTCTTATCCGCAAAGAGATGGATGAGTCGGTCAATACGCTGCATCAGGATATTCAGCGTATTGCAACGTTATCTGATTTGTCCGAATTCAGCCCGCCCCGTGATCAGCTGCGCTTTACCGAACTACAACATATTTTTGATGAAGTGCAACTATTGGGCACACGTCTTCGTGATATAGCAGTCGACCGTGATCTGTTGGAATTTGAGATCAGGCTACTGGAAAAATTTGTTATCACGTCAGAGGTGGTGCGAGATTGGCGTGAGTATGTACGTGAGCTGATGCGGGATATTAATCAGGTTATTCAGACGCACACGATGTTTTCTCTGTTTCGGGTAGATGACGAGCAGTTTGATCTGGAAATTTTCTGGCTGGGCCAGCCTGACCGTGCCAGCAAACAAGCTATGGAGCAGGCAATTATGAGGCAACTGCATCAGTCTGATAGCCTCTTTGACCTCAGTGAGGTTAGTGTCCGTCACAATGTTACCGATAGCGATTCCCCAGTGCCGCCGCCAGACCCGCAACAGATTGAACTGCAGACTAAATCGCTGCTGGTGGATACACCTAAAATTGGCGGCATTGTCGGTATTGGCGTACAGGCAGAAATCATGCGTGACGATACCCGCAGGCTAGTGCTGGAAAGTATTCTTTCTACTTTGCTGAATGTTGTAGGTTCAGTGAGAGCAATCTACAAATACACCCGTGATCTTGAATACTATGCGACTCGAGATCCATTAACCAATCTCTATAACCAGCGCATGTTCTGGGAGCTGCTGGATTATGAGCTGGACCGGGCCAGTCGTCATGATTACAGCATGGCGTTGATGATGATTGATCTGGATAACTTTAAAGCGATCAATGATGGTTATGGTCATAGTGCCGGAGATCGTTTGCTCAGTCATTTTGCCGGCAGCCTGGGCGCTGCATTGGATGAAGGCGAAATTCTGTGTCGCTATGGTGGTGATGAATTTGTAGTGATTCTGCCGGAAACAGACATGCAGCGGGCCCGGGATGTCAGCGAAAAGCTTCGTAAGACTATTCATAATTTGTTGCTGGAGTACGATGGAAATCGGCTTCAGGTGACCGGTTCTATTGGGGTCGGAGTCTATCCAGAACATGCAGATAATCGCAAAGACCTGTTCCTGTTTGTTGATAGCCTGATGTACCGGGCCAAGACTAACGGCAAAGACCGTGTCAGCCTGCCTGATCAACATGATATGGTTGATATATTTCGCGACATCAGTGATCGTACTTTGCTGGTTAGCCGGGCGATTGAGAATCGCAGTCTGGTGCCTGTTTATCAGCCGATCAGTCGAGCCAGTAATGGTGAGCTGCAGGCAGTTGAAGTGCTCAGCCGTATCGAACGGTCTGATGGCAGCCTGATGTCGGCCGCTGAATTTATTGAAATTGCCGAGTCAATGGACAAAATCCATCAGCTTGATTACATCATGATGGATAAAGCGTTTCAGCATTGTAGTGAAACAGGTTACAAAGGCCTGCTGTTTATCAACCTGTCCCCACGGACTGTCAGTGTCAGTGATTTTCTTGACCAGGTAGATCGCACTGTACAACGACATAACATGACACCACAGCGTATTGTTTTTGAAATTACCGAGCGTGATTCAGTCAAAAATCTGAGTGTACTGGAGCAGTTTGTGCGTAGCCTTAAAGCACGAGGTTTTCTGCTGGCGATTGATGATTTTGGTTCAGGCTTTTCTTCCTTCCATTATCTGAAACATTTCCCGATTGATTTTGTAAAAATTGAGGGAGAATTTATTGCTAATATGGCGCGAGATAGCCGGGACATGGCTTTTGTCAAAAGTATTGCTGGGCTTGCGCATCAGCTTGAACTGAAAACAGTCGCTGAATTTGTAGAGTCTCAGGAGGTGCTGGATGAAGTCCGTAAAGCGGGGATTACTCTGGCGCAGGGGTATTTTATCGGACGGCCTGCACTCAGTATTGCGCCGTTGATGAATCCGGTTGTTGGCCAGGTGGAGCAGGCCGGGTAAAATCGCCTCTTTTGCAAGCAGATACAGGACTACGTAATGGGCAGAGCCTTTCAAAACCGTAAAGAATCGATGGCTAAAACCTCAGACGCCAATGCCAAGCTGTACAGTAAGTACAGCCGCGAAATCTATGTCTGTGCCAAAGCAGGCGGTGTAGAGCCAGATGGCAACCTTGCTCTGCGTAGCCTGATGGAACGCGCCAAGAAAGAGCAGGTTCCCGCGCATGTAATCGAAAAAGCACTGGATAAAGCTAAAGGTGGCGCGGGCGAAGATTTTTCTCGTACCCGTTACGAAGGCTTTGGGCCTGGCAACTGCATGGTTATCATTGATTGTTTGACCGATAACCCGAACCGTACTTTTGGTGATGTACGTAACTGTTTTACCAAAACCAAGAGCAAAATCGGCAACTCTGGCAGTGTGTCACATATGTTTGATCACAGTGCCATTTTTGTCTTTGCCGGTGAAGATGAAGAGGGTGCGCTGGAAGCATTGATGATGGCTGATGTCGATGTAACTGACATCGAATGCGAAAATGGCAAGCTGACAGTTTTTGCGCCGCACACCGATTATGCCAAAGCGCGCAACGCATTGGTGGAACAATTTGGTGACATTGATTTTGATGTAGATGAAATTCAGTTTGTGCCGCAGACGATGACGCCTGTTGCTGGTGATGATGTGACGATGTTTGAGAAATTCATGCACATGCTGAATGACCTGGACGATGTACAGAACGTCTATCACAACGCAGAGCTGTGAGCCTGTGTTGTTATAACATGTGCCTCTGAAGATCAGGAGCTCTGAAGAATATCAGGAGCTCTGAATATACAGGGCTCGGAATATCAGTGAGTGCCTCTGGCGGGAGGGTTATCGCTCTTCCGTCAGTTGATTGAACTGTATTCAGTCGGCACCCGTAGTTACACTTCCACATAAGACATTGGCCGTAGAACGCATAAAGTCGCTGGCCAGTATCGGTCGCAATCCTGATAATACAGAGCAATTATTCAGTTTGTTGTATCTGTTGTTATCATGTCACTGAAATCTCGTATTCTGTTACTCGCTATAGTGCCTCTTCTGATAGTCACCTCGGCTGTAACGTTGATCAGCATCACGCAGGCGCGCGCACTTTCAGAACAGGATACTCATACGCTTGAAGAAAAGCTGCTGAATTCCAAGCGCCAGGAGCTGCGCCATTATGTGCAGCTTGCACTGACATCTATTGAGCACCTCCTTAATCAGCCCGACCCGGACGAAGTACGAATCCGCCAGATTTTGCGTAGCCTGACATATGGTGAAGACGGCTATTTTTTTGTTTATCACCCTGATGGCACTAATCTTGTTCACCCTTATCAGCCAAGCCTGGAGGGGCAAAATCTGCATAAGTTGCAAGATCGTGAGGGTAACTATGTTATTCAGGATCTGTTGGATGTAGCCCACGAAGGCGGGTTTCATCGTTATTTATGGGGTAAGCCGTCTGAGGGAGGGCTTGAAGACAAGTTGAGCTATGTGGTGACGTTGCCGCAACTGGGCTGGATGCTGGGTACCGGGCTTTATATTGATGATATTACGGCAGAGATTGCAGCTGCGCGTCAGAAAGCCGAGCAGAATATTCGTAATACGTTTTTTACCGTGCTGATTCTGGTGACGTGCACCAGTCTGGGTATTGTTCTGATTGCCATTCTGATCAATGTTCGTACTGCTGTGCAGGCAGATGAGCGCATACGCACGCTGGCTCAGCGTTACATTCAGTGGCAGATTGCGCAACGCTTTCAGTGTGCTCGTGAGCTAAAAGAAGATGTGACGCCTCTATTGAGGGCGGGACATGCAGGCTTTCAGCGTGGAGCTGACCCTGTAGCTGTGAATGATTCGCTGGAGAAAGCGATCAGCAGTCTGGAGCGTATTACCGGTCAGTTACGCCCCAGCCCACTGGATGAGCTGGGTTTAAAAAGTGCACTACAGCAATTGGCGGATCAGTTTGCTGAACGAACAGGTATTCGTATCCGCACCCGGCTCAAGTTGCCTGATCAGTCATTGCCCTCAGAAATAGCCAATACGCTTTACCGTATTGCCGAAGAAGCGTTGAATAATAGTGAGCATCATGCTGAGCCCAGCCAGGTTAAGCTTAATCTGTGGCAGGAGGATGACAATATCTGTCTGGAACTGGAAGATGATGGGCGAGGCTTCTATGCAAGTGAAGCTGGTGTGGGTTTGACGAATATGCGTGAGCGAACTGAGCTGTTAAGTGGTAGCTTTGAGTTGCTGAGCAAGCCAGGCCAGGGCACATTGATTCGTGCGACCTTGCCAGGACATTCAGTTCACGGTTGATGAGTCAGTCTGTCAGATTAACTGTTCCAGCACGGTGTGAGTAACCAGTTTGTCCAGATGTTCTAGCTGGTCAAGCTGCTGGCGAATGTGATTCAACTCTGTCATAGATGCGACTTCGACATATAGCATCAGATCTATACTACCACTAAGGGCATGTGCTTTGCGGATGCCTGCTATCTGGCGGATGGCCTGCTTTACTTTTGTCTGTTCAAAGGGGCGAAATGTGAGCTCAAACCAGGCGCAAACCGCAGCTTGTGTCTGGTCGCCGCGTTCCAGGGTATAGCGGTCGATAATACCGCGTTCTTCCAGCTTGCGAATACGGTCGTTTACCGCGGTTCGTGACAGGCCAATCGCGTTGGCGATTGTTGCTACCGGTTGGCGCGCATTTTCAGTCAAGCTGTTCAGAATGGCCTTATCAAAGCGGTCCATAATATTTATGTAGCTCCTTTGCGTAGTCGGTGTGGCCTGCATCATGGATAATCTGGTGGCTGGTTATCAATGCTATCACGTCGAGCTGTATTGGGCGCAATAGGCGGACTTTCAAAGTGATGCAGGCTGATCTGACAAGCCCCGTACTTCGAGTGCGGGGAAGGATAGCGCGGGAGGCGAAAGCCTCCTTTAATATGAACAGTTTTTTGCTTAATGAATTGCCGAACGGGCAATACAGTGCCTGCCATGATCCATGGCTATCGTTATAATTTGAAACGTGAAACATACAAAG
>JAOXSF010000095.1 GCA_025800125.1 Marinobacterium sp.
TGGTCTGGTCCAGTCGCATCACATCCCGGCAGGCACCGGGTTCAATGGCGGGCCAGAAATCTTCATTTTCAATGGTCGGTTCTTCATCAACCGGGCCAGGGGCTGTTACAACAAATCCATTCATGGCGGGCTCCATGCGGGAAGGTAGAAAGGGGCGGTGGACCCGGCATCAAAACCTGAAGTCAGACTTCTGTTATCAGCCGGGTGCCGCCCTGACGTGCGGGGACGCTCGGTTATGCGGGGGCGGTTTGCTTTTTCAGCTGCCGCTCTATCCGCTCAATCTCTTTCTTTACACCGACACGGTCGTGGTAATTGAGCGCCAGTTTCAGGCTGTTCAGCGCCTGTTGTGGTTCGGTTTCCATCAGTGTCAGCCCGATGGCTTTATGCAGCTTGGCGCGCACCTCGTCGGGCATATCTTCGCCTTCGGTGAGGGTGGCCAGCTGTTGCAGAATGGCTATGGGTACCGCGTTTTCAGCGTCGGCTTTCAGGGCTGCTTCGGCGATCTCTTCGGTGATCAGGCAAGCGGTGGTGCGTTGGTAACGGTCGGGCAGGGTGAGCTGATGTTTCAGGGTGTACGTGGCCAGTTGCAGGGCACCGTCCCAGTCACCGGCATCGATGCGCCAGATCATCACCGTTGTCAGTACATCGTCGGTACTACCCGAATCCGCCTCCAGTACACCTTCAATGTAGGGTTCATACTCCGGCAGTAGCTGGGCTTTCAGTTGGCACTTGCCCTGTATCGACTGGATCGCTTTCAACTGGCGGCGATGTTCATACAGCTGGGCCAGTATCAGCTCATACTGGCCAGCATCGGGCCGGGTGCTGTTGGCTGTTGCTGCCGTTGATTCCTGATAGGCGGTAACTTTCATAAAATGGCGTTTGGCAGGGGAGACCATCAGCTTTTCTCCAGCACGATATTTTCAATCACACAGCCCAAGGTGTAATCCTCTACCACATAGGCGTCGTTGCTTGATTCGTAATTCTCGATACGGTCGCGCTTCGGGTTCTCTTCCATATGGCGACGGCGGGCACCTTCCTGATAATAGATAGACAGGTTGTCGAGCCGGGTAATCAGGATGGTGCCAGCTGGGAGGTAGGGCACCCGTACCGCCGAAAGTCCGCCGATCCGCTTCTGGCTGATAATCATCTCTGTGGCCATGGTTTCGGTGGCGGGCTGGTTCTGGTTGACCAGCGGGAAATATTTATCAGCCAGCAGATCACGGCCCACAATGGCGACCAGCCCGGTATCTTCGCGGTACCATGGGGCTATCAGGTTATTCACTGCATCAAACACCAGGGCATCCAGATTTTCATAGTGACCACCGCTGTACACCTGGATTTCACCGGTACCGGGCTTGCCCTCAAACATCACCCGCTCTGGTGCATCATTACGGTACTTTTGCAGCCAGCCGATATTCACATCCTGCAGCAGTGGGTTGGCTGCTGAGTCGGTGTCTTTTTCGTACTTTTCACCGTTAAAACCAATGATGATACGGTCCAGTGCCTGGCGCTGTGTGATCAGATCACGAATACGGGTCTGAAAGTCTTTAAACTTGGCCCATAAATCCAGTTTGGCGTAGGTGATATGGGTATCAGAGTTGTTTTTACGGCAGTGATAACCCGTTTTATCCATTTTGGTCGGGTCTTTGGTCTGACGGTCTTTATTGCTGGTGTCGGTGTTACTGGCCACCGGGCTGCCGATGCCCAGCCCCAGCTTCTCGCCCTGTTGCTCTGTTACCCCCACCACATTGATTTTCTGCAGAAATTCAGAGCTTTCCTGCATCAGGGTTTCCAGCTTCTGCTGGATGCTGGGTTTGATATTGAATGTCTGCTGAGTGTCTGAAACATCGTTCAGCTGACAGATGCGAACCAGGTACTTATTAAACTTCTCGCGGGTTGTATTGTTCATTATTCAGTGTGTCTCCGGTAATCCGTGGGCTTAACAGTCCGTCTGTACATCGCTGGTGTTATCACCGCCAGCGGCCGGAGGACGTGAAGAGAAGTTGGGTAGCTGTGACAGCTGTGTCTTAAGGCTGGCCAGATCGGCTTGGGTCGATTGCAGCTCAGCGCTGAGCTGCTGCAACTGGGGTGTGTTATCCCCGCCTGTATTGCCCTGCAGGTTATTCATATCCTGCCGGATACTGGCCACCTCAGTGGCCATAATCTCAATGGCCTGGCTGAACTGGTCATTGTGCTGCTGTTGCTGGGCGTCATTTTTGTTGAACATCGCTTTCACCCGGTCTACTACGCTGGTTTCGTCACTGATCTCCAGCGTGACTTCAGTGGCAGCGGTGAACAGGTTATCCGGGTGCTGCTTGCGGTCTGCCAGTGGGTTCTGTTGTGCCCCGGCGGCAAATTGCAGCATCTCGGTGCCCAGTGATGCCGGGCTGTCGGTGATGGCCAGGCCGACCAGATAGGCCTGATCGCCCCCGGCAAAAGCCGGATTCACTTCAATACTGGTAAACAGCTTCTGGCCCCGACGGTTCAGGGCGACCAGATCACTGGTGGGTTCAATAGACGCCAGCAACGCCAGCCGTTCTTTACCGTCAATGGTGACGTTATCGGTTTTGACATCCAGCACGGTGCCGTAAGCGCCAAACTCACCGCCTGGCCACATACTGCGGAAATGTTCGCAGTTAACGCGGGCGGTGTATTTCTGCCGGTTATAGCTGGCGGCCATCTGCTCAATCCAGCTGCGTTCAATCACCCGGCCATCGGTGGTATCGCCTTCCACAGCAACCCGAAAATACTTACTTTTCAGCGGCATTGCGCTGCCCTCATATCGGTTCAGATGGGGCTATGGTTGGCTGTGGGGGTGGGTTGCCGCAATGCCGGGCAAGTGTAGAGCCGCGCTGTACAAGGGCAGGGGCGCTACAGGGGCGGGGTAGGCCGGTAGTCTGGCGGCCATGACGATAGCAGAGACCGACTGTATAGCAGAGATCAGCCCCGATATGGACACCCGGCGCCAGGCAAAGTTTTTGTACTGGCAGGGGTTCCGGGTGGCCAGAGTCGCTGAAATTCTGGGCGAAAAAAACGCCACCGTCCACAGCTGGAAAAAGCGCGACCAATGGGAAGAAACCCAGCCCATGGAGCGCGTTGAAGGCGTACTGGAAGCCCGGCTGATCCAGCTGATCATGAAAGACCCGAAGGAAGGCCGGGACTTCAAAGAGATTGATCTACTGGGCCGCCAGGTGGAGCGTTTTGCACGGGTACGCCGCTATGAACAGCCTGGTGGCCATGAAGGGGACTTAAACCCCAGGGTAGCCAATCGCAATGCAGGCCCGCGTCAGAAGAAAGCGAAAAACGAATACACCGAAGAACAGCTGGAAAAACTGCAAGGGATTTTCCACGCGGAAATGTTCGGCTATCAGAAACACTGGTATCGAGCCAGCCTGAAACACCGTATCCGTAATATCTTAAAAAGCCGTCAGATTGGCGCGACCTATTATTTCGCCCATGAAGCCCTGCTGGATGCGATGGAAACGGGCCGCAATCAGATATTTCTGTCAGCCTCAAAAGCCCAGGCCCATGTATTCAAGCAATACATTATTGCCTTTGCCAAAGAAGCGGATATTGAACTGACCGGCGACCCTATTGTTTTACCCAATGGGGCAACGCTTTACTTCCTGGGCACCAATGCCCGTACCGCCCAGAGTTACCACGGCAACTTATATTTTGATGAATATTTCTGGACGTACCGTTTTCAGGAATTACGAAAAGTTGCCTCGGGCATGGCGATGCACAAAAAATGGCGGCAGACCTATTTCAGCACCCCGTCCAGCCTGAGCCATGACGCTTACCCTTACTGGTCGGGTGATCTTTTCAATAAAGGCCGGGCCAAAGCCGACAAAATTGAAGTCGATATAAGCCACGATGCGCTGAAAAATGGCTGCCTCTGTGCGGATGGCCAGTGGCGTCATATTGTCACCGTGCAGGATGCAATCGCGCAAGGCTGCGACCTGTTCGATATTGATCAGCTGAGGCTGGAATACAGCGAACCTGAATTCCAGAACTTGCTGATGTGCGAGTTTGTCGATGACAACGCCAGTCTGTTCGGCATGTTGATGATGCAGCGCTGCATGGTAGACAGCTGGGAGATCTGGGACGACTTCAAACCCTTTGCAGAACGGCCGGTGGGTAATACGCCGGTCTGGCTGGGGTATGACCCGAACGGTGAGTCTGAAACTGGCGACAATGCCGGGCTGGCCGTCATCCTGCCGCCCGATAAGCCGGGTGGTAAATATCGCATTATCGAACGCAAACAACTGCGCGGCCTCGATTATGAAGACCAGGCTGAACAGATCAGAGCACTGACCAAACGCTACAACGTGGTGCATATCGGCATTGATACCACCGGGATCGGCAGCTCTGTCTACCAGCTGGTGCGTAAATTCTTCCCGGCGGCCACCGCATACCAGTACAACCCGGACGTTAAAGGCACACTGGTGATGAAAGCCTACAACATCATCAGTAAAGGCCTGCTGGAGTTTGATGCCGGGTGGGTGGATGTGGCCCAGTCGTTTATGGCCATTCGCAAAACCACCACGGCCAGTGGCCGCCACATTACCTACGTTGCAGGGCGTAATGGCACCGTCGGCCATGCTGATCTGGCATGGGCGGTTATGCACGCGCTGGACAAAGCCCCGCTGGATACCAGCGCAGACAGTACAACCGGCACCGATGCAAGCATGATGGAGATCTACGAATGACAGCTATAAACGCCCTGACAGGCCGCCTGAAAACGATGTTCAGCGGCAATACCCAGCAGAGCAATAACCCGGCGGTGGAGGCTTTCACCTTTGGTGACCCGGTGCCGGTGCTGGATTCACGGGAAATACTGGACTACATCGAATGTGCCCGCTTGCAGCACTGGTATGAACCCCCACTGGACTTTAACGGGCTGGCCCGTTCATTCCGTGCCGCACCTCACCACAGCAGCCCGATGTACTTTAAAGCCAATGTACTGACCAGCAACTTTATACCCCACCGGCTGCTGAGCCGTCAGGCGTTCCGGCGCTGGGTGCTGGACTTTCTGGTATTTGGTAATGGCTACCTGGAACAGCGTACCAACCTGCTGGGCCACAGCATGAAGCTGGAACCCACCCTGGCCAAATACACCCGCCGGGGAACGGACCTGGAAACTTACTGGTTTGTGCAGGGCTGGAACCAGGAGCATGAATTTAAAACCGGCAGCATATTCCACCTGATGGAGCCGGATATTAACCAGGAGATATACGGCCTGCCGGAATACCTTGCAGCACTGAACAGCGCCTGGCTGAATGAAAGCGCCACATTATTCAGACGCAAGTATTACCTGAATGGCAGCCATGCCGGTTTTATTCTGTATATGACTGACACCGCCCATAGCGAAGGCGATATTAAAAACCTGCGCAAATCGATGAAAGAGGCCAAAGGGCCGGGCAACTTCAGAAACCTGTTTATGTATGCCCCCGGTGGCCAGAAAGATGGCTTGAAGGTCATCCCGATCAGTGAGGTGGCGGCGAAGGATGAGATATTTAATATCAAAAACGTCACCCGCGACGATATGCTGGCCGCCCACCGTGTACCCCCACAGCTGATGGGCATTATCCCGGAGAATGTCGGTGGCTTCGGCGCAGTCGCCCCGGCAGCACAGGTATTTGCCCGTAATGAACTGGAACCACTACAAGCCCGGTTTGAGGAGCTGAATGAATGGATGGGTGAAGAGGTGGTGCGGTTTAAGGCGTATGAGGTGCTTGAAGCGGGTACGGTGTAACCCGCTCAGGCAGCTTCCAGTAACCCCTCTCGCTGGCGGCAGGTTTTAATCAGGCTCAGCAAGTTCTTTGATGTCGGGTTGCCCTGCGGTGACACCATACGGCGCAGGCTCTTTACATCTTTATGCAGTGCTTCTGCCACCTCAGGAAAGGCCTGGGTAGCATTCAGGTAGTCACGTAGCAGGTGCTTACCTGTTTCAAATTCACCGTCCAGAAAACAGTCAATGGCTTCCAGTACCAGCGCCTGGCGGTACTCTGGGTCTTTTGCCATCTCCATAACGGTTTCGCGGAAATCTCTTGTTAGCGGCATACTATTCACCTGCGGCTTTGCGGGCTTTGTAGTCAGCCCAGTAATCTTTTGCTTGGTCTATATCGTTCTGCTGGCGGTTTTTTGTGCCACCCGTCAGCAGCAGAATGATTTCATCGCCATCTTCAGCGAAGTAGATACGGTAACCAGGCCCGTAATCAATACGACGTTCCTGAACGCCATCTCCCACACCTTTGTGATCGCCCAGGTTACCCTCACTCATATTGTGTACGGCGCGGGTAACTTTGGTTTTGGCTCTGACATCACGAAGGCTGGTTAGCCAATCAGAGTAAGGGCTCTTGTCATCAGCCGTCAGATACTCTCTGGTCTTACGTTTTCTACTGTCTGGCAAGAGTGTAGCTCTCTGGTGTGTTTGTTGGCAACATTTATGTTACCAAAGGGTGAGGAGAAGTGAAATGCTGGGGAAAGGGTGTGTCGTTGAAGGAGGGAGGCCTGACAGCCCGTGGGGCTGTCAGGATATAAATATGACTAACTATTTTTAGGACGTGTAAACATTACCAATAAGCCCAGAATAATATCGCCACAGACCCATAAGCTGACAAGAACACCTGTGCCTATTGTGGCCCCAATCGCTGCTCCTGCTTGATGAGCACTGCTATTATCTTGAGCCGCTATTTCACCGGCTGCACCGAAAAAAGAGAATAGCCAGAATAACATGAATAAGTTAAATAGAATAAATGACCACTTGAATAATTTTCCCATTATTCCGCGTTTGGGTTTTCTTATCTGGAAGCCGCAGTGGGTGCATTTAAATGCGCTTTCGCTTACTTGCTTAGAGCATTCAGGGCAATCGACTAAAGCCATGATAATATCCTTTTACCACGTTAATTGTTGTGATGATGCTACATTCTGTTCTTGATACATCATAAGAATTGTTGAGTAGTTACACATACCAATGTTGCAATACTGAACAATTACATTGTTAAGTAATTTTTTATTCTTAACTTTGGTTAGTTTCTTGAAAGCGTTCAGCTCTTCTTTTTCCATCATACGTAATGTAGAAGGGTCGCCCATACCTATTGCAGTATAAGTTTGATCTACGTTTTCTTTAATGAAAGATATGACTTGCTTCTTTTGGCTTGCTGAGCCATTAAAGTGTGACGGGTTAAAGAAATCGGCAGCGAAACTGTTAAGCGATAACGCAGCGAGAAGAGGAATGCAATAAACGATTTTCATATCACGCTCCCTGTGAAGTAAAAATTTATTCCGCGAAATTAGCAGATTTACCCTTTAAGAGCAATGCACTATTGGAAGACATCTTGATCAGGGGCTATCAGGGCATCGTTAGTGACGATGCCCTTCTTTGTGTTACCAAATCCCAAACCTATCCTTAAACCGCTTCAACTGCTGTCGCCAGGTGACCAGTGCCAGCACTTTGTCGGCGCTGTCTTTCTGTGCCTGAATCTCGATGTACCACTGAAGTAGCCTGTCGGCGTCGCGCAGGCGTTGTAGCTGTTCTGGCAGCTGGTCGCGCATAAACTGGTTCAGGGTGTCGTCGTACAGGTCTGGTTGTTGGGGTGTGGGGGCGGTTACCTGGTAGGCACCGGTTTTACGGATGCTGGGCAGCACCTCATGTGTCACCCAGCGTTTAAAGCGTTTGGCTTCGGGTTTACGGCTGGTGAGGATGACAGAGTACAGACCTGCTTCATTGATGATGGTGAGTTCCTGTTCACCACCAAGGGTACTCACATTATGAGTACCCTTTTCATCCTCATCCAGATTACGAACCATATTGGCCGCATCGCGGTATTCCAATGCCAGTGCTACATCTTTGGCAACGAACCAGGGCTTACCTTCCCTATCAAAGATGCGAACCATCTGGTCATCAAAGGCAAATATCTGTGGGGAAGTGCTGGGGAGAGCTGTACCGTTCCGATCGGTGTGGTTGTGATTGGCCATTCCGGGCCTCCTGTGAATTTTTCGAAGGTGCCTCTAATCCGTAGAGGTGCCGGGAGGTTCGAACGGCTCACAAGTTACCGCGGACTTATTTCCCCGAAGGGTATTGTATTCGTCTCCCTCCCGACATAGTACAGACGCAACTATGACGTGGGGTATGCCATATTTCAGGCATAAAAAAACCAACGCTGACGGGGTTGGATAGTCCGCTGTGAGAGGTTTCGACGCCTCAAGATCAATAGTAGGGCTTAACAGGTTTTGTAGTCAATAGACGTGTAGCGCTATTCGCTACCGGAGCGGATGGATGGTGTCATCCTGTATATGGGTGCCGGGAGGTTGAGACGGCTCTAAGAAACCGCGGACGTATTTCCCCGGAGGGTATTGTATTAAGCCACCCTCCCGACATAGTGCAAACGCAACCATGGCGTAGAGTATGCCTATTTCTGGCACAAAAAAACCAACGCTGACGGGGTTGGATGGTTGCTGAAAGAGGTTCTCATGCCTCAAAGCAATGGTAGGGCTTAGCAGGTTTTGTCGTCAATCGATGTGTAGCGCGATTCATTACTGGATCTGATGGATGGTGCCATCTCGTGTGTTGTTGCAAATTCACCATGAAGTTTTTTAGCAAGAATATCTCTTGCCTTGATTGCCTCTGTCTTGTTGGTAAAGCTACCTGCATGATACTTCTTATGGTTTTTAGTTACGGCCGCTTTCCACCTGTTGGCGCGATAGTCCCATACTACTCCAACGTGCCCACTAGTGTTGTCTTTCCGGCGTTTCTTATTGCATTGGTTTTGACCATTCGTTGCTTCTCTCAGGTTCTCAATTCGGTTATCTGTCTTGGATTGGTTCCGATGATCAATGTACGTCGATGGCCAGTGACCGAAGTGCCAGCACCATACAACTCTGTGAGCCCTATAGAATTTCCCATTCAGTTTGATCTGCTTATATCCATGCTTAGCTACTCTGCCTGCTGGCTTCCCTGCATATCTTGCATTCCATGAACGAGCAGTTGTCAGGTTAGAAAATGAGTCTTCACTTCTTCTTTTCCAGAGAAGTTCCCCATCAGATCTGTAGTCAAAGATTTCGCGAACTGCTTCTGGAGTGAGAGTCTGGTCCATATGAAAGGCTCCTAAGCCTGATGCTGACAGCCAATATATTTTTGCTTCCAAGAAGCGTCAAACCATTTAAAGGCCGTTTGTATCACAGACTCTTCACCCAGCACCGCTGCAGCGCGCACTTCCCCCTCCACGCCCGCGGTACTTATTGGGTAGGGTTTACTTGCACGGCAGAATTCTACGCCAGCAACCGCGCTATCAGGGCTGTAGCGATGTTTTGCCCTGCAAGTATTCATGCAGAATCATGCAGGCTCGGGGGGGGATACCAGAGACGGTACCACTATGCTGTGAAAGTGGAAGCGTGTTGCCGTGCTATAGATCTTGTTTGTTGCGAACGCTGTTTGAATCCGGGCAAATTCTGCGTGTGATAAGGGTGTGATTCTGGTGTGGTTTTCAGGTAAGAATCAGATGGTATTCAAACAGAACCAGAAAAATGCCCCGCTCATAACTCTATGAAAACAGGGCGTTTTTTCTTGCTAGAGCTTTCTATAATTATAAACCGAGCTTCTCCAGGACGTACTCGGCATCTTTGTCCCCACGGCCCGACAGGTTGACCAGAATGGTCTGGTCTTTATCCAGTTCTGGTGCTTTGCGCATTGCCCAGGCAACGGCATGGGCGCTTTCCAGGGCCGGGATGATGCCTTCCACGCGGGACAGGGTCATAAAGGCGTTCAGACACTCTTCGTCAGTCACTGAGTCATACTGTGCGCGACCAAGGTCTTTCAGATAGCTGTGCTGTGGGCCTACGCCCGGGTAGTCCAGGCCGGACGCGATGGAATGTACTGGCATTGGTTCGCCGTCTTCGGTTTCCAGTACGTAGCACTTCATACCATGGATTTCACCTGGTTTGCCCAGGGTCAGGGTAGCGGAGTGTTCTTCGGTGCTCAGGCCTTTACCGGACGGCTCAACGCCGACAATGTTGACATCTTCATCGCCCAGGAAAGCGGTAAACATACCCATAGCATTGGAGCCACCGCCAACACAGGCTGTTACGTAATCAGGCAGCTGGTTGTGCTTGTCCTGGAACTGCTGGCGGGCTTCGGTACCAATGATGCTCTGGAAGTCACGCACCATTTTCGGGAATGGGTGTGGGCCTACGACAGAACCGATAGCGTAGATGTAATCTTTCGGGTTTTTCAGGTATTCAACAAAAGCGCTGTCGACGGCGTCTTTCAGGGTTGCTGTACCCTGAGTAACTGGCACCAGTTTACAGCCCAGTATTTTCATCTTGGTGACGTTCGGGTGCTCTTTTTCGATGTCGACCTGGCCCATATGGATTTCACAGGGGATACCAACCAGCGCACAAGCGGTCGCCAGTGCGACGCCGTGCTGGCCTGCGCCAGTCTCTGCGATCACCTTGGTTTTCCCCATATGCTTGGCCAGCAGGGCTTCACCCAGGCAGTGATTGATTTTGTGCGCGCCGGTGTGGTTGAGGTCTTCACGTTTCAGGAAGATCTGAGCCCCGCCGAGCTGTTCACTCAGGCGCTTGGCATGGAAAATCGGGCTTGGACGACCGACGTAATCAGCGAACAGCGATGCCAGTTCCTGCTGGAAGCCTGGTGTCTGGCGAATCTCTTCGTAGGCGTCATTGATCTCGTCCATGATCGCTTTCAACTCAGGCGGGATAATCTGGCCGCCGTATTCACCGAAAAATCCGTTCGCGTCAGGCATCGGGGCGAAGTCAAACTTACTCATATCTACTTAATCCCTTGGAGAGTGCGGGCCGTTTCGCGGGTATTCTCGGGCGTTGCAGGGGCGCAGGGCGCTGATGGAAAGCCGGATTACAGGGCGTCGTACCACTTAGCTATTCAGTTGCTTGGTTATTCAGCTATTTCAAAGCATGAAATTATTGAACGCATCACAATATAAGACCGGTTGGCATAACTGCCAACCGGTCTTTAGTTGTACTCGTTCGCTGATACGTTATTGTGGCAGGTAACCGATGCGGAAACCACCCCAATGGCGACCGTTGATATAGATTGGCACTGAGAGGTCATGCACTATCTCGCCGGTATCGCGTTTGTAGGTTTGCAGCAGCATGTTATAGGTGTGGCTGCCGCAGCGGCTGCCGGTGCGGTCGTTGTAGATACGTTTGGAGCGGCTTTTGATCAGATCAGTATCGTAATTACCTGTGGGTGGGTGGTTACAGGCATTGTTATGTGTTGGTACATAGCCATTACTATCAGTAACGATGGCGTAGATCAGAGGGCTGTTCTGCTGTAGCACTGGTTCCTGAATACCTGGTAATGTGCTGTCAGTAAACTTGTCAAAGCCGGTGCTGTATTTCTGCGGGTTGGTGTTTTCGATTGGTTGATAGTTGCGGTCAAACAGCTGACTTTCACTGAGCTGGCCCCGTTCCAGTGCCTGGGTAAAGGTATTGCTGACGTTGTCTGCTGCCTGACGGGCAATCTGATAGAAAGCCTGGTGGTAGTTGTCTTCGGTAAACTCGGCCAGTACCGCACTGGAGCGCTCAGCCACCTCCATCAGCTTGGTGGCCTGGGAAGCTAATTGTTCAACTTCCTTGTCACTGGCCTGCATCTCTTCCTGAATTCGGCGGATTGACTGGAATATCAGTTCCAGGTTCTGCTGGTTGTGTTCGGCACCGTCCGCAATGACGTTGATCTGTTGCTCCAGCGCTTCAGATTTATCGGAAATTCCCCCCAGTTGCTCACCAACCTCGCGAATAGCGTCGCTGCCGCTGCGGGCGTCATGGGCCAGGGTTTCGATATGGGTGACAACCTGGCCGGTCTGGGCGCGAATCTGGTCAACGATGGCTTCTACTTCACCGGTTGCATTAGCGGTGCGTGAGGCTAGCTGGCGCACTTCGTCAGCCACTACGGCAAAGCCCCGGCCGTGGTCACCGGCGCGGGCTGCTTCAATGGCGGCGTTCAGCGCTAGCAGATTGGTCTGGTCGGCGATCTCTTCAATAACCTGAGTAACATCCTGGATTTTGGCCGACTTTTCGTTCAGTTCTTCGATCAGTTGCAGCGTCTGGTCGGTTTTGTCGCTGAGTTGCAGGACGCCATGCACCGCGCCTTCCAGTGAGTTGCGACCGGCTTCACCGGTCTGTTTGGCGTCTGTTGCAGCCGCAGCTGCACAGGCGGCCTGTTCAGCGGATTGCTGCACGGTATCGGTGATTGCTTCCAGATTTTCTGCAATCTGCGCAATCTCGACCACCTGGGTGTCCAGCTGGCCTTTAAGACTGTCGGCAGCATGTGACACTTCAGCGGAAGCGATGGCATTTTTATTGGACGATTTGGAGAGCCGTTGTGCGACCTCGCGGGCAGCCTGACTGTGGCTCAGTAATGACCCCAATTGTTGGGCCAGCCAACTTTGTTGTTCTGCGTCACTGCTATGCGGGTTGCCACTGAGCAGATGTTTTATGGCACTGCGTAAGGGGCGCAGCACCAGCAAGTAGTAGGTGAGGGTGGTGACGCTGACTACCATCGCAACGAGTATGCCGGTTTCACTGGCATTGGCACCCGTGCTGGTCAGAAACAGCGTTGCTATCAGGCCACTGAGTACACTGGAGACGACAAGACCCCGTATAAACAGCGCGGCTGGAGATCCGTTCATGCATTGCCCCTTTGACTAGCGCACATTCTGTATTTTTATAGTTATGTTTTTTATTGTTAGCAGATGAATATAGCAGGGCGCACGAATAGATCAGGCTTACGCTTTGGTAGTAGGGGTATTCCCTTGGGTGGGGCTATGTGTATTGCAGAAATATGGCTGTGATCAAATCAGGTTAAAGATCCAGCGGTAGCTGTTCTTCACGGTCTGGCTGGCGTTCAAAACCATCGTCTTGCTGGCGTAGATTAATCTGTTCCAACAGGTGACGCGCCTGCTGGTAAGAGTCGGTAACGGTATGGCAGACATCCCCGGTTTCCTCTTCATCATCGTTCTGGCCCCAGCACTCGGTCACGACCCAGTCCCCCACCAGATCCTGGTAGAGACGGACAATGAAATAGTTCTGATCCTTATGCCAGCGTACGATCAAGGAGATTTACCATCTGGACTGCATGTTCAGCCATGTTATTACCAGCCTGTATGTTTACTGGCGTATATATTTACCCGTTCGGGGCTGGCCAGAGGGGTGGTCTGTAAATACCAGAGCCCTGTTCAGGGGGGACTGTCTGATATAAATGAATAACGTACTGCAGTGCAGGTAAAGCGACTTGCTGAAAGGGCGTGTACAGAAGATGCTGGCTGCAAGGTTAACAGGGTAAACCGTCATTCCTTTATAATTCGCCGCATTGAGCCTGATCCCGTACGGTTTGTAAAGAGTTGGAGTGAAATACTGGTGTCTGATTGCGAATTATTAATCGTTGCTGATGAAAATATGCCAGCTGTAGAAGCTTTATTTGGCCACCTTGGTCGGGTTGAGCGTGTTGCCGGACGTTCACTGCATGCGGATCAGGTGCGTGATGCTGATCTTTTACTGGTGCGATCGGTCAGCCGGGTGGATGCGCAATTGCTGGAAAATAGCCGGGTGAAGTTTGTGGGTACGGCTACGATTGGCACAGATCATGTCGATACGGGCTTGTTGGCCCAGCGGGGGATTGGTTTCAGTGCTGCACCGGGCTGTAATGCTGATGCGGTGGTCGATTATGTGCTGTGTTCACTGGTGCAGCAGGCGGCCCGGCTGGGTTTTCGATTGCAGGATAAAAAAGTCGGCATTATCGGTGTGGGGAATGTGGGAGGGCGTTTGGCACGGCGTCTGACTGCGCTGGGGGTTGAGTTATTGCTGAATGACCCGCCACGGGCGGAGCATGAAGCCGGTTTTGTCGCGCTGGATAAACTGCTGGCAGACGCTGATATTGTCTGCATGCATACTCCGCTTACCCGTACGGGTAATTACCCTACTCACCACTTGCTGAGTTCTGCGCAGCTGGCCCTGCTAAAATCGGATGTTATTCTGCTGAATGCCGGGCGGGGGCCTGCTATTGATAACCAGGCACTGCTGGAGCTGATGCCTTTACGGCCCGATATGACATTGATCCTGGATGTCTGGGAGCATGAGCCCCGTGTTGATCCGCAACTGGCAGCATTTTGTGAGATTGCGACTCCACATATCGCAGGCTATAGCCTGGATGGCAAGATCAGAGGCAGCTGGATGCTTTATAAAGCCTGGTGTGAGTACAGCCAGGCTGGTAGTGTGCCGCCACTGACGGAGTTCCTGCCAGCGTCATCGGTACGCCAGCTTTCTGTTACCTCTGATGCAGAGCTACTGGAGCTTATGCGGCTGTGTTACGATCCATATCGCGATGATCGCGCCCTGCGCCGGACCCTGCACCTGGCTCCGGGGGCGCAGCAGCAGGCTTTTGATCAACTGCGCCGACAGTATCCGGTTCGTCGTGAGTTGATGACTCTGAATGTACATACGGATGATGCCATTCAGCAGGCTGTGTTGTGTGCTGCTGGCTTTTCAGCCTGAGCGTATGCTGCCTGGAAAGCCTGATGATCTGATTCAACCCTGATTCTGGTATGGGACGCCTCTATAGATGAATAATGCGCTGGCGGTCGAGCGCTCCGCAGTCACCCTGACAACCCTGAAACCCCCGATTGGCACCCGGCTGCAGCTTGAGTGTCCGGGATCAAAAGAACGACTGAGTAGCCAGTTACTGGGCTATATGGAAGGCAGCAGTGTCATGGTAGCGACACCGCAACGGGCGGGCAAACCGCTGCCATTGAAAGCGGGTATTCAGGTGACGGTGCGCATGATTACCGGTACGTCTATCTGTGGTTTCAGTACGCGCCTGCTATGTTGCTATGACAGCCCGGCAGCGCATTGGCATCTGGCCTGGCCGGATGAGCTGACCCATAAACGTATTCGCCAGCACACGCGTGTACCGGTTAACCTGGTGGCGTCAGTGGATGAGTTTATCGAAGGCTCACTGGATTGCAGTAGCGGCTGGCCACGCAATTTGCTGTGTCAGAATCTGAGCCAGAGTGGTGCGAATCTGCTGAGTAAGCAGCCGCTGGGCAGGCCTGATGACAGGCTTTATCTGACGCTACGATTGCAGGTGGCGGGGTTTGATCAGGTCGTAATGGTGCCTGGCATTATCCGCAATGTTAGCCCACGGACGGCTGACTATCAGTATGGTGTTGAATTTTTTGATCTGGATGAGGACGCCAGGTTGGTACTGGCAGGTTTTGTCTATCAGCAATGCCTGCTGGAAACCGGTTACCGGGATTATCTGGCAGAGGTGATGTAGAAATGTTCAGACTGGGACTGATTGTAAACCCGATGGCAGGGCTGGGTGGCAGCGTTGCATTAAAAGGCAGTGATGGAGCGGAAACGGCACAGCTGGCCCTGGAACGGGGCGCAGAACCTAAAGCAGGTTTGCGCACCGCGCAGGCGTTGGCTGTACTGGATGAGCTGACATTTGAGTTGGTGTGCTGGCCCGGCCCGATGGGTGAAGATATTGCCCGCCAGTGCGGTTTTGAACCAACAGTGATTGGTACGCTGGCCGATGGTTTGACGACCGCTGAAGACACCGAGCGGGCTGCCCGTGCCATGGCTGATGAAGGTGTTGATCTGATCCTGTTTGCCGGTGGTGATGGTACGGCCCGTAATATATGCAATGTACTGGATGACCGCGTGCCCGTGCTGGGTGTGCCTGCCGGTGTGAAAATTCACTCGGGTGTTTATGCGGTGACACCAAAAGCAGCGGGTGAAGTGGTCGCAATGCTGATTCGTGGTGATCTGGTTACACTTTCAGAACAGGAAGTGCGCGATATTGACGAAGATGCGTTCCGTCAGGGAACGGTGCGCGCACGCTGGTATGGCGAATTGAAAGTACCGCAGGAACACCGCTATATGCAGGCTGTGAAACAGGGCGGTAAAGAGTCTGAAGAACTGGTGCTGGATGACATTGCCGCCCATGTGATTGAACAGATGGACGATGGTGTGCGTTACATCATGGGCTCAGGCTCGACGGTACAGGCGGTGATGGACCAGCTTGGTCTCGATAACACCCTGCTGGGGGTGGATGTGGTTGAAAATGGCGAGGTGATTGCTGCTGATTGCACAGCGGCTCAGCTACTGGAGCTGACAGAGGGCTGTGAGGCGCGGCTGGTGATTACTCTGATTGGTGGCCAGGGGCATATTATTGGCCGTGGTAACCAGCAGCTCAGTGTGCCGTTGCTGCAGCGATTGGGCAAAGAGAATATTCAGGTGATCGCCACCAAAACCAAGCTTAATGCGCTGGGTGGCCGTCCACTGATTGTTGATAGTGGTGATGCTGAGACCAATCATTTGCTCAGTGGTTTGATGCCAGTGGTGACTGGCTACCATGACCAGGTGCTCTATACCGTTGCGGATCTTTGATCAGTAACCGGCTGCAATAGCCTGCCTCAGGCAGGCTATTTTCTATTTTTTAAACTCATTTCTTAAGCTCATATTTTTAGGCTTATTTCTGAAGCCCGCTAATGAGGGCTAGCCTTTCGTGCTGTGTTTTGTCATAGCGTCTATTTGTAATAGAAGCTGCTTTTGCAATAGAAACGGTTGCTCTGAAACCTTACTGTCATACTGGCTGGCTACAGTGCCTCGCTGATGAGAACGCGATAACGTGAGGCTTGCGATGAAAAAACTGCTTTGTGGTGCGCTGGTCAGCGCTGCACTGTTAACTCTGGCGGGTTGTCAGAGCAATGAAGTGAAAACGGCGGCGGCCCCAGCCCCTCAACTGAATAACCAGGACCTGTACGAAGTGTCCCATGAGGGTCGTCATTATGTATTTGATGACTATGCAACGTACAAAAGCTTCCTGGAAGTAGGTGAAACGGCGTACCGCAAGGTATATATCGGTGGTGGCCCACACGGTGAAACGCTGGTGTTTGGTTTGCGTGGTAAAGATAAGAAGAAAGCAGAAGGCATTGCGGGTATCGACATGTACCAGGGCAAGCTGGCGGCGGCTGCAGGCTTCTACGGTGAGATGCGTGGAGAAGATGGGCGCCTGTATGTATTCAGCACTCTGGAAGATATGAAAGCAGTACGTGAAACCGGTGAAGCGGCTTACCGCTTTACTCAGATTGGTGCAGGCCCGGATGGCCAGACCGTGGTTTTTGTACTGAACAAGAGTAATAAAAAGAAACGCCCGGACGCGCTGATGGCGCAGTTTAAAGAGGTGAATGGGCTCTGATTTGATCAGTCCGGTACATGAGTAAGAGGAAACAAAACGGGGTGCCAGTTGGCACCCCGTTTTTTATTGCTGATTGTTGATAATCAGCGTGTGATTAACGCATACGGCTCAGTGCTTCAATACGCTCATCCAGTGGCGGGTGGCTGGAGAAGTATTCCATAAAGCCGGTTTTCTTCTGGCTACGAATACCGAAAGCTGTCAGGGAACCCTGCAACTGATCTGGCATTTCGTATTCTGCCTTCAGGCGTTGCAGTGCGCCAATCATCGCGTGATTGCTGGAAAGCTGCGCACCAGTTTCGTCGGCGCGAAACTCACGGCGGCGGGAGAACCAGGCAACAACCATGGATGCCAGTACACCAAACAGCAGTTCAAAAACGATGGTGGTGATGAAGTAGCCCAGGCCCGGGCCGCTTGCTTCTTCCGACTCTTCATCATCGCTGCTCAGGAAGCTGTCAACAGCCATCGCTGCCAGACGGGCGAAGAACATTACAAAGGTGTTTACCACACCCTGTACCAGTGCCAGTGTCACCATATCGCCATTGGCAACATGGCCAATCTCGTGAGCCAGTACGGCACGGATTTCATCCTGGCGGAAACGCTCCAGCAGGCCGGTGCTGACGGCAACCAGTGCATCGTTTTTGTTCCAGCCGGTGGCGAAAGCGTTGGCTTCATGGGCAGGGAAGATGCCTACCTGTGGCATTTTGATGCCCGCTTCACGGGACAGTTCGGCAACGGTGTCCAGCAGCCACTGCTCTTCAGCGCTACCTGGTTGTTCGATGATCTCTGTTCCGGTGCCACTTTTCGCCATGAATTTGGACATGAACAGCGAAATAAAGGAGCCAACAAAGCCAAAGACAGCACAGAAAATCAGCAGGCTGGTGTAGTTGACACCCGCACCAGACAGGTAATGCTCAACCCCCAGCAGCTTCAGCGTAATACTGGCAACCACCAGTACCGCCAGGTTGGTTAGCAGAAAAAGTCCTATTCGCATCATAATATGTTCACCTCACTGAACATTTGAGTTATACCGCATGGGTGCTGCAATCGCAGGCCCGGCAGGCTGATACGGTGGTGACAGGGGTATCAGTTCGCGCTGGAAACTGCGAAAATGTCCCTCAGCCTCTGCCGGTGCAGCCTGGTTTTACCAGCTGGCCATTCTGGCAGCTTCCTGCCTGAAATAAACGCAGAAAAAGAAGATTTAATCGTTCGGTTTTTTCGATTGTTTCGGGTTTATTATACGTTAATGGTTGATCATTAACGGCGACGCTGATCATTTCCGTTTAACAGGTTATATGTCCGATGCAGGTAGTATTTGAAAGTGTTTCTCAGCAACTGAGCCAGGCAGCCGGTGATGTCCGTCGCCTGTTTCATGGCCGTGGCCACTGCTATGAAGGTTTTGAACATCTGGTGATTGACTGGTTTGCACCTGTTGCTGTGGTACGGCTGTACCGGGCGGCAGAGCCGCAATGGCTGGAGGCACTGTTTGAAGGGTTACGCCAGTTTGAGCAGGTTGAGGCACTGGTGTTTCAACAGCGGGCACGGGGCCAGGAAGCGGTTAATGAGGTGGTCTGGGGAGAGGTTGCGGCTGAACAGGTGGCAACGGAACTGGGATTAAACTACCAGGTCAAACCGCAGAAGAATCAGAACAGCGGTCTTTTTCTGGATATGCGCAATGGCCGTCAGTGGGTACGCGAGCATGCCAATGGTTTGCGGGTGCTGAACCTGTTTTCTTACACCTGTAGCTTTTCTGTAGCGGCTCTGGCTGGTGGTGCCGAGCATGTGGTTAATGTTGATATGGCTCGCAATATGCTTAATGTTGGCCGTGAAAACCATCGTTTAAATACAATGGATGCCAGCCAGGTAACTTACCTGGGGTACGATATTTTTCGTTCCTGGAAGCGAATTCGTCAGCTAGGCCCTTATGGTGTTGTGGTAATTGACCCGCCCAGCTTCCAGCCTGGCAGCTTTATTGCTGAGAAAGATTATCGCCGGGTAGTGCGGCGTTTACCTGAACTGGTAGAGGTGGGTGGTACTGTGGTTGCCTGTCATAATGACCCGGCAACTGGCACCGCGTTTATTATTGAGTTGATGCAGCAGGAGTGTCCGGGGTTTCGGTTTGAAGGCCGTCTGGCTAATCCGGAGGATTTCCCCGAACAGGAGCCGGAAAAGGGATTGAAGGTGATGCTGTTTAAGAGGGAGTTGTAGTGGACCTTATCTGTATTGATTTTGAGGCCAGTGGACTGGGGCCTCGCTCCTATCCGATTGAGGTGGCCTGGAAGGATGCCAGTAGTGGTCGCCAGGATGCGTTTCTGATTAATCCGCAATCTGTCAAAGGCTGGGACTGGTGGGACGAATTTGCTGAAGAACTGCATGGTATTGACCACCAGATGCTGGCGCATCAGGGCATCAGTGTAATTGACGCAGCGCGACGCCTGAATCAGGCGTTGACTGGCCGTATCGTTATCAGTGATGCCTGGGAGTTTGATCGTTTCTGGATGACGCGGTTGTTTGAAGCGGCAGGTGTTGCCCCTGAGTTTGAGCTAACCGGGCTGGAGTCGTTACTCAGTGATTCACAATTGGTGCAATATCGCTTTATTGCACGCAGCCAGATGCGCCGGCACCGAGCCGCCAATGATGTAGAAGATCAGCTGGCAGCCATTGATGTAGTACGCCAGAGCTGCGAAACCGTCGACCCTTCATCAGGGGATGTTTGATATTGTAGCTGTAGCTGTAGAGAGGGCATATTGCCCTCTTTTTTGTTATACAGGAAATATTTGAAGCCAGCCCTGTAAATTAATGTGAAAAGTTGTAAACAGATACTTTTGTTTATATTTACATTGCCTGATCTTTATTTACAGTGTTCCTCCCAATGCCTTAATTAATTCTGACAACCCGCATGAGGTATCTGTAAATGTAAATATGGTTTGTTTACATTGTTATACATAGTTGGCGTATCACTAAATCAGTATAAATTTGCACTGCTGGAACTCTGTCTGATCCCGGGTTATAAAAATGACAGACGAGGCTGTTAACAGCTATTTATCAGAAAGTCTGTTTTTAGGTTACTTGGGCTATTTCTCGATAAATCTGTTGCATGCCTGCGTCCGCGACGATAACAATAACCAGCCCTGCTATTCAGGGTGCGCGGAGTTAATAATGATCAAAGCAAAAAATATGATGGCGGCCAGCTTGCTGGCTGGTCTGGCTTGCAGCGCAAGCGTGCAGGCAACAACCCTGCGTATTGCGACCACCCATGCCCCGGACCAGTACGCAACTCAGGTGATCAAGCAGATCAAGAAAGACCTGGAAAACGCAGGTGTTGATCTGAAAGTAAAGTTGTACACCTCTGGCCAGCTGGGTTCCGGTGAGCAATTGATGGGTGAAGCGGCACGGGGCTCAATTGATATTGTGCATGCGTTTGTTTATAGCCACAAAGACCCGATTCTTGAAATTAATTCCTTGCCATATCTGGTTTCCAGCTATGACCAGATGGCTAAAGCATTCTCGCCAGGCTCAGGCTTCTACAACCTGTTTGAGCAGCGCATGGACGGTGTTGGTCTGAAATTGCTGGGTATTACGGGTGAAGGTTTTATCGGAGTTATGTCTTCTTCCATGCCGGAAAACTACACCGGCACTGGTGCCAAAGGGCAGAACATACGGGTATGGAGTGCTCAAGCGGCTAAACTGGCAACTCAGGATATGGGCTATAACACCACCACAATTGACTGGGGCGACGCTTTCCCGGCGATTCAGCAGGGGGTGGTTGATGGCATGATTGGTGCGACACCGGAAGCGACATACACCACATTCCGTGAAGCTGTGAACCACTATGTGCCTTATAACGCCTTTGTAGAAAATACCGCTTACTATGCCAGTAAGAAAAGCTGGAATCGTAAACTCAATGATGCTCAGCGTAAGGTTATTGCTGAAACGTTCGCAGCAGCGGCCGCAAAGTTTGTTGACTGGAGCCGTAAGAATGATGCAGCGTATCTGAAAAAGCTGGAGCAGAAAGGGGTGAAAATATTACCACTTAGTGATGAGCAGCGTGATGCTATCGCCCGTGATATTCGCAGTAAAACCTGGCCAAAACTGGAAAAGCGTCTGGGCAAAGACGTGCTTGAATCCATCGCTGCTGACCTCTGATTAACTGATATTATCTATATGCCTGCCTGTATATAAAAATGGGCAGGCATACAGGTATTTAAGAGGTCTTTATACATGCACCTTAATATACCGTCTTCGCTGGCAAAGCTGGTGAATATATTGCTGGAAGCCAAACGCTATATACTGGCAGCTTCCAGTCTGATTCTGGCATTTGTTTTTTTCTTCGTTGTTATTCTGCGTTATCTGTTTGAAGCTGATCTTTTTGCGTATGAAGAATGGGTGCTGATGATTGCATTCTGGCTCTACTTTCTTGGTGGGGCTATGGGCAGCTATGAAAATACCCATGTCAAAGCGGATTTCCTGCTGTCGATGATAGATAACATCCGTACCCGCTGGCTGGTGGTGAATTTTACCCTGCTAATTGAAGTGCTGATTGGTTGTGTATTGAGCTGGTGGGGGTGGCTGATGCTGGCAGAAGAACTGGATGCCTATCCGCAGTGGCAGACTACCACCGGGCTGGAGCTGCCGTTCATGATTCCAAAACTGGGTATTTTTCTGGGCTTTGTCTTGATGACTTTCTACACCCTGCTGCATCTGTACAGTGGCTTGCGTGATGGCCCCAGTGAAGCCTGGGATAATGACGAAGCACCGCCCCACCTCTGATTGAGATTCCGTTATGCTGATTCTGTTGACGTTGCTGGTGATCTGCGTTGCGCTGATTGCCGGTATTCCGGTGCCGTTCGCTTTCGGGCTGGCGCTGATCTATATGTCGCTGACCGGAGATCATGATCCGGCTGGCTTTCTGACTTCTGGCCACTGGCGGATGAACGTACTGGTGCTGCTGGCGATTCCACTGTTTATCATGGCTGGCACCATTATGGAGCGTGGCCGTATTGCTCAGCCTCTGGTTGAGCTGGCAGAACTGTTTGTTGGCCGCTTCAAGGGGGGAATCGCCTATGCAGCGGTGGGTGCCAGTGCTATTTTCGGTTCTATTGCCGGGAGTGCAACCGCAACGCTGACCTGCATAGGTAGCATCATGATGCCGCAGCTGCGTAAGGCCAATTATCCAGAAGGGCTATCTGCTGCACTGATTACCAATGCCGCCCCACTTGGGTTGCTTATTCCGCCCAGTGCTATTCAGATTATCTATGCCTGGGTTACCCGCCAGTCGGTGCTAAAATGCTTCCTGGCCACAATTGTACCGGGCCTTATTCTGGTGACGCTGCTATGTATTGTGAACTACATAATGTTGCGCAAGTACAACGATATAAAAGTGTTGCCTCCGTCGGATGATTTTAAGGGTGATGTGGTACGTAAGGGGCGTTTTGCGCTGCCCGCGCTGTTCATGCCATTTATGATTTTGGGTGGTATCTACGGTGGTATTATGACACCGACAGAAGCGGCGGGTATTGCTGTGGTTTATGCCATTCCGGTCGGCTTTTTTATCTACAAAGGTTTGAATAAAGATAATTTCCGTGAAGCGCTGGTGCAGTCGGCTACCACCACAGGTGTGGTGATGGTGATGTTCTTTATGGTGATGATCGTTAGCCGTCTGTTTATCTTTGAAGATATTCCAGGTATGGCTCAGGAGCTGATCTTCTCAGTATCGGAAAACCCGATTGTGGTACTGATTATGATTAATCTGGTGATGATTCTGATTGGTATGCTGATGGATGATGTCAGTGGCGTATTGCTGGCATCTCCGTTGCTGTTCCCGATCGTTGTTGAACTGGGTGTAGACCCGATTCAGTTTGCTGCCATTGTGGGAGTAAATCTGGGTATGGGTAACATTACACCGCCGACGGCACCTTTGTTGTACCTGGGTTCTCGTGTAACCAATGTTCGGGTCAGTGCGATGCTTAAACCGACACTGATTATGATCCTGTTTGCCTGGATTCCAACTCTGCTGATTACCACCTATGTGCCACAGGTGTCACTGTTCCTGCCTGAGTTACTGTTGGGCTGATACGAAAGCATGCCTGGTAGAAAGAAAACCCCATCAGGTCGTTATCTGATGGGGTTTTCTTTTACAGTGAAGGCAGGGGAAGGCTGGAGATGTGAAAATATTGGTGATGCTTATTGGTGGCTGGCCTGTTCCCGTATTCTCGCCAGCCGTTTCTCTGTTGCCGGATGTGTGGACAGATAATCGCTGTTGTCCTCTTCATGATTCTCTCCATCCGTCTGTGTAATAATCTCCAGTGCTTCTGCCAGTGGTAACGGGCTTTTTTGCTGTTTTTGCAAAGCAGAAACAGCAAACTGGTCAGCTTCATGTTCTGCCTGGCGGGAATAATGCTGGTGCATCAGGAAAACTGGCAGGCCTGCAATCAGCTCTTCTGACAGAGTCATGTCGTTGCCTAGTGCAGCCAGAATGATCAGTGACAGAGAAGCGTTATGTATCACCCGCTGCATACTGTGGCGGTGATAGATATGGCCGATTTCATGCAGTAATACGGCATCCAGCTGCGCTGCATTGAGTACACGCGCCAGTGCATCCGTTACCACTATATCACCGGAAGGCAGAGCAAAGGCATTTGCCATGTCCGGTTGACCTGCCAGCTGCCGGAAGTGCAGTTCGTATCCCTGATCATCGTTAAACAGTGGTGCAATCTCATGCCTGAAACGGTGACGAATCTTTTGCTGCTGGCTTTGTGATAGTGCAGAGGGTGCCAGGAACAGATGATCCAGTGAGTCAAGTGTGTTTTTACCAACCGTTTCGGCCACGGCTACCGGGAGTCTGTCTGCAACCCAGCTGCTGGCCCAGGGAAGCCCCCAGCGTAGCAGGGCTGTACTGAAAGCGATTACAAACAACAGTGAAAAGGCGATCATCCGCGTATTTGATTCCAGGTGATGGAAATAGCGGCTGGCTTTGGAATGCTGTGTGTTGCTGGATTCTGATAACCAGTCATCTATTGCCTGATTATCGGCCGTCTGGAACAGACTGTTGTCCGGCAGGCGTATTTTTCGCGGAATGTTGCCGACTCTGTCGCTGAAGTGCAGCTGCTGGCTATTGCCCTGCTGGCAGGGTTGCGTCTCGGCGTGTAACTGGAAGGCGTGTTGACCGAGCACCAGCTCAGCCCGAAATCGGGCTGAGCTGGTTGCTGGGTACCATTCACCGGTGACTTTGAGCTCCGTTGCGCTGGTATCAGAGTCAGGTGCAGGTGTGTTCACAGTGTCAGCCCCAGATCTGCATCCATATCAAAAGCTTCGCCCATTTCGTCGGACAGTGCTGATTGTTTCCGTTGCTGCTCAGTGACATAACCCGCTAGTTCTTCACTGATTTCGACATTCAGTGAGTCAGCAGAATAGCGTGCCAGTCGTACTTTTACCCAGGGCCAGGCCAGGCCGAGTGTGAATATTATCAGGAACAGGTTAACCAGTTGCAGGGTGAACAGGCGAGATGTTGTCAGGTTTGATTTGAAGCTCAATGTGTCATCCAGCTGTGTTTGATTCAGCGTGTAGTTACGAACGTTAACCTGAAGGTAAGCTTTGCTCCAGATACCAAACATGATGAAAGGTAAATATATCAGTAGCAGCAAGGGGCCCAGTGCCAGCAGGCTGCCTGGTCTGGACTGTATATCGGCAAAAGTTGCAGCATTTAAAGCGCCTGATATAGCTGCAATGGCGGCCACTGATATTGAGATAATAATCAACCATACGATGCTCCAGCCTATCAGTTTCAGGTAGGTCACATAGAAAAAAGAAGGTTTTATCTCTGCCCTGAATTCACCCTGACCAAAGTTGGAGCCATTAATGTAGTAGTAATAAAACATTGCCTGAACATAAGGTATCATCAGGCAGATGCTAAGCAGCCCCAGAGAAACTAAAATACCAGCAATGCTTGAGTTGACGCCAGTTTTGGATAATCCAAAACCTGCCATGCCCAGTACGAATGCGGGAATGATTGGTAAAATCAACAGGTATTTATAAGCTTTTCCAAGATTGCCATGGAAAGAGAACGGTACATTGCGGTAACTGCTGACCTTGGCATTAAAGCGCAGAGCACTCCAGATAATAAAAGGTGCTGCCAGTATAAGTAACACCGTAGTAATAATCCCCATCGCAGGGTGTATCTCGTTCAGCAGCATAACAATAATCAGGGCTGCGAAAGCAATAATACGCCCTTTAAGAATCTGTATGGGTTTTGCGTGGTACTCAAAGTTTGAGTTATCAAGAAAGGTGTTGCCATAGAAATAACGTTTGGTTCTTACTTTAGCCCATGCTGAGTATATTCCTAGTGTGACTATGGAAAGCAGGATATTAACAATCCATATTCTAAAGTATTCGAAACCATTACCAGAAAACTGGAAATTACTTTGGCAGCGGGGTGCCTCAGCCAGACTATCTGTAATAGAGGAATCCGGGGTAGAATGATTTTGGGTAAAACGATCCTTGCTCATGCTATCTGTAGCTGATTCAGTTATATCCGACACTTGTGCACCCTCCTGTGCGTATTGTAAAGCCAATCTATTTGCCCCGACACGGGGCAGCTATTATCCATTAAGATGAAAATAGTAAGTCTATCAAAAAAGATAGTTTTACAGAGCTGAACCTCTTATCTCTGTAACTTTTTTATCTCTGCAAGGGTGGCTTTTATTTGCCGGGGCAGCAGTTCGTCTGGCAGAAAAATTGGTTCAGAGCGAGGTACTTCTGAAACATGGGCTTCAAGCTCACGTAGCTGTTTACCGGTGGCCATAAACCCCAACGTTTCGCAGGCCCCCGCCAGTTTGTGCGCCTGTTCCAGGATCTGTTCACGGTCTTGCTGTTGTATGGCTTGCTGCAATAGTGGCCACTGTTGAACCAGTAATTCAGACAGGCTTTGCAGTAACTGTTGCAAGCGGGCTTCGCCCAATGATTGGCGGTGCTGATTCAGCAGGGTTTGGTCGGGTGTCGCGATATGTTCACTGGTGTTTTCCTGATGCTGTTTTTCAGGGTGTGAAGCGTGCGCCGGTTGCTCTGGTGATCTTTGCTCTGATGCCCCTTGTTCTGCTGTCTGTTGCTGTATGACCTCAAGCAGTCTGGCTTTTTGTACGGGTTTGGCAATGACTGCCTGAAGTCCGGCTTGCTGATAGCGTTGGCAATCTTCGGCGCGTACGCTGGCGGTCAGGGCGACAATCGGCGTGTGACAGTTCGGGTTTTCAGGAGCGTGGCGCAGCTGTTGGCTGACTTCCAGTCCACTCAGTCCTGGCAGGTGCATATCCATCAGAATCAGATCATAGCGCTGTTGCTGACTTTTCCGTAGCGCGGCAGGGCCATCGTCGGCAAGGGTGATACGGTGATGGCAGGGGGCGAGCAGGCCGGTGATGACCTGCTGGTTAATATCAACATCTTCAACCAGCAGAATCTCCAGCTCGCGTGGTGAGGAGGTTGAGCTTATCCGGGAGCTGTCAGGTTGTTCGGTAATGGGCAGAGGCAGCTCCAGCCAGAAGCAACTGCCCTGGTCTGGTATACTTTCGACCCCGATATTACCACCCATCGCTTCTGCCAGCTGACGACAGATTGCCAGCCCCAGCCCTGTACCGCCAAAACGGCGGGTAATACTGTCGTCAGCCTGAGCAAAGCGCTGAAATATATGCTGTTGCAGATCGGGCTCAATGCCGATACCGCTGTCCCGTACTTCGAAGCGTAGCCAGTTAGCGTGATGATGGTCGCAGAGGGAAGAGGAAGCGGCTATTGGCGTGACTGGCCTGCAGCTCAGGCTGACGATGCCCTGATCGGTAAACTTGATGGCATTGCTGAGCAGATTGGTCAGAATCTGTCGCAAGCCATTTTCGGCTCCCAGGCGATATTCGCAGATGTTGCTTGCGGTGTTCGAACCGGTGAGGGTGTCCGGGCCGGTTATGAGATCCGGTAGCCGCAGTTGCAGTGCCAGCTGTTTCTGTTGTGCGGCGGCGGCCATCAGTGTGGTCAGGTCTTTCATCAGAGCATGAACAGAAAAGGCTTGTTCCTCGAGTACCCAGCCGCCTTCTTCCAGCTTGCCGTATTGCAGTACATGGTCAAAGGTGTCGATCAGATTATCGGTTGCCTTATGTAAAACCTGTAGCTGTTTGCGTTGTGGTGAGCTGAGCTGACTATCTTCCAGCAACTGAATCATTCCCAGCATGCCATTCATCGGTGTGCGGATTTCATGGCTCATGGTTGCCAGAAACTGAGATTTGGCTCGGTTGGCGTCTTCGGCGGCATCTTTTGCCTGGCGCAGGCTGGCGGTGCGTTGTTCTACCATTTTCTGTAGCTGGTCTCGATCTTGCCGAACAGCCTGTCCCATCTCATTCAGTGCGGCAGCCAGTTGATCCAGCTCGTCGGTCTGGCTGGGTCGGGTACGATCAAGTTCCAGTCGTTGTTCCAGCTCACCGGCACCTATGCGACGGCTGTACTGGGCCATGCTTTCAAGATGGCGGGTAATCTGACGCTGTACTATAACCAGAATGATCACCACGATCAGTACCACCAGTAACGTCTGGTTAAGCAGGATATTCAGGCCGGTCTGCCAGACCCGTTGCACTACGGCTTGCAGATCAAAGGTCACTTCCAGTCGCCCCAGGGGCTGTTGTTGCTGGTTGCTGGTGGTATGGCTGAGTGGAAAGCTCCAGGTTCTGACTTCGCGTTCGGCAGGCGGCGCAGCTTGCGCCGGTAATTGTAACGGACTGTCGGGATCAATCAGTTGCAGATGAATAACGTCTGGCAGAGTCTGAATACCTAGTAGTTGCAGTTCTACCTGTGCCTGGTCCAGATCCCAGAGGCTTTTGCCCAGGCTGGCCAGATAGCTGTTGCGAATCAATGCAACCTGGTGGTCAATGGCGCGTAGTTCCCGGCGATAATCCAGTGATAGTTGCAAAGCCGTCGAGCAGAGAATAAAGACAAAACTGAACAGGCTGATGGATACGATCATCCGGTAACCCAGCGGATGCTGGCGGGGGTAGTGGGTCAGGGTGTTTAGCCAGGTAGACATGGGCGTTCTCGAGTTTGGCCAATGGGTGGTTCAGGCGTAAAGAGGGCTTCAGGGTGGCGGGTCAAGGTATTCAAGACTGTATTGTTGCACCAGTCGTTGCAGCGTGCCATCGGACTGCATTTCAGCCAGTCGCCGGTTCAGGTACGGCAGTAATGCCTGTAGCTGGCTATGTTTTCCCAGTGCCAGATAGTAATACTCGGTTGTAATGGCCGGTTCAATGGCTTGTAGCTGATCGGCATACCCCAGCTTCTGACTCTGTAGTTGTCCGGTCAACTGGCCAATAGGCATGTAGTCAATGCGGCCCAGCGCCAGTTTGGTAAAGTTCTGTCGTCCTTGAGAGACATGTTCAATCTGACTGTATTTTTGTACAAAGCGGTCAAAGTCATCGCCAAAACTATCACCCAGCAGTAGCCCTACGGTCTGCTGACGTAGCCTTTCCAGTGGCGGATAATGACGAGAAGGTAAGTGTCTGGTGGGTGTCGTTGGTGAAGGCTGGCTGTTGTGGCGGCTAAACAGCGTAATATGGTCGGCAATAATCGGTTGTTGTGTAAAGTCCAGCCAGCGTTGGCGCTGGCGGGTGCGAAACGCTGCAACAATCAGATCGACCCTGCCTCTTTCTACTTCATGCAGACAGCGTTTCCAGTTACTGTCAGCGCTGAGTTGTACCTGGTAACCCAGCTCGGCAAACAGTTGTCGAGTCACCGCTGGAGCAACACCCGTCAGTCGGTTGTTATGGTGCCAGGATACCGGAGGGTAAAAGGGGTGACCGCAGGCGGTCAGTATGCGGCCAGCAAGAACGGGTTGCGCTAATATCAGCAGCATCATCAACATCAACAGCAGCGTCAGGGCGGCTGGCAGTGCTGTTGCTAATCGCATATGCCAGGTGCTGTTCATGGTGCAATGCTCAGGTCAGTTCGAATGGTACTGGCGTAAACAGGTAGCCCGCACCATGAACGGTAAGGATCAGCTTTGGGCTGGCCGGGTCATCCCGTAGTTTGCGGCGCAGACGGCCAATAAGTACATCAATGGTGCGATCACTGGGTAACCATTCCCGGTTACGAATGTGCTCCATAATCTGTTCACGACTCATGACACTGCCGTTATTTTCCATCAGACAGTTGAGTAGTTTGAATTCACCCTCTGTCAGCTGTGTCTGTTGTGAGCGTTCATCAATCAGTTGACGGCGGTCCACATTGAGCTTCCAGCGATCAAATTGCAGCAGGGTTTGTGGCAGGCTGTCGGTGGGCTTGCTGTAGCTGTGGCGTACCCGACGAATCAGGTTTTTGCTCCGGGCGAGAATCTCCCGGGGGTTAAATGGTTTGGTAACGTACTCATCTGCGCCGCATTCCAGCCCGATCAGTCGGTCGACCTCATCCTGGCGGCCGGTCACCAGAATAATGCCAACTTCGCTGTGGACACGCAGTTCACGGGTCAGGGTAAGGCCATCTTTACCTGGCAGACGTATATCCAGCAGCAGGATGTCGATGGGCTCGCTGCGTAGAATCCCTTCTGCCTGTTCGGCAGTTTCGGCGCTGAACACCTGGTAACCTTCGGCTTCAAAGTAACTGCTCAGGCAGTCACGGGTGATGGCTTCATCATCCACCACCAGTATGCGGGCATCGGTATACATGGCAGGTCCGGGCTGTGTTATGCAGTACGGCTGCCCGTTGTGCAGGATAACGCTGCAAGGCAATAATCCGGTGCTGCATGTTTGTTATTGTGCTGCCATCCTGGCGTTTTATGAATGTACTCCACAATAGCTGTTTACATTGCATTTACAAGTTTGCACAACATTGCACAGCTGTATGAAAGGTGAGAATGACGGGTCAGCCAGGCGCAGGTTTACGGGAGGGAGCAGGCTGCCAGATTGTGAGGGCTGGCAGCATGGTGGGCTGGTTGTTTACAGGCCTCAGCTGACAGTTGTATCGCAAGCAAACTCCAGCGCCAGCATGATATCAACGCTGTCTCTGATCGTGGGTTGCAGGCCTGCCAGATGGATCACTTCAAGTGGCATTGCCTGGTACAGTGCTGGCATGGGCCAGCCCTCACAGGCGGCAGCATTGACCAGCTCTGCCAGGTGTACGGTTGCCGCTAATGAGGATGTCTCTGGCCATGCGAGGGGCTTGTGGTGTTGCAGGATAGCGGTGGCCAGTTCAGGTGGGAATTTCCAGCGTTCTATCAGTGCGCTGCCTGCTTCCAGGCTGTTAAACCCCAGTATCTGTTGCTCCAGTGTGTAGCGGTCGCCCCCTTCGTTGTTAAGCACCTGCTGGATGCGGCTGGCCTGCTCAGGAGCGGCAAGGTGCAGTAACAGGCGGCCAATGTTGTGAATGAGCCCGGCAGTGAAGGCCATATCAGCGGAAACTTCGGTGCTGTGTTCGCCAAGATACTGCGACACAATAGCTACCCGGAATGACTGGCCCCAGAAATCAGCTATATCGAGCCCGTCGACAGTATTGACGGAACCTGCCAGACCGGACGCGATGACCAGTGTTTTCAGACGCTCCATTCCCATCATGACAACCGCTTCCTCAAGTGAAGAAACCTGGCGGCTCAGGCCAAAATGAGCTGAGTTGACCATTCGAAGTACGCGCAGGGTGAGTGTCTGATCGGCTCCAATCCGGGTTGCGATTTCGTCATAGTCGGCTTCTGGATTATTCAGTTGTTGAATCAGCTGGCGTACCGCCTGAGGCACGTTTGGCAGACGGTGTGTCTGGGCAAGAAGATCTTCAACACGCATGGCAGCTCCTTCTGTGTTGTACCTGTCTACTGTTGCACCGGTTTATGTTGCACCGGTTTATGTTGCACTGGTTTATGTTGCACTGGTTTGTGTTGTACCTCTCCATGTTGTACCTGTCTTGTTTTACCGCTCAGGCCTGACCCTGATGTTCATCTACCCCTGATGTTCATCTACCGATGTGTTTTACGCAGAGTATTCAGCTTAACAGGTTTTTGCAGGTTTGCAGGTTCAGTTATGTAGTAGAGGGCGCACAGGGAAGGTGGTGTGTCGCTTATATTGAGACTCCAGGGGCTGCTGATCTTTGAGGAGGGTGCTCCAGATTCCTGCTCTGGAGCACAAAACAATCAACAATCAACTGGGCTGGCTGTTTGGTATATCAGTCCTGATTGATGATCAGGCTTTCAATCTGCTGGCGCAGAGTTTCGTACTGTCCCATCTCTTCTGGCATGAAGTAAAGCTTGTAGTAGCAGCGATCGACCAGGCGACCTTTATTGCCATTCAGGGTTTCTTTGTAGCTGCCATACAGGTAACTCATCTGCAGATGAATAACACGGGTATGTGGTGGTACGGTAAATTCGTGATGGTCCAGATCAAAACGCTGTTTGGCTTCTTTTATGGTGTAGAAAGAAACCTCGGCTACATGGCTGAGATTGATCAGGAAGTTGGAAGTAACCGGAACCAGAGTGCGCTTTTCCACTCCGTTATGTTCCATGTAAATGCCACAGTTTTTCCGAATTTTGATAAACATGGTGCTGTCTTACCGTCCTCTGAGGACCAGGGTTGCTGTAAGTGTTAGCCGCTGATGTTCGGATAACACTTACAGCGTATGTCAGCGGTCTGACGGCAGGATGTCATTGACGTGACAGGAAGGTGAAAGTGGTCAGATCAGATCGCAGGTGAATTCCAGTTCAAGCATGACATCCACTTTTTCGCGGATGGTTTTTTCCAGTCCGGCACGGGCAATTACATCCAGCGGCAGTGAGCTGAATAACTTGCGTAGTGTCCAGCCATCACGGGCAGCAACATTGACAATGGTTGCCAGGTGGACAATTGCAGCCAGTGGCAGACCATCGCTCCAGTCCAGTGGGCGCCGGTGTTGCAGGATAGCTTCACCCAGAATGGGTGGGAATTCCCATAGATCCATCAATGCTTTACCAGCTTCCAGGCTGGTAAAGCCCAGAGTTTTCTGCTCAAGCTGATAACGATCAAGATCCATGGAGTTATCCAGCTGGCGCTGAATACTCATGGCTTGTTCCGGTGCGGCCAGGTGCAGTAACAGGCGGCCAGTGTTATGGATAACACCAGCGGTAAAGGCGATATCAGGCTCTACCCGTGAGCTGCGCTCGCCAAGGTATTGTGAGACGATGGCAACCCGGAAGGACTCGTTCCAGAAACGTCCCAGATCAAGACCGTCAATCTCTCTGACCGAGCTTGCCAGGCCTGATGCAATGACCAGCGTTTTCAGACGCTCCATGCCCATGATGACGACGGCTTCTTCAATTGAGGCGATTTTTCTGTTCAGGCCAAATTGAGCGGAATTGACTGTCCGTAATACCTGTATTGAGAGGGTCTGATCTTCGCCAACCTTGGCCGCGATACGGTTGTAATCGGCATCGGGGTTATTTAACTGCTGAATCAGCAGACGTACTGCCTGAGGGACATTTGGCAGACGATGGGTCTGGGAGAGAAGATCTTCGATATGCATGATCATTCCTGTATTCGTGCGAGTGCTTTGCTCTGGATAGCCCTGGCTGAATAACGGGGTTACCCGGCAGTAGTGTGTTTGATTAGTCTGGGTGCCAGACATTTATATGATGCTTGTAAGGGTACTGGCCTTTGCTTTTGTGTCGGGTTTGCAATACCCAAAATGCACCTATGCTTTGTTTGAAACTACAACGGGTGAACTGGCTGGTCAACGACCTGAGTCTATATTGTGCTGGAATTTCTACGAGATTTTGCTTGCGATAGATACAGATCATCAGAATTGCGATACCGAAGCATGGCTGCTGGTCAGATACAGGAAGGTACACTACGGGGCATGAAAAGCAGGAAGTGGTGGAATTGCTGCACCAGTTGTTAAACCGGTGCAGCCAGAAGGTCTGTCAGTATGAACTGAACTACTGGTGATAATGCTTGAGAAATTGACCGATACGGGTGATTGCGTCTTCCAGCTCATCTGCACGTGGCAATGAAACAATACGGAAGTGCTGGGTATCCGGGATATTAAAGCCGGAGCCCTGTACTACCAGGACTTTCTGCTGAATCAGCAGGTCCAGGGCAAACTTCTCATCGTTATGGATCGGATACATTTCCGGGTCGAGTTTCGGGAACAGATAAAGCGCCCCCTCCGGTTTGCTACAGCTGACACCGGGTATATCGTTCAGCATTTTCCAGGCCATATCAATCTGATCATAAAGGCGGCCGCCAGGTATAATCAGCTCGTTTATGCTCTGGTAGCCGCCCAGAGCCGTCTGTACGGCATGCTGTACCGGTACATTTGGAGACAGGCGCATATTCGCCAGCATATCCAGCCCTTCAATATAGTCGCGGGCATTGTGTTTCGGGCCGCTGAGCACCATCCAGCCAACCCTGAAACCCGCTGCACGGTAGCTTTTGGACAGGCCGTTAAACGAAATGCAGAATACATCGTCGGCAAGTGAACCCAGGGGTATATGCTGGGTACCGTTGTAAGTGATTTTGCTGTAAATCTCATCAGCAAAAACGATCAGGTTGTGCTGGCGGGCTATTTCCAGCAACCCCTCCAGAATATGCTTCGGGTAGACGGCACCGGTCGGGTTGTTCGGATTGATAATGACGATGCCACGGGTGCGCTCGGTAATCTTGCTGCGGATGTCATCCAGGTCTGGAATCCAGCCATCTTCTTCTACGCAACGATAATGCACCGGGTTACCACCAGACAGGCTGACAGCTGCTGTCCAGAGTGGATAGTCTGGTGCAGGAATCAGCATTTCGTCAGTGTCGTTCAGCAGTCCCTGCATCGCCATAACGATCAGCTCTGAAACACCGTTACCCACGTATATATCTTCAATGGACACGCCTGACACGCCGGTGCGCTGGCATTCCTGCATGATCGCCTTACGGGCCGCAAATAGTCCTTTGGAGTCACCGTAGCCCTGAGAGGCGGGCAGGTTGTAGATCACATCCTGAACAATCTCTTCCGGTGCAAACAGACCCCATGGGGCCGGGTTACCGATATTCAGCTTGAGAATGCGGTGGCCTTCGTCTTCAAGGCGTTTTGCTTCCTGAAGAACCGGGCCTCGGATGTCGTAGCAGACGTTGATCAGCTTGTTCGACTTGCGGATAACTGGCATGGTTCGTGTCCTGTGGTGCGGTGCTTTTCTGGCGTACCGCACCCTGTTCTGAAAAGAAAAAGGGGCTCAATCATACGCCCTTTACATGGCGATAGGAACGGCAAGGCAATAGCTCTGTGTGCTGGCTGATTTCTGCTGCTGGTGTCTACTGGCAGGCCTTTGTTTGCTACTTCTTAGGCGCCAGCTATGCGCCAAGTGCGATGCGCTTTTCGGGTGGTTGTTTGAACCTGAAGTACTTTTCCCGGTCACACGGGGGCCGGGAATTCCCCGCTGAATCAGAAACTGCAGGAATTATCATGAGCGAGCAAAAGCCTTTTACAAATACGACACAAGCATCGGGCATGGATGAAGAACATATCGAGTTGACCGAACAGCAATGGCAGCAGAAACTGACGCCGGAGCAATACCATATCTGTCGCCAGAAAGGTACTGAACGGGCATTTTCCGGTGAGTATTATCACAATACGGCCTCTGGCACCTATTTCTGTACCTGCTGTGGTGAGCGGTTGTTTGAGTCTGCTACTAAATATGACTCTGGTAGTGGCTGGCCAAGCTTCTTCCGACCGGCAGCCAGAGGTGTTGTCAAAGAGTATCTTGATCAGAGCCATGCAATGGTGCGTACAGAGATCACCTGTGCCCGTTGCGATGCACATCTCGGGCATGTTTTTCCAGATGGGCCTGCGCCAACAGGCTTGAGATACTGTGTTAATTCGGTGTCATTGCAGTTTGTACCGGGACAGTCTCCAGAGCTGAACAGTTGAGCCCTGGGCACGAAGGCCTGATTCGGCAGTAAGGGAATAACAGGATTTATGAAGTCGTTCAAATGGTTATATGAACATGTGCAGCAACATCAGGGGCTAACCGCACAAGAGCTTGAGTTACTGCTACCGAAGCCGCTCAGTGCTGAGCAACTGTCAGCTGTGCCTGATGACCGATTGTTTTCAGATCTGACCCGGCGCGTATTCCGGGCGGGGCTGAAGCATGCGCTGGTGGACAGTAAATGGCCTGCATTCGAACAGGCTTTTTTCGGCTTTGTGCCACAAAAAGTATGCCTGATGAGTGATGAACAGCTGGAAAAGCTGATGCAGAATAAACAGATTATCCGGCACTTCGGTAAGATCAAAGCGACCCGCCATAATGCCCTGATGGTGGCGGAGCTGTCCGAAAAACATCAGGGGTTCGGATGTTTCCTCGCAGATTGGCCAGAGGATGACATTGTCAGTCTCTGGGCACTGTTGAAAAAAGAGGGTGCACAACTGGGGGGCAGCTCGGGAGCCGCCTTTTTGCGCATGGCAGGTAAGGATACTTTTCTGTTGACAGATGATGTTGTGGCGGCATTGAAAGCGCAGGACATTATCGACAAAAAACCAACAGCAAAACGCGATCTGCAAAAGGTTCAGGCTGTGTTCAATGAATGGCAGCAGCAGTCAGGTCGTCCGTTATGCCAGATCAGCCGCTTGCTGTCCTGCACCGTTGGCTGGTGACCTGTACTGTCGGTTTTTGATCTGTATCAAGGCTATGTGTAAAACGTGATTCAGGTAGTCGGTGGGATAGCCGGGGTGGTGCTGTTTATCCCGGTGGCAGGCTATCCCGGGTACTGTGTTTTCTGGTTACTGTCTTTTTTGGGTACTGTCTTTTTTGGGTACTGTGTTTTTTGGGTACTGTGTTTTTTGGTTGTGGCCGTTTAATTAAACTGGAAAAATTCCAGCAGCCGTGGGTCATTCATTGCCCTGTTCAGGTTTTCTTCTACCAGTTTGTCAATCATGGTCTGATTTTCAGCTTCAGTCGGTATATTCAGGAATTCATCGCTGCGTTGTGTATTGTATTGGCCGGTGTAACTACGCCCCCCACGTTCAACTTTGACGCGCAGCTTCATCTCCAGTTTCACAATCTGTTTTACGGCATCTACTTTGGCGATATAGGACAATTTGTCCAGCATCACAGTCAGGCGATGCCCTCCGGGCCCAAATGCGGTGATTCCCGTCTGGCTGAGCGCTTTATGTACAGCATTGCCCAGCGCCTCTTTGCTATTGTTCAGCAGTATGGGGGCACGGTTTCCGACCAGATCAACACGATCCCCGACTACCTGGCTGGGACGTAAATCTTCCACCGTAATGGCAACCGGTGTATTGGGTAGCTGGCGCTGTATACTGACCTGCGGTTGCAGTGATAGAGTCTGAGTGGTGATGCCACTGCAGCCCGTTAGCAGGGCGACGCTGGCCAGTGCTGCAGTACAAAGCAGTTTTCGCATGGGTTACTCCATATCCTGAATTCGTTCTGGTTCCAGACGGTTGATAAATTCCGCCAGAGAATCTGCCAGTTGTCGAATCGGTTTTTTGCCGGGTTGTTCAAGCCAGATGGTACCGTCGCTGTTCATTACGCTCAGAAAATAATTACCGTCTGGTTCTGTCGTGGCAAAAAACAGAGAAAGTGGTTGGCGCTGTTTACGTTTGGCCAGTGCATGCCCTATCAGATTGCCGCGTAATCGTTCCATGTCATCGCTATTCCATACCTGTAGCAGGCTCAGTTGCCCCTCTTCGCTGCGAGCGGGCAGGGGGTCGGACCAGTACCTGCTGTAAAAACTGATGACAGAGGGGTGGACGGGTTCTTCCAGTGCCTCACTCAATCTTGCGAACATATCACAGGTTTGTTGTTGACGGACTGGCCGCCACGGGCTGAGTTCGCCATCGGCGCCTTCGACAAGGCAGCAGGGGGAAGGCCACTGGCTGTCCAGTGGTACCTGTGGTGATTCTGGCTGTAATTGCTGCTGGCGCTGGATAAACTGATCCAGTGCCTGATCTACTGGATGGGTGTGTACGGCTTCTGTCATAGCTCTGATAGCCTGAATCTCTGGGTGATGGCTCTGGTCATGTCGATCTGGTGATGTATCGCAGCCTCGGTTAAAACCACTTTGACGGCCAGACGAGAGCATAAAGAACTTAATCTAGCTGTTGGCTGAACAGGGTTAAAGTTACGGTGAATTAAAATTGAACACTATACGAGCGTTGGCTGGAAGATGGGGCTGGACATTTGCTACAAAAGTGCTGTGCGAAAAGTATCCGATTGATTGTATTCATATTTTTTTAAAAAAAGTTGTCACAAATGTTTGACAAGTGAAAACGAATCCGTAAAATGCGCACCTCGTTACAGGGCAGTACAGCACTGTAACAGCGGACTGGAGCGGTAGTTCAGTTGGTTAGAATACCTGCCTGTCACGCAGGGGGTCGCGGGTTCGAGTCCCGTCCGTTCCGCCACTTCTTCGAAACGTGCCTCGAAGATTTTAAACGGCCAGCCTTAGTGGGCGTATAGCTCAGTTGGGAGAGCGTCTGCCTTACAAGCAGAATGTCGGCAGTTCGAGCCTGTCTACGCCCACCACTAAGGAGCGGTAGTTCAGTTGGTTAGAATACCTGCCTGTCACGCAGGGGGTCGCGGGTTCGAGTCCCGTCCGTTCCGCCATTTATCAATTTTTAATACCCATATTTTACTCCTCTTGGGGTTCCAGCGATTTATCCTTTTCGTATTATACCTATCTGTTTTTAGCTGCCTGATTTATCCCTTCTTGCTGTGTCCGTGTGTTGCGCATTACTGCTTTGTTATCTGTCTGATCGCAGGCTCACCAATAGTCTGGGTATACGTGTTGTGGCTATAAAAAAAGACCTGCAATGCAGGTCGGAATGCCAGTCAGATATGAACAAATCTAACGGTGGAACAGAGGAAGAGAGAAAAGGCCCCGCCAGACAGTGCAACCTGACGGGGAAGCGCGTACAGCGGTTTAACGGTTGATATTCAGTGTCTGTGGTACGGTGTATTCCAGCAGGCCTTCCTGACCAAACTCCACACCGAAGCCAGACATTTTGCAGCCGCCAAATGGGGCATGTGGCAGTACTTCAGCATGACCGTTGATCCAGGCGGTACCGCATTCCAGCTGCATGGCAACCTTGCGGGCCTGTTCCAGGTCGGATGACCATACGGAGCCGCCCAGGCCAACCTCGCAGGCATTGGCGCGGGCGATCGCATCGTCTACATCACTGTAGCGGATCACCGGTAGCACCGGGCCAAACTGTTCTTCATCAACGATACGCTGACCATCGCTGACATCAGCTACAATCGTTGGTGGGTAGAAATAACCGTTACCAGGCAGCGGTTCACCACCGCACAGTATGCGCGCACCGTTATTACGTGCGTCTTCAACCAGCTCACTGACCAGATTAAACTGATCGTGGTTCTGTACCGGGCCAAAAGTTACGCCTTCATCCATACCGTTGCCGACTACCTGGGTACTGGCAATCGCTGACAGTTTTTCACACAGTGCATCGTACTGGCTGTCATGTACGTAGAGGCGTTTCAGGGCGGCGCAAGTCTGGCCCATATTGAGGAAAGCGGTCTGGAAAATTGCTTCGGCGATACTGTCTATATCGGCATCTGGCAGTACGATACCGGCGTCGTTGCCGCCCAGCTCCAATGTCAGACGTTTCAGGTTGCAGGCAGCGCCGCGCATGATGGTCTGGCCAGTCGGGGTGGAGCCGGTAAAGACGATCTTGCGGATCTTCTCGTGACTGGTCATACCACTGCCGATGCCGCGTTCACCTGTAATTACGTTCATAACCCCGGCGGGTACTTCGGCGTTAATGATTTCGGCCAGTAGCAAGGTGTTGAAAGGTGTCATACCGGATGGCTTGGCAACCACTGTATTACCGGTGCGCAACGCTGGCATGATATGCCATACCGCGATCATCAACGGCCAGTTCCATGGCGTAATGGAACCGACAACTCCCAGCGGCTTGCGATGCAGCTCAATACGCTTGTTCGGGCTGTCTTCCAGTACTTCCACCGGGATATCCAGTTCGGCGGTGTAGCGAGTCCAGGCAACGGCACCACCGACTTCAGCTTGCGCCAGGAACATGGGTTTGCCCTGCTCCTGTACGATAATGCTGGCCAGTTCATCGGCACGTTTTTCAATACTGTCTGCGATACGGTGCAGGGTCTGCTTCAGCTCTGCATCCGGGGTGTGCTGCCAGTTGCGAAAGGCAGCTTCTGCGGCATCCACCGCTGCATTCAGCTGGGCGGGTGTAGCCTGAGGGCAGGCAGCAACAACATTTTCAGTTGCCGGGTTGATTACATCAAAGGTGCCCAGGGCACCGTCCACTTTTTCACCGTTGATAATCAGGCTGTAAGTCTGCTGCATGATTGGGTCCTTATGCTTGGTCCTTAGCTGCTTTTACATATTCATATTTATGCGTGCTCAGCTGGCACAACGCCCGGAACCTCAGGGTGTCCAAGCGTATATTGTTGTCAGCTCAGTCAGTGACTCAGAATGGCACAATGGCCAGTATCTGGAAGTAAGTGTTCGTGTCGTCGTTGCCTTGATTGCTGGTTGCTGAGTCCGGGGTGTAGAAGCCCAGTAGTGGGCTGATGATCAGATGGTCATTGGCAACCCATTCAGCCCAGAGGTTGATCTCCTGGGCATCATTACTGCCGCTGCCGTTTTCGGTATTACGGAAATCAAACCAGGAAGCGCCCACTGTCAGGGTTTCAGATGGTTGTGCTTTCAGACCCAGATAGTGAATGTCAGCATCGGTACCAAAGGGGCCTGCATAGTTTGCTGCAACTTCACCCTGGAACCAGGTGCCATAGCCCCGGTTGAAGCCGAAAAAGAGTGGATCGTAGCCGGTATCGTAACGGGTGAAGCGGTAACTAATGGAGGGTGACCCGTTGAGGTCACTAAATGTCCAGCCCGCTTCTCCATACCAGGCATTGTGCTTATCGCCGCTGCTACCTGCTTCCTGACGGACGATTTCAGTAGATAGAAACAGATTCTCAACCCCGGCGTTGCCCTGATAGCGCAGGCTGAATGTTTTCTGACCATCCCGGTTTGCATCGCCACCATCAGCGATACCCAGCCCTTCAAGATAAAGGGCCGCGAAAGTCCCCTTTTCGTTGATATACTCGACGTTCAAACCCGCCAGTTCCATCTCGGACTGGGCCGCGTTATCTGATTCCAGCCAGAACAGATCACCACGCAGACCGCTATCGCCGCCTGCCCGTAGCACCACGGTTTTGTCGAAGGCTTTACGGGCGGCCAGCCAGTAGGCACCGCCACGGTTCAGTTCATTGCCAAAACCTTTACCCAGGTTCAGTGAGTCACCATTGAGGATAAAGCCATCACCGATGGTCAGGTTCTGACGGCCGACGGACAGTTCTAGCTGGCTGCTGCGATAACCCAGATAAAGATCTTCAATTTCGGTTTTGCGCTCGTCACCGGTACTGGTGCCCAGGGCATCGCCATCACCCCATGTACCGGAACTGAGTACATTCACCGCCCCGAACAGACTGCGATCTTCAGACAGAGCCTGGCTACCGGACAGGCCATATTTGGCATAGGCCTCCGTCCAGGCGGGGCTGCGCTGTGCTGATGGACTATAACGTTCCTGGCTGCTGAAATGACCGATAATCAGTTCCAGATCAGCATTCAGTTGTATGCTGTCATTATCAATCAGCGTGTACGCTGAGGCTGTGCCCGATGCGGCTGCAATGGCAGCTCCCAGCAGTACAGCAGATGCCTTGCGCATCAACCGGGTTGTCATGCCAGTTCTCCTTATGAGTCTTGTTATTATTTGAATCTGGTGGCGTTAACCTGCCCGCCTGAAGGGGGGCCCGGGCAGATTTAAGACTCACTTTAGCGAGGCGCTGCCAACAGGGTTGCTCGCCTTTGTAGAGAGTTGTTAAAAGATGTAACAGCTTGTTAACCAGAGGCTGTTCTTATGTGCAGGCTACTGGCAGAACCGTTTCAACGCGCTCAGACTCTGCTGATAGCAGTTTACTAGCAGAGCTGGCGTGGTTGAGTCATCTGGGCTTTGTTCCAGTTGCTTACAGAGATGGTGGAGCCGTAACAGGCCAAAGTTGGCACTGGCACCGGCCAGTGTGTGAGCATGTTTTTTCAGGGCTGGGTAATTTTGCTGGCTGGCTGCCTGTTGCAGTGCATCAAGCTGTTGTTCGGCTTGTTGTTGCAGTTGTGCCAGTAGTAGACCAAAACGTTCAGGCCCCAGCAGGCGCTGATGCTGTTCCAGTAGTTCGCTGTTTAAGAGTGGTGTATCTGGCTCTACTGCTTTTGCTTCCGTTACATCTGTTTCTGTTACATCTGTTTCTGTTACATCAGCTTCTATTAGACCTGTCTCTGTTGTTCCTGTGGCTGGCTGCATATTACGACGAGCCGCTGAACGGTTATGGCTTGTTGTTGGCTCTGAAGGCGGCTTGTTCTGGCCAGCGCTGTCCTGGGGAGCATCTGTGACCAGTTGTGCAAGAAGGTTGGCTATTGCGGAGTATTGCAGCGGTTTTTCCAGTACCGCATCCAGCCCGCAGGCCAGATAATGCTGGCGCTGGCTGGCGGTAACAGCGGCGGTCAGCGCGATGACAGGGGTACTGGCACGTTGATTATTCGGGTGCTGGCGCATACGTCGTGTGGTTTCAATGCCATCCATCTCCGGCAGGTGAATATCCATCAGCACCAGATCAAAGTTGTGGTCAGCATGCAGAGACAGGGCAGTGTAGCCATCTTCAGCAATGGTAACCTGATGGCCATCTGCTTGTAGTAAACCCTCGGTAACTTGCTGATTAATCAGGTTGTCTTCAACCAGTAAAATATCCAGCGGTGTGGTCTGGTTGTTACAAGGTGGCTTCCCTGTATCGGCTGGAGTGCTCTCTGGTGCCTGATTACTTGGCGTGGACAGTGGGTATTCCAGCTCAAACCAGAACAGACTGCCCTGGCCCGGTTGACTGGAAAAGCCGATCTGGCCCTGTTGCAGTTCAACCAGCTGCCTGCAGATAGCCAGCCCGAGCCCGGTGCCTCCGTAACGGCGGGTAATCGAGCTGTCTGCCTGGCTGAAATGCTCAAAAATATGCTCATGGCGTGATGGCTCAATGCCGATGCCGCTGTCTTCAATTTCAGCTCGTAGCCGCATCGTGGTATGTCCGCTTGTCTCTACATCTACATCTACATCTACATCTACGTCTATATCTACATCTACGTCTATATCTACGTCTATATCTACACTTGCATCGACAGTTTCATCGTTGTCTGATGTAAGTGTCGGGTTCTGCACCGGGGTTAATTGCAGTCTGACTGCGATATAGCCCTGCTCAGTAAATTTGACAGCGTTGGTGGCCAGGTTTTGCAGAATCTGCATCAATACACGTCGGTCACCCAGCAGTGGCTGATTGCAGTTCTGACACTGGTGTATGATCAGTTTCAGTCCTCGGGTCTGGCATTGTGGTGTCAGGTGGTTCTGTAATTGCAGCAGGCAGTCATCCAGCAGGAAGGGCTGTTGTTCCAAGGGTTGGTGACCGCCCTCAGCGCGGGTGAAATCCAGTACATCATTCAGGATTTCCAGCAATGACTGGCCTGAACGGTACAACGCATCTACTTGCTGACGCTGGTTGTCATTCAGGGGTTCTTTTTGCAGCAGTTGTGCCATACCGAGGATTCCGTTCATCGGTGTGCGGATTTCATGGCTCATGGTTGCCAGGAAACGAGACTTGGCTTCGCTGGCTGCTTCCGCCTGTTGTCGAGCCAGTACGGCCCGCTGTCTGGCTTTCCGCTCACTGATGTCAGTCAGTGAGCCTTCGTAATATTGCAACTGTTGTTGTTCATCGAGCACGCGACGGGCAGAGATGGTGACATCTACCAGACTACCATTCTCGCGTCGCCAGCGGGTTTCAAAACCACTGACCTGATTATCGCGCAGCAATAGTCCCATAAATCGGCGCTGATCATTACGGCTATAAAAGCACTGGCTGGCTATATCGTTGATAGTTGCAATAAACTGCGTGGGTTCTTGGTAACCCAGCAGTTGTGTCAGTGCTGGGTTGACGGCAATAAAACGTCCTTGCGCACTGGCACGGAAAATACCTTCTACGGCATTTTCGAACAGTGAGCGGAAGGCCTGTTCCGAATGCTTCAGGCTTTGATAAAGCTTGGCATTTTCCAGCGAAATTGCCGCCTGGGCGGCCAGAATCTGTAGTGTTTCCAATCGTTCACGGGTAAAAACATCACGGCTCTGGTGGTTTTCAAGATAGAGCAGAGCACTTAATTCACCGTGATAGATAATAGGTAGACATAACTGAGAGCCATGCTGATGCTGGCGAATGTATGGGTCCTGCATAAACATTTCATGGCGGCCAGGGTCGCTGAGCACCACGGTTTCACGGGTTCGGGCACTGTAATGCAGTAAGGTAACCGGCAGGTGTTCGCTGCCATCACTCAGTGGCAGTTGTTGAAAGAAATGTGGTTCTTCTTCAAGACTGGCTTCAGCTTCAATCTGTAACTGCTGTTGTCGGTTGAGCACCAGCAGAGCACGTGCAGCCCCGGCATTCTCCAGCGCCAGCTGCATCAACCTGCCCAGTAGCCGTTCCAGTTCGATTTCATCTGCGATGGCGTGAGATGCACGGATCACCGCAGCGGTTTCAAATGCCTGATTGTCCAGTCGGGGAGTGCTGGGGGGTGTTGTTACCGAAGGTGAGTGGTGGGTACTACGCAGCTGCGGGTACTGCTGGCTCAGGTGCTGTAAACAGGCTTCAGCCGCCAGGTGCTGGTAACAACGACGGGCGTCCTGCAGATAGGCAAGGCCGATGCCTGTTTTCTGCCAGTTCAGATAGAAATCACCGGCCCGTGTACAACTCAACGCCTGCCAGAGTTTAAAACCCTGTTTATGTGCCTGCTGGATTGCCTGTTCATAGGCATCCATGGCGAGTTGTGGCTTGTGCATCACCCGTAAGAACTCTGCTTCCAGCAGTGCCAGGTGGTGTTGGTGGTTAACCGGGTTCAGGCGTGCCCAGCGGCGACAGAGGCGGCGTAGCTGGCGTACCCGTGCCAGCCGTGCTGGCTGTTGCAGAATGGGGGTGTCGGGCAGCAAGGCCAGTAGCACCAGTGCATGGATAATCTGAAACAACGGCTCGGTAAATGTACCGGCAATATAGCTCAGGTAGCGCTCTCCCTGCTGGCAATGGTGCAATGCACTTTCATACTGTGCAAACAGATAGCCCAGCAGAGCTTTGTAGTAGTGGTGCAGGCAGATTGCAGTGCGGTGATTGTTTTGCTGGTGTTCTGCCAGCATCGGTTGTTCCTTGTAGAAACGACCTTCCAGTAACCAGGGGGCCTTATTGTGGCCGCGCAGATTATCCAGCGTCTGCAATACAAAATCGGTATAGCGGGTCGATTGCTGCTGGCCGCTCTGCTCCAGCTGCTGGTAGAAACCTTCGCTCTGTTGCTGTAATTGCTGCAGGTTGTCGGTGCAGGGGAGAGCGTATTGAAACCAGGCAGCCAGGCAGTAGGCGCTCCACTCGCTATCGCCCAGACTGCGGGCGCGCTGATGAGCGTCCAGCAGAGTATTCAGTGTCTGTTGCAGTGGCTCTTTCCAGTGCTGGGCATAGGTGCTGAACAGATAAAGGGTTTGCGGGCAGCGATTGCCCCGGCCGCGTGAGTGTTTGATGTTTAATGCTTCCCGCGCCAGCTGATAACCCGTTTCAGCGTTGCGCCCCTGACTGCACAGAATGCCGCCAAACCCGGCCATTGCCCTGGGAGCTTCTTCACTCAGACCGTGGCGTAGTGTCAGTTCCAGTTGATGCGCCATCACCAGCGGGCGCAAGTCAGAGCTGGAAAACTTCACCGCTGCAAAAATTCGTCCCAGAATACCCAATGCTGCATGGATATGCTTATCGCTCAGTGGCGGTAATTGATGAATCTGGTTAATGGGTGTGCGCAGTAGCAGGGCGCGTGTTTTTAACAGACTCAGCTGGGTATGCCAGCCGGTTGGGTGGCGGGGTAGCCGGATGCCCAGCAATGCCAGCACTGTCAATGCAATCTCCAGCGCCTGTTCAAAGCGATTGCGCGAAACCGCTGCCTGAATACGAATTTCATAAGCGCGAACCCGATCCAGCAGCGCATGCGCCTGGCTAAGAATCTGGTCTGTCAGTTGCTCCATGACTGTATGGTTATGGTGTAACCAGGCGCTCTGGGCGTGGCAGATATGTAGTTCCAGCGTCATTGCATAGTGTTGCTGCCAGGCGTCAGGTGGCAGTAAGTTCATGCCGGTTTCAAAATGATTGGCAGCGTTATCGAAAGCGCCAGTCTGCCAGGCGCGTTTGCCTGCATTCAGGTTAAGCTGGGCCAGTTGCAGTTTTTCTTGCGTTGTTGTCAGCAGTGTCTGAGCCTGGTTCAGGTGGTAACTCAGCTCAAAGATACGTTGTGCTTGCTCATGTTCGGTTAACTGTGCCAGTAGTTGGCGGCCAATCTGTAAATGCTGCTGAGTACGACGGGCTGCTGGAATCAGCGACCAGGCGGCACGTTGTACCCGGTCATGTACAAAGCGGTAACGACCAGGCCCCAGACTTTCGGGCTGACTGAGACGAAAGCTTTCATCCAGTGGAATCAGCAGCCCTTCTTCCAGCACCGGCCAGAGTGCAGGAGCCAGTTCTGTCGGGGTGCTGTTGTCGGTCAGTGCCAGCGTCTGCAAGTTGAATGGGCCGCTCAGGCAGGCTGCGCGTTGCAGTAATAATCTGGCCGGTTCAGGGAGTCGTTGCAAACGGCTGACCATCAGTTCTATCACATTATCAGTGATCTGCTGTTGCTGTATTTGCTGTTCATCCCACTGCCAATGGCCACGGTGAAAGCGGATTAGTGTCTGGTCATGCAGGGTGTTCAGAAACTGGTTGAGGAAAAATGGATTACCGCGTGTTTTATGCTGGCAGATATGGGCCAGTGCTCGACAGCGGGTCGGGCTGCTATGGAGTGTTTCTGCCAGTAGCTGGGTGATGTCCTGTGATGTCAGCGGCGGAATTTCAATATGTTGCACTGACTGATTTTGTTGCACCGTTGTCAGCCAGTGATGCAGACTGGCTGGCTGTGTTGGTGTGTGTGCTTTCTGGGTATCAGGTTCCTGACGGTAGCTGAAAACCAGTAGTAATCGGGGCAGTGTCGGGCTCCGTATCAGCTGTTGCAGTAACTGCAACGAGGCACTGTCAGCCCAGTGTATATCATCCAGAAACAGCACCAGCGGTTGATCTGGTGGGCACAGTACCTGTAACAGACTTTCTGTCAGGCGGGCGATCTGTTGTTGTTCTTCAGAAGCGGGGAGGTCAGCCGGTTCTGGCTGTTCCCCGATAATCAGTACCAGCTCCGGCAATAGTGCCAGTAATCGCTGACCCTGATCACCCAGCTGCCTGTTCAGGCTGTCATGCCAGTGTTGTAACTGTTCTGGAGGTTCTGTCAGCAATTGTCGTATCAATGATTGCAGCGCCTGTATCAGCCCGGAATAGGGCCGGTTACGGCGAAAGAATTCAAAGCGACCACTGCACAAACGACCATTGAGTTGATGGATCTGCTGACGTATTTCATGGGCCAGTGCGCTTTTACCAATCCCTGCCGGGCCTGAGAGTAACAGGATTCGGGCATCAGCAGCGAAGGGCTGGCCCTGACAGAATTGCTGTAATTGATGCACGATAGCATCTCGGCCATATAGCTTTTGCGGAATAACAAAGCGACGTGACTGGTCATGTATGGCAATGCTGAAAGGGGGGACGTGCTGTTGTTGTTGCCACTGTTGCAGGCAGTGGCGAAGGTCATGACTGAGCCCGGCACTGGACTGGTAGCGCTGGCCCGCATCTTTGGCCAGTAGTTTGATAATAATATCCGACAGTGGCTGAGGCAGTACCGGGTTCTGTTCAATAGGCGGGCGTGGTGCGCGGGCAATATGGTCATGAATCAGCTGTGCCGGTTCATGGCTGGTAAATGGCGGCTGGCCGGTCATCATCCGGTACAGGGTTGCGCCCAGGCCGTAATAGTCACTGCGATAGTCAATGGCGCGGTTGATACGGCCGGTCTGTTCTGGTGCCAGCCAGGGCAGGCTGTCTGCGGATAACTGCACGTTGTGCCAGCTGGCCTGTTCCCGTGGCAGGCGAGTGCTGTGGCGCAGATCAATGAAGGTAATCAGTCCTCTGTCCGGGTCAATCAGAATGCTGTCCGGGCTGATGCGTTTATGGACAATACCGGCATCGTGTAGTCGTCCCAGCTGTTCGCTTAGGTGCAGCGCCACAGAGAGTAACTGCGGCCATTGCTGGGGGGATATATCATGTAGCCAGCGTGACAATAGTCGTCCAGGCCGGTGCTGGAACAACAGGATATTACCCTGTTCAACCACTTCACTCAGGGGGTGTAGCAAGGGTAGTGGTGGTGTTTCATTACGTGACTGTAGTTCGTTCAGTAGTGCCTTTTCATGGGCGAAACGATGGGGCTGATCCGGGTCATCCGGGTGCTGTTGGCACACCAGTAAACGCTGGTTGTTTTCTGTCCGTTGAGCTTGAAAAAGACTGAAAGAGGGCCGCTGGCAGATCCGTTGCGTAATGCGGATTCCCGGCAGGTTGAGCATTCAGTCCAGCTCGCCTGCAAACATGTAACCGGCACCATGGGCGGTGAGTATAAAGTGCGGGTCGGCCGGGTTATCACGCAGTTTTCGGCGTAGCCGTCCAATCAGAACATCAACGGAGCGGTCATTGGGTGTCCACTCCCGGTCATGGATGGCATCCATCAGCTGGTCCCGTGATAGCACGGTTCCGGCGGCACTGATCAACGCCTGAAACAGTTTGAATTCACCTTCAGGCAGGCGTTCGCTACGTTGGTCGGGGGCGTTCAGTAAGCGTTTACTGCTATCCAGAGTCCAGCCCTCAAAGTGCCACATAGGCTGGCGTTGCGGGTTGGCCTGCTGGCTGTCCTGTACCCGCCAGAGCAGATTTTTTGCCCGCACCATCAACTCTCGTGGGTTAAAGGGTTTGGTGACGTAGTCGTCCGCACCCAGTTCCAGCCCGACAATGCGGTCAATCTCATCGCCGCTGCTGGTGACCAGAATGATACCCACCTTGCTGACCGCCCGTAGTTCTCGGGTCAGAGTCAGGCCGTCTTTACCTGGCAGATTAATGTCCAGCAGTACCAGTGAGATATGCTCCTGTTCCACCCGGCTGACCAGATCATCGGCGCGGTCAGTTTCACTGACCTGATACCCGGCCTGTTCCAGGTAGCTGGTCAGCAATGAGCGTGAGGCAAAGTCATCTTCAACAATCAAAATGTGAGCGTTGTCGTTGTGCATGGTGGTGCGGTCTCTGAAAGGGAATGTCCAGTCTAGCAAAGGGCGAATAGCAGCAGCAAAGCTGAATTATGGCTTTCTGGTGTGGTTGCTTTTGAATATTTGTCTTTACAAAACAAAAGGTTATTTTGTTTGCCCTGATCAGCATTACATCTGGTTACATCTGTACACAACTCGCTACAAAAGCGGAGAATCTTGTTTACAGGCAGCCCTTAGTCTGACGATGCTGGTTGCTGTGGCTCTTGAGGTGAGACTCAATACCGGTTCACAGCCACGGTAATCACCTGATCATAAAAATAAATCCATGGAGTGATGGCCTTGAACACAAACCTGAAACGCACCCTGTCCGCTACGGGCACGCTGGCGCTGGCAGGACTGGTGGCAAGCCCGCTGTCGGCACAGACGCTTGACGGCGCGCAGTTGGTACAGGAGCGTTGTATCTCCTGTCATACCCGTCAGGCAGATGGCACTTTGAGCCGTATTGGTGAGCAGCGTAAAACGCCGGAAGGCTGGATGACCACCATCAACCGGATGCAGCATCAACGAGGTTTGCGCCTGAGCGCTGATGAACGCCGCGCCATTATCAAGTATCTGGCGGACAGCCAGGGACTGGCCCCATCCGAAACCGCCAGTAAGCGTTACCTGCTGGAACAGACCCCGAACATAACTGATGACACACCTGGACAATACGCCGAGATGTGTGCTCGCTGTCACTCCGGTGCCCGCTTTGCGTTGCAGCGACGCAGCGAGACCGAGTGGAACCGGCTGGTGCATTTCCATATGGGGCAGTACCCGACATTGGAGTTTCATGCCCTGTCCCGCGACCGTGCCTGGTTTGAGTTAGCGGTTAATGATGTTGTACCGCAGTTGGCGCGTGACTTCCCATTGCAGACACAGGCCTGGACCGATTGGCAACAGGCTGAAAAACATAGCCCGGCTGGACGTTGGGTAGTGGCCGGATACCTGCCAGGTAAGGGGGAGTATTCTGCTGTGCTGACCTTGCAGGCGAAAGGTGATGACCGCTTTGCGTTGTTGCTGACCGGCCAGTTTGCAGATGGTTCTGTACTGGAAGGCAAAGGTGCTGCCGTACTGTATACCGGGTATGAACTGCGCGCGGGTTTGACAGTCAATGGCCAGAAAATGCGTCAGGTGCTGTCGCTGTCAGAGAATGGCCAGGAGCTGAGCGGGCGTATGTTCCCGAAAGGCGCCACCGAGATGGGGGGGGAGATCAGTGCTGCACGTAGCCAGGCAGCGGCAGTATTGGCGATCAGCCCGGCGTACATTCGTGAAGGTGAAACGCGCACGGTGACGTTGACGGGTAGTCAGTTGGATGATCGTCGTATCCGTCTGGACGGTGGTTTGAAGCTGGAGAAAGTAGTGTCCCGCAATGCGACACAGCTGGTCCTGAAGCTGAGCGCAATGGAAGGCGCAACACCAGGTATGCGTACCATTCAGGCCGGGGCTGCTAAAACCAGGATTGCACTTTACAGCACACTGGCTCGGGTTGGTGTCGTACCTGCGAATTCCATTGCCCGTATTGGTGGTAATGGTGGCAAGCAGCCGAAGGTTAATGCAGCTTACCGTGCTGTCGGTTATGCGTTAGGAGCTGACGGTAAGGCAGGGACTGAAGATGATCTGGCGCTGGGCTATATGCCTGCCAGCTGGAGCCTTAAACCGCTGACTGAAGCCGCTGCCCATGATCGTGATCTGGATTACGCTGGCACCATTGACGCCCGTGGTGTCTTTACACCCGGTGACGCAGGCCTGAACCCACAACGCAAGATGTCTACCAACAATGTTGGCCACCTGGCGGTGGTTGGTACGGTGAAAACTGCCCAGCAGGATATGCAGGGCCAGGCCAGTTTGCTGGTGACTGTGCAGGATTTCGTCAAATCTGCGTTGCAGTAACGGCTGTATCGGGAAGGTGCAGAGCAGTGAAGGCTCATAGTATTTCTATGCTGTGCTCTGGCCCGGAATGATGAGTGCAATCGGAAACTGATTGCAACTCGAAACACGATAGCAATTGAAATGTGATAGCAATCTTCCGTTGTTCAGCCGGTGTGCCTGGCACTGCGGAGTGCGTTATAACCACCGCCACAATAACAATAATGAGGTAAACCATGGGGTCTCTGACACTGGTAAAGCCCAACCTGCATCTGGTGGATGTGGATAGCCGTCGCCTGCTGTTTCATGTGCCGTCTGGCAGCCTGTTTGAGCTGGACCCGGTTGGCCGTGAACTGCTGGAATTGTTTGAACAGCAGGGCCACCTGACGGCGCCTGTACTGCGTCAACACTTTGAGTCGCGGGTGTCTCCCGGTGAGTTAAAAGAAGCGCTGGAAAGCTTTCAGGAGCTGGAAATTGTGCAGGAAAGCCAGGGAGTGGCTCGTTACAACCCGAAACCCAGACCGGTGAAGCAGTTCCCACTGACCACAGTGGTGCTGAATGTCAATACGGGCTGCAATCTCAGCTGTACTTACTGCTATAAAGAGGATCTGACGACGCCTTCAAAAGGTGACCGGATGAGCTTCGAAACGGCGGTTAAGTCTATTGAGATGCTGCTGGCAGAGTCACCGAACCAGCCACGTTATAACGTGGTGTTTTTTGGTGGTGAGCCGCTCAGCCATATGCCGGTGATTCGTCAGGTGGTTGACTGGTGCGAGCAACGTTTTGCACAGCTAAGTGCTGATGTTGATTTCACTCTCACCACCAATGCCACCCTGCTGACCCCTGCTCTGATCGATTACTTCAATGACAAGCGCTTTGGTCTGACTGTGTCCATGGATGGCCCGAAAACCATGCATGACAAGAACCGTATCACGGTTGGAGGCCAGGGTACTTACGATGTGGTGCGTAAAAAGGTTGGTATGTTGCTGGCGCGTTATAACGCGCGTCCTGTGGGCTGTCGGGTTACGCTGACCCGTGGCATTACCGATGTGGAAACCATTTTTGACCATCTGCATAACGAGCTGGGGTTCAGTGAAGTCGGGTTTGGCCCGGTAACGTCTGGTGACATCAGTGCGTTCAATCTGACAGCAGATGAAATGGTGGAGGTGTTTGCCGGTATGAAACGGCTAGGTCGTCGTTATCTGTCTGCCGCGCTGGAAAACCGCAACACCGGTTTTGGCAATATGCATCAGCTGATGACAGATATCCATGAGGGCAATAAAAAACAGTTGCCCTGTGGTGCTGGCGTTGGGTTGCTGGCCGTGGACACCCAGGGGGGAATCAACCTCTGTCATCGGTTTACCGGTTCAGAACTGCCGCTGTTTGGTGATGTTGATAGTGGTATTGATAAACCGGCGTTGGCGCAATTTGTAGAAACCCGTCTTGACCGCAGCAATACCGGCTGCGAAACCTGCCGCATCCGCAATATCTGTTCGGGTGGTTGCTATCACGAAAGTTACGCGAAATATGGCGATGCCAGTGTGCCGTCTTACCACTACTGTGACCTGTTACGGGATTGGGTCGATTTCGGAGTGGAAGTCTACACCCGCATCATGCTGGAAAATTCGGCGTTTTTTGATCGCCATGTTTCGCCCAGAAGGAGTGCCTGAAAATGAAGCACCTGAAATCGTTAAATCGCAAGGCACAGCTGCTGGAGCAGGCTGTGGCACAAGGAAAGACCGAAGACGTTGTTGCGATGCAGTCCGTGGTGGGCTGTACCTCCACGAATGACCCAGGCTGGGAAGTTGACCCTTTTGGTGGCTTGGGGTCGTTGTGTCAGCCAATGGAATCTGATCTGTACGGCTGTGCTGATGCCTGCTGGTGGCCAGCCCAGGTGCCAGACACCATGAATACACATCCGGGCTGGTCGCAGGATGTTGCCAAAGCCAATGAAGACTGGCGTCAGATTGACAGCATTTTCCCGGAGGAGGACTGAACCATGAAACTGAATAAACTGTTCAGAACCCGTGTACTGGCATTGTCAGTGGCAGCTGCGGGCCTGCTGACAGGTTGTGCTGTCACTGGGCCGGACGCTGCATCCTCTGCAGCAGCGGAGGTGGGAAAAGAATATCTGCTGACAGCGAGCCGCCCTAACTTGCTGCATGTGATTGATGTTGAGTCAGATAAACTGCTACGCAGCTGCAAGGTGCCGGGTATCTTTGGCTCTAACTCTATTGTGTCGTCACCGGATGGCCGCATCGCCTATGTGCTGACCAACAAGTGGGAAGATATTTACGGCTTTGATATTCGTAACTGTGAACAGGTGTTCTCGGCGAAGCAGTCGTTTGCCAATGTACAGGTGAAAAGCATTATCTCACTGGCGATCAGCCCGGATGGCAAGCAACTGTATACTGTACAGAACCCGGTGGTTAAACATTCTGATCGTTTCGAAGTACAGCAGCCTAGGCTGGCTATTTTTCATACCGAAGATGGTTTGAATGCAAAAGCGAAGCAGTTCTATCCGGTTGATCGCCGCATCACCAAAATTGGCACTATGGACAACGGCGAGGTGATTCTGGGCGGGGCTGATCTCAAAGCAATCAATCCGCAGACTGGCGAAGTCCGGGTATTACAGAAGTTACAGAACTGGGATCGCCCCGCAGATAAGTGGGTAGCCCCTGATGCCTTCGCCATGCAGGCACAGGGTGAACATGTGGGTGAGTACATCCTGCCGTACTTCACCGTTAAGTGGAATGGTGAGCCTGGGGATATGGAGAACGCAGAGTTCTGGTGGGGAATGAACCGTATTGATCTGGCCAGTGGTGAAGTTGAGCACCGTGAGCTGGTGCCGTTTGAGTTTATCTTCTTTAATCTGGTGACAGACCCGAACAATAGCGACATTGTGTATGGTGCTTTCAATAATGTGGCGAAACACAGCATCAGCCAGCAGAAGACACTGGCGACGGCTGATCTTGATCACACCTACTACACCATTAATATGACCCGTGATGGCTCAAAGCTGTACATTGGTGGTACCTCCAGCGACATCTCCATTCATGATCCACACACACTGAAGAAGGTTGGTAGTATTCAGCTGCCTGGTGATATGTCGACTGCCGATTTGCGGATCGCGAAACTGCAGTAATCCTGCCCTGGACACCGCGCATTTACCTGGAAATGTGCGGTGTTTTCACAGTTTTATACAAATGTTCTCTTTTACTCTTCATAACTGAGCTATATATTCAGGCACTCTGGTTATTCTCTCATCAGGTATGAAGCGAGTCGGGAACGCCTATGATTGACATTGAAGTCACTGCATTAACCGAGCTGTGTCCTGACCCGATTATCGGGGTGGACCGCAAAGGCATAATCAGTATTTTCAATTCAGCTGCTGAACAGTTGTTACAGTACCCCCGTAATGAAGTGCTGGGGCGTATGAGTATTGTGCAGGTCTATGGTGGTATTGAGCGGGCACGGAAAATTAAAGGCTTGCTGGATCACCCTGACATGTACGGCGGTAAAGGTCGGCTGGAAGGCTATGAAACTGAGCTGTACGCCCGTGATGGTTGTCGTATACCTATTCGCCTGTCTGCCACCCTGATGGAGCCGGAAAATGATGCGCCCCAGGGCAGTATCGGTTTTTTCCATGATCAGACCGCACGTAAAAAGCTGGAAGCCCGTCTGAAAGAACTGTCCGTGACGGATGATCTGACAGGCCTGCATAACCAGCGCCACTTTTATGAAACCGTGGAGTCTGAGCTTGAACGTGCCCGTCGTTATGGTCGGGCGTTGTCGCTGATCTGTATTGATCTTGACCATTTCAAGCAGGTTAATGACCAGCTTGGGCATCTGGAAGGTGACCGCGTGCTGCGTTTTATCGGTAAGGTGATTCGTCGTGAGCTGCGCAAGACTGACCAGGCATTCCGTTACGGTGGTGATGAATTCATGGTGCTGTTACCAGAGACGGAAGTCGTGGCAGCCGAGATACTGGCTGACCGTTTGCGTCTGCGCTTTCGAGAGTATTCGCCTTACAACAGAGGTACGCCACCAACAACCGCGTATGAGCTTTCGCTTAGTCTTGGCGTCACCGTAACCGATGGCTTTGAAACGGTTGAAGAACTGATTAACCGCGCAGACAAGGCGATGTATAAAGCCAAACAGTCTGGTGGTAATCGCTATATGGTGATGCCGAAAGTCTGAGTGTCGCCTCTCCTGTGCGGGGCGTTTTTGTGCGGGTGGGTTATGGCACCTCATCTGTTCTTTATCCTGCCTGTTTCTCTCCTGCCGTTCTGTCTTTTCTGTTCCGTATTTCGCTGCCTTTGTTATTTCCCCGCCGTGTCTGTGCCTGCATACTCCCTGCTTTTATAGCCAGTCAAGCAGAGGAGCAGACGGATGTGTGTTGATGACTTGCAGGCTTTGCTGAACCCGGTTGAATTGCAGGTTGATACCTTGCGTGACCCGCTCTATCAACAGCGGGAGGTGGAAGTAAAACTGCTCAGGCTGGATCAGATTGACAACGGAATCAGTGGTAATAAATGGTACAAATTGCAGCATTATCTGCTGACTGCAAAACAGCAGGGTTATCAGCAGGTACTCAGTTTTGGTGGTATCTGGTCGAATCATATCCATGCGCTGGCCTGCGCTGGTGCCCGTTTCGGGCTGAAAACAGTGGGGATTATCCGGGGAGAGCCTGAATCAGCCAGTAATGCAATGCTGACGGATGCGCGTCGCTGGGGGATGCGACTGCAGTTTGTATCGCGGTTGGAGTATCGTCAGCGTCATGAGCCAAATTATCTGCAAAGTTTGCAGCGGCAGTGGCCACACGCACTGCTTGTGCCAGAAGGGGGGGCGGGTGTATTGGCTATGCCGGGGTTGGCCGGGCTGGTTACGCAGATTCAGGCCCAGCAGTTACGACCTGATTACCTGATAACGGCTTGTGGTACCGGTGGCACACTGGCCGGGCTGGTGGCTGTAGCACCAGCATCGTGGCGGGTGCTGGGTGTAGCCGCACTGAAAGGCGCTGGCTTTCTGTATGACGACATTCAGGCTTTACTGGCACAGGCCGGTGCTATACCGCAAGCGCACTGGTGTATTGATCTGGAGGGGCATCAGCGTGGTTATGCTCGCACGACGCCGGAATTACTGGCATTTATGTCAGCATTTGAGCAGCGACACGCGATCCTGCTTGAACAGGTTTATACCGGGAAAATGCTGTTACGTCTGCATCAGTTAATAGAAAACAGCACATTTGCGCCAGGAAGTCGTATTCTGGCACTTCATTCAGGAGGCTTGCAGGGGCGTCGAGGGCTCGACCCGGCAGCCCTGGCAACCCTATAATGCGATCTTGTATGTCGCACCGCAGCAAACATGGGAGAACAGATGGATTACTTTCGCAATATCGGTCTGATTGGCCGTCTAGGCAGCAAAAAGGTTGTGGATACCCTGAAGAATCTGATCCGTTTTCTCAGTGATCAGGGCTATAACACGATCCTCGACGAGCGAATTGCCGAGATGATGCCTGGTCATGGTCAGCAAGTCTGCAAGCAGAAAATGATGGGCGAAATCTGTGATCTGGTGATTGTTGTCGGTGGCGACGGTAGTCTGCTGGGGGCTGCTCGCTCACTTGCACAATTCCATATTCCGGTGTTGGGGGTTAACCGTGGCAATCTGGGTTTCCTGACCGATATTGCGCCGGACGAGATCGAAGAGAAGGTCAGCGAAGTACTGGAAGGCAAGTACACCGTAGAAAGCCGTTTCCTGCTGGATGTGACGGTTAAACGTAACGGTATGCCGATTGGTGAAATGGTCGCACTGAACGACTGTGTGCTGCATCCGGGTAAAGCGGCACGAATGATTGAATTTGAACTCTATATTGAAGGTCAGTTTGTTTATACCCAGCGTTCTGACGGCCTGATTGTATCCACACCGACGGGTTCTACCGCTTATGCACTGTCCGGCGGAGGCCCGATCATGCACCCGAAACTGGATGCGCTGGTGCTGGTGCCGATGTTCCCGCACACCCTGTCCAGTCGGCCGATTGTGGTAGATGGCAACAGTGAGCTGAAACTGGTGATCAGTGAGCGTAATGAAACCTACCCGGCAATTTCCTGTGATGGTCAGCAGGATATCAGTTGTGCGCCTGGCGACACCATTACCATTCACAAAAAGCCACACAAACTTAAGCTGTTACACCCATTGAATTACGATTTCTACCAGACCTGTCGTGAAAAGCTGGGCTGGGGGACCAAATTGGGGGATTAACCCGTGTCAGAGCTGTCAGGGGATAAAACACATTCAGGCAACGCTCGCAGTGAGGCTGACCGGGAGCGGTCAGCCGCTGTTGAAATGCAGGGCTATGACCTGATTGGAGATATTCATGGCTGTGCCTCAACCCTGAAACTGTTGTTGGAAAAACTGGGGTACCGCTGTATCGACGGTGTTTACCAGCACCCGTTGCAGCGCCAGGTTGTATTTCTGGGTGATATTGTTGATCGTGGCCCGCGTATTCGTGAAGCGGTGCAGATTGTGTACAGCATGGTCAAGGCAGGCCAGGCAAAAATTGTTATGGGTAACCATGAATATAATTTGCTCTGTTATATGACCCGTGCAGAATACGGCGAACACCCTTTCCTGCGCGAACGTACACCACGCCACTATCGGATTCTTAAAGAAACGCTGGAACAATACGAGAATTACCCCCGCGAACTGGACGCGCTACTGGCCTGGATTATGGAGATGCCGCTCTATCTGGAGTTTGATCACTTCAGGGTGGTACACGCCTGCTGGGCAGAGCAGCTGATTGAGCAGCTTGAAGATAGCTATGGGGTTCAGCACCTGACAGCCGATATGCTGCAACGTTCAGCGCGTCATGGCACTTTTGAATGGACTTTGCTTGACCGCCTGTTGCGCGGTACTCATCTGCGTTTACCCAATAACGAAGAAATGATCAGCCGCGATGGTTTCCGGCGACGTTTTTTCCGCACCAAGTTCTGGGCCCGTCAGCCACAATTCTATGCCGATGTGGTCTTCCAGCCTGACCCGTTACCATCGCATATTGCGCGTCGGGCGCTAAGTGTGCAGGACCATGACGACCTGCTGTATTACGGTGAAGAGGAGAAACCGCTATTTATTGGCCATTACTGGCGGGAAGGGCGTCCTGAGCCTATAACCGACAATATAGCCTGTCTGGATTACAGTGCAGTTAAATTCGGCAAGTTAGTGGCCTACCGTATGGATAACGAATCTGTACTGTCTGCCGATAAGTTCGTCTGGGTTGATGTTCACCAGGAGTTTCGTGCACAGGTTGCCGGCTGACCCACCGTCAGGCTGTCGGGAGCATAGATGATCAAGGTTCTTGAAGTACCTCTGCAACAGGATTTGACCGAATTTGCCGCTTTTTTATGGCAGCATCGGATTCCACACCGAATTCTGGAACAGGGAGAGAGTCAGCAGCTCTGGGTAGCACCGGGTATCAGTGAGGCGCAGATATTGCGTCTGTATGAGCTCTGGCAGGAAGGGGCTGATCTCAATCAGATTGAGGTACGCCACAGTGTGAGCAGCATTGGCCCTGGTTTTGATCTGTTTCGTCTGCCGGTAACACTGGCGCTGATCAGTATCAGTGCACTGGTCGCCTTTTTGACCGGTTTTGGTGAGCACTTCGAATGGCTGCGGCACTTTACGCTGGCCGATCTGATCCGTCAAAACGACAGCATCTATACATCAGGTTTGAAAGCAACACTCAGCAATGGTGAGCTTTGGCGCTTGCTGACACCTGCTTTTCTGCATTTCAGTCCGGCACATCTGATAATGAACCTGCTGTTTATCTGGGTTGCAGGGGCCCGCATTGAGCGGCAGCAGGGCGCACTGGTGCTGGTTAGTCTGGTGCTGTTTTCGGGTGTAGCCTCCAACCTTGCACAGTATATAGTCAGTGGTCCGCTGTTTGGCGGCATGTCTGGTGTGGTGTTTGCGGTACTGGCGTACACCTGGCTATGGGATCGTCAGCGTAATGTGCCAGAACGCTTCAATCTGCCGCCCGCCATCATGGGGTTGATGGTGCTCTGGCTGGTGCTGGGGTATACCGGATTGCTGGAAGGTATCGGACTGGGAGCTGTAGCAAATACGGCTCATCTGATTGGATTACTGGCTGGGCTTGCCTGGGTGCCGATGATTGCAATGTTACGCAGGTGATAGTGATATCCTGTGCCTGCATGGGCTGAGCCAGCTCGGCCCGTACAATACAGAATATGGTAGACTCTGGCAAAATAAAGGAGTCTCCCATGACCTACGAAGAACTAATTGCTGCAATGACCCCGCAGATGCACAAAGCACTGCGCACCGCCGTTGAACTGGGTAAATGGCCCGATGGCCGTCGCCTCTCCCCTGAGCAGCGTGAAACCTGTATGCGCGCTGTTATCCATTATGACCAGCGTCTGCCGGAAACCGAGCGTGTCGGGTATATCGACCGCACCAAGCCTGATGGTACACAGCACGGTGAAGATCCGCTGACACCTCAGACCATCAAAATTCTGACGGGTAACTGATCGACCGATGCTGCAGGAAATTGCTCGTGGTGCGCTGAGTAAGATGCGCATCGAACTGGATAGCCCTGTCCGTTATCAACTGCCTCTGGGTGATCAGCTGCTACCTCTGAATGACTGGATTGGTAAGCCAATTCGTCTGGAGTTTCTGGGAGCGATCAACTGTACCCATTGTGGTCGTAAAACAAAGAAGAGTTATAACCAGGGACATTGTTACCCCTGCTTCAAAAAATTACCGCAGTGCGACCAGTGCATCGTCAGCCCGGAGAAGTGCCACTACCACGAAGGTACGTGCCGTGATGCCAGCTGGGGAGAGCAGTTCTGTTTTCAGGATCACTATGTTTATCTGGCCAACTCCTCCGGGGTGAAAGTGGGTATTACTCGCGGTACTAATATTCCCGGTCGCTGGCTGGATCAGGGGGCGATTCAGGCACTACCGATTTTGAAAGTTGCCACCCGGTTGCAGTCCGGTCAGGTGGAGCGGCTGATTGGTGAGCATGTTACTGACCGTACCAACTGGCGGGCGATGCTTAAAGGTGAGGTGAGCCCGCTGGATCTGTCTGGCGAACGTGACCGGTTGCTGCAACTCTGTGCTGAAGGGCTGACCGCGCTGGAGCAACAGTACGGCCTGCAGGCGATCCAGCGTTTGACGGATGCTCAGCAGCTGGAAATTGACTATCCAGTTGAAGTATTCCCGACTAAAGTGACCAGTTTTAATATGGATAAAAATCCGCTGGTTGAAGGCACTTTGATGGGCATCAAGGGGCAGTACCTGATGCTGGATACCGGGGTGATCAATATTCGCAAGTACACCGCTTACCAGGTAGCGTTCAGTGGTTGATCAGTCTGCTAACCACGGCTGCCGTTAAGTACTGACGGCCGTTAATACCTGGCCGGCGCTAATGCCTGAATGCCAATACCTGAAAAGGAGAACATATTCATGACAGATCTTTCCTCCCAGGCGCCACAACCGCAGGCGATTTATCTGAAGGATTATCAGGTACCGGCCTGGACGGTAGAAAGTACAGATCTTCACTTTGAACTGGGTGAAGAGAAAACCACTGTCACCAGTTTGCTGAAATTGCAGCGTAACCCACTCTGCCAGCAGCAGAGCCCTGTACTGGTGCTGCATGGCCATAACAGTCTGGAGTTGTTATCAATACAGCTCAACGGTAACGATCTGCTCAGCTACCAGCGTGACGATGAGCAGCTGAGTATTACCGATGTGCCAGATAGCATTGAGTTGCGTACAGTTGTGCAGATTGAACCGCAGAATAATACGGCGCTGGAAGGCCTGTATAAATCGGATGGCATGTTCTGTACGCAATGTGAGGCTGAGGGCTTTCGCCGCATTACCTTCTACCCGGACCGCCCTGACGTGATGGCAGTGTTCAGCACGACGATTGTGGCTGATAAAGTGCGTTATCCGGTATTGCTGTCTAATGGCAATCCGGTGGAACAGGGCGAGACAGATGATGGTCGTCATTTTGTACGCTGGGAAGACCCGTTCCCGAAACCGGCCTATCTATTTGCACTGGTAGCTGGTGATCTGGCACATATTGAAGACAGCTTCATCACCATGAGTGGTCGTGAAGTGAAATTGCAGATCTTTGCGGAAAGCAAAGACCTGGACAAACTGCAGTACGCCATGGAGTCACTGCAAAAATCCATGCGCTGGGATGAAGAGGTATATGGTCGCGAATACGATCTGGATATCTATATGATCGTCGCAGTGGACTTTTTTAATATGGGAGCCATGGAAAATAAAGGCCTTAATATCTTCAACACCTCCTGTGTGCTGGCGCATCCGCAGACTACCACTGATGCCGGCTTTCAGCGTGTTGAGGGTGTAGTCGCCCATGAATATTTTCATAACTGGTCGGGTAACCGTGTCACCTGCCGTGACTGGTTCCAGTTGAGCCTGAAAGAGGGCTTCACGGTATTCCGCGATGCTGAATTTTCGGCAGATATGAACTCTCGTACCGTCAAACGAGTGGAAGATGTAACGTTGTTACGTACCGCTCAGTTCGCAGAAGATGCAGGCCCTATGGCCCACCCGATTCGCCCGGCATCCTTTATCGAGATCTCCAACTTCTACACCCTGACCGTCTACGAGAAAGGTGCAGAAGTGGTACGTATGATCCACACTCTGCTAGGCCCGGAGCTGTTCCGTAAAGGTTCTGACCTCTACTTTGAGCGCCATGATGGCCAGGCTGTAACTACGGATGATTTTGTGCAGGCGATGGAAGATGCTTCTGGCCGTGATTTGGGGCAGTTCCGTCTCTGGTACAGTCAGGCGGGCACACCGGTGCTGGATGTTACCGACAACTATGATAGTGAGACGGGCCGTTATGCGCTGCATGTGCAGCAGCGTTGCCCGGCAACACCTGAGGCGACTGAAAAGTCTCCATTTCACATTCCGTTAGCACTGGGGCTGCTGGATGAAGCCGGTGATGATCTGCCGCTGGCTGAAGGACAGACCACCCGAGTGCTGGATCTGACAAAAGCACAGCAGAGTTTTGTCTTTGAAAACCTGCCATGTCGTCCGGTACCATCATTGCTGCGAGGGTTCTCTGCACCCGTACGTGTTAACTACCCGTACAGCATCGAGCAATTGCAGTTTCTGATTGCCCATGATAGTGATGGTTTTAACCGTTGGGATGCTGCCCAGACGCTGATGACTGATGTGATGGAGGCGCTGGTAGAGGATTGTCAGGCCGGACGTGAGCTGGTGCTGGAACCGGCGCTGGTTACCGCTGTGCAGGCGGTACTGAGTAACGATACGCTTGACCCGGCAATGGTTGCCTGTACGCTGAAGTTGCCGACAGAAGCCTATCTGGCAGAACGTGCTGAGGTTGTTGATGTGGATGCAATCCACACTGTACGTGAGTTTGTACGTACCAGTTTGGCAGTACAATTGAAAGAACCATTCCAGGCTGTGTATGATGCGAACTGCCAGTCTGAATCTTACAGCCCGGATGCGGCATCCATTGCACGCCGCAGTCTGAAAAGCCTTGCGCTTAACTATCTGATGGCAACACAGGATGCCCAGGTGTTGAGCCAGGTACAGCAACAGTTTGCTGAGGCTGATAATATGACGGATCAGCTGGCAGCGCTGGCAGCGGTGGTACACTCACCTTCAGAACAATTGGGACAGCAATTGCTTGACCAGTTCTATCACCGTTGGATGAACGAAAGTCTGGTGGTCAATCAGTGGCTGACAGTGCAGGCTTCCAGTCCGCAACCAGGTGCTTTACAGCGGGTACTGGCGTTGCTGGAACATGAAGCCTTTGATATGCGTAACCCTAACCGGGTACGCGCTTTACTGGGCGGTTTCTGCGGGCAGAACCCGACGGCATTCCACGCCGCAGATGGCAGTGGATATCGTTTCCTGGCAGAGCAGGTGATTGTGCTGAACGCACTGAATCCGCAGATTGCGTCCCGTCTGCTGACGCCACTGACTCGTTGGCGTAAATATGATGCGGCGCGTCAATTGCTGATGAAAGAAGCGTTGCAACAGATCCTCGACAGTGGTGAACTGTCGAAAGACGTTTTTGAGGTGGTCAGCAAAAGTCTGGCCTGAATCACATGCGTCGGCGCGTTGTACGGGCCGACGCATTAATTTGAGTTGCGTATTTAAACAAGGAAGCTCCATGGAACGTTACCTGTCCCTGGCTGATAAATTTGATATTCAACAGAACTACCGTCGCTATGTTCGTCTGGCTGAACGCCATGACGGTGCGATGGCCAGCTATAACGATGCTCGTGCCAGCCGTGTCTGGGTTGTTGGCATCATTGCGTTGCTGTTTGCACTGTCATCCAAATTCTTTATGGGTGCTGCTGCAGGTATGTTTGGTGTTTACTTCTACAGTGTGGTGCGTAGCTGGATGCGCACATCTGAAGTAAATGAAAATATGGAGCAGCTGGACCGCTGGTTCTCCACTAAAGGTCTGCGTTTTGAAGGTCGTATTATGTACAGCCAGAAGGACGAGCTGCTGGAACAGCCGCTGGACCCATTCGACGATGCTTGCTACCGCTAAGCTCAGCGTATGCAGAAAGAATACCGGGGGCTCAGCCGTCGCACCCAGCTGTTGCTGAATATGGCGGAGGGGCCGCTGGTTGACTTCAAGCGTGAAGCCAGTGGTATAAAAAGCCGTGACCTTGTAGCGTTTGCCAATGCTCCGCAAGGGGGAACCATCCTGATCGGGGTGGACGAAATAACCTCTGCTGATGGTGTGCAACGTGGCCAGGTTGTGGGTTGCAGCGTTGATGATAACGCCCGACTGTCATTGGTTAACAAAGCCACTGATTGTTATCCGGTTGTCGAAATAGAGCTCTATGTTGAAAATCTGGCTGCAAAGCCGATTCTACGACTGGAAATTCCCTCCGGGCTGCATAAGCCCTATTGCACACAGTATGGTGATTATGCGATTCGTGCAGACGGCCGTAACCGGGCATTGTTGCCTGATGAGTTACTGGCCATCTTTATGGAACGTGAATCGGAACAGTTTCTGGCTCGTTTTCAGGATGCGGTAGGTCGGCTGGAAAAACAGCTGGTACATATGCGCCACCTTCTCAGCAGTGGCATGCTGGATGTCAGCGAGCATATAGGTGAACTGGACGCTCAGCTCAGCCGTACCACATCCAGGCTTGGTCAGCTGACTGATAGCAATAAAAAGCGCTCGCGAAATCTGTTACAGATTCTCGAACAAAGTCGTGATGCTGTCAGTGAGCTGGAAAGTCGTCTGAGGCCTGCCGAAATGCCATCTGTATTACCAGATTGTGCGGCGGATGATCATGAACTATTGCTGGATATTCAGCATAAGCTGAATCGGCTGATTAATGAACTACCCGCAGCATCAATGCCGGATGAGCCATCCTGACTGGCAGGATTCCAGCTTTTCATGCCTATCTGTATCTGGAGCAAATACATTGAGCACCTCAACTTCTACGGTCTCAAACACAGTCGTCTCAGCGTCTATCTGTACAGAGTCTATCGACCTGCTAGATGGCTGTTCTCATCTTGAGTTTCTTAACCGTTGCTGCTGGATTTTTGATCTGGATGGTACCCTGACCCGGCCTGTGCATGATTTTGAGCAGATGCGCCAGGCTCTGGGTATGGCTCCCGGGGCTGATATTCTGGCGACGCTGGCAGCGACGCCTGAGCCTCAGCACAGTGAGCTTGCAGCGCAGCTGGATCAGCTGGAGATGCATTATGCCGGGTTGGCACAGCCTGCTGATGGTGTAGCTATGATACTGGAATACCTTCACCAGCGAGGTTGCCAGCTGGGGATTCTGACCCGCAATAAACGTGAAATTGCACTGCATTCGCTACAGGTGATAGGGGTGGCGCATCTTTTTGACCCGCAATGGGTGCTGGGGCGTGACGAAGCCCGTCCCAAGCCTGATCCGCACGGCATCGAATATTTGCTGGACGGCTGGGGAGCTGCTGCTGAGCAAACCGTTATGGTCGGTGATTTCCGTTTTGATCTTGAAGTGGGGCGCGCGGCGGGCACCGCAACGGTGCATGTCACCCCGGCTGATACAGAACAATGGCCTGAGCTGACTGATCTGCATGTGCATTCCCTGGATGAGCTTCATCGGCTGATGCAGAAATAGATACCGTTTCCGGTCTGTACAGGTTAAAAGCGGTAACAGACTGACCGTCTGAACATTACACCATTGCAAGCATTGCATGTTCTCTCTGTATCGCTGTCTATACTCAGTGAATACCTGATAGAGAGTGAGGAATCGAACCATGACGATTCTTGAGCAATTGCGGCAGGATCATACCAACATGCGATGCCTGCTGAATATTCTGAATAAGAAAGTTTCAAAATTGCGTAGTGGTGAGCACCCTAACTTTGGTTTGCTTGACGAGGTGATTGATTATCTGCGCAACTATGCTGATGCTTATCATCATCCTTGGGAGAATGAGCTATTCAGGCATTTTGAAGGTCGCGATGCCGATCTGGATAAAGTGATGCACTGTTGCGAAGCGCAACATAAAGAGATGCTGGGAGCGGGTAGCAGTTTGGCTGAATCACTGGACTGTATTCTGCATGATGCGGTAATTCCGATGGATCGTTTTACTGATCAGCTGGAGCAGTTTGTTGTTCAGCAGAGTGAGCATCTGGATCTGGAAGATCATACTCTGATGCCGCATATGGTCCGTATCGCGACCACAGTAGACTGGCAGGCGCTGGAACAGGCGCTGTCACGTCCGGATGACCCCTTATTCGGTGAAACTCAATCGACCCGGTACAGCCAGTTGTATCAGCAACTGCTCAGCGGTGATAATGACTGCTAGGAGCCGCTGGTGTGGCTGGTGACAGTATATGATTGCTGATGCGGAGTGCTTATGCGTGTGCCAGCTGATCATAGAGGGGGGTGCCAGGAAACGGCACTGCATACACCTGATTGCGACCGTTATGTTTGGCCTGGTACACGGCTGTATCAGCTGCATGAATCAGCTCATTAGCAATACTGGCCTGACTCCAGTCCGGTAGTTCTGCCGGGTGACAGGTGCTGACACCAATGGATGCACTCAGGCGGAAAGGGTGTCCAGATTCAGAACGGAAGATCAATGCCTGGATCTGGCCGCGTAAACGCTCTGCCAGTTCACAGGCTTGGGGCTTTTCACAGCCTGGCAGCAGAATTGCAAACTCTTCACCGCCATAGCGGGCAACCAGGTCAGTTTTGCGAACAGCGCTGCGCAGTAAGTGGCCGATGGTGCGTAATACCTGATCACCGCTGAGGTGGCCGAAGCTGTCGTTAACCTTTTTGAAGTGATCCATATCCAGGAACAGGCAACTCAATGCGGTTTCTTCACGGCTGCTACGTGATATTTCACGCAAAATATCCTGATCAAAACTGCGTCGGTTCATTACCTTGGTCAGCATATCTACCATACTGAGCCTGTGCAGGTTTTCATGGCTGATACAGTTTTCCATACAGATAGCGATCACTGACGCCAGGTGTGCGACATAATCATAACGGTACTTATTGCTGTAGCGTTCAGCGTCATGGCTGTGCAGGTGTAGCGCGCCAATCAGGTAGTCACCATGCATCAACGGCAACGCTGCACTGGAGCCGCGTGGTTCTATATGTGAGAAGCAACTGCGTAGTTGGGGTAACTCCTGGATCGTGCCCAGCAGAGGGCTGCGACGTGGGAACAGCTTTTTCAGTAGCTTGGGATGGTCAAGGAAACGCAGGTGGTGGCCATGCTGTTGTAAATTTTCCTCTGTCAGTAGCTGGCGAGCGCTGTGTTCCGGGTCCAGCAGTAACATGTCTACGGAGCAAATCTTAAAGTGTTCCTGCATGGTATGCAGAACAGTTTCCAGCAGTTGTTGCAGGCGTTTACAGCGCAGTAACTCAAGTTCCAGCGCGAAAAAGCCAGTCAGAATCGCCTCATCACTTTCGGCCTTGTTGACCATCAGTCTGAGGGTACGTTTCAGCTCTCTGTTTTCGCGTTCAAGATCTGAGGCGCTCATTCATTTCTCCGCGACCGTACAGCGATGTGCTGCGAGGTAAGAATGCTGCTGGGCAAGTGGTTGAGTTAACTGGTTAATTTATCGGCGGAGTTGCAGTGGAGTAAAGGTGTTTTTACTATCTTTGACCCACTTTTTTGAAATTTCTATGAGTTAGCAAAGAAGTTTTAAGTTTGAGAGGCATTATACTTTTGTAGGTGAAATGTAGGTGAAATAAAAACTGGTGCAAGAAAAAACGCAGACAAAAGTCTGCGTTTTATCATCACATTGTGTACACAATCAGGAGAAAGCGTGCTGGCCCAGTTCAAAGGCTTCCCGGTTCAGAGCAACCAGTTTCTCTCCTTTTCGCTGGAAACGTTGTAGCAGGCAGTCTAGCAGTACATCAGCAGAGAAGGGCAGGTGATCAGCAATAGCGCCCAGCATGATGCTGTTGATCAGGCGGCGATCACCCAGTTCAATGGCAGCGTGTCCAGCATCATAGTGATGCACCTCCAGTGGCAGTTCTGCCAGTTGGCCCATAGGGTCGTCCGGATAGTCAAACAGGCCAATTGAAACTACGGGTGGTTCCTGGGCAAACGTATTTACCATTGCCAGCCCGCCCTGTTTCAGGTGGCTGCTCCAGCGCAGTGCTTCGGCTGGTTCGAAGGCCAGGAGTATTTCAGCTTCGCCTGGTGGAATAGAAGGCGACAGCACTTTCTCACCAAAACGCACATGGGAGGTGACTACACCGCCGCGTTGTGCCATGCCGGCAACTTCAGTTTTTTTTACATCCAGCCCCATAGCCAGCGCAGTGGTGGCCAGAATGTCTGCTGCTGTCATGACGCCCTGACCACCGATACCAGCGACCAGGATATTGGTTACCGCTGAGTCTGTCATTTCACTTCTACCGCATTGATGGCATTGACGTTAAGCGCAGGCACAATCGCGTCTGGCGCACAGGTGTTTGTACAGAGATCACAGCCGGTACAGGCTGCTGTATCAATTTTTACGAACGACAACTCTTTCTCTCGACCATTGGGTTTCACAACGGTTTCGCGGCGTTCTACCAGAATGGCTGGACAGCCGACATCCAGACAGTTGGAACAGCCTGTACATTTGTCTGCTTCCACTGTCATTGGAGGCAGCTTGCTGTAACGCTCAGTCAGAACACAAGGCTGGTTGGTAATAATGACAGAAGGTTCTGCTATTTTTGTTTCGGTACGAAGCGCCTTGAACAGTGTTGGTAATTCATATGGGTTAACTTCAGTGATGCGTTCAGACTTTACACCCAGTGCTTCACAGAGTTTGCGGAAATCGACCTGACTTGTCTCTTCACCATGCAGATTCAGGCCCGAGGAGGGGGCGTCCTGGCCGCCAGTCATGCCGACAGCGCGGTTGTCCAGCAACAGTACGGTTACATTTGCCTGGTTGTAAGTGATGTCCAGTAAGCCCTGCATACCCATGTGCAGGAAAGTAGAGTCACCGATGACAGCAATGACACTTTTCTTTTCATCGCCCGGTGCCCGTCCTTTGTCAAGACCAACCGCTGTGGAAAGGGAAGCCCCCATACTGATGCAGGTATCCAGAGCGTTCCATGGATGGCCAGCCCCCAGGGTGTAGCAGCCAATGTCACCGGAGATAATGGTGTTGCGCAGGTGGGACAGGCAGTAATAAATCCCCAGGTGAGGACAGGCAACACACATGGTTGGTGGGCGCGGGAACACCTCAGTGGTTGGAATCAGCTCGGCATCCTGCAATGCTTCACCTAGCATACCTGCCAGCTTTGGCCGTAATACTGACGGGGTTAACTCACCTACTTTCGGCAGTAGCTCTTTACCTTGCAGTGTAATACCAGCGGCTTTCAGTTCGGTTTCCAGCAGTGGTTCAACTTCTTCCACCACAACCAGCTGATCAACGCTGGCAGCGAATTCACGAATGCGTTCAACTGGCGCGGGGTGGCTGAAACCCAGTTTGAAAACAGGAATGTCCGGAAATGCTTCTCTGACATGGAAATAAGCCGCACCAGAGGTGATTACACCCATGCTGGTGTTGCTGCCAGGGTCAATACGGTTCAGTTCTGTCTGTTCTGCAAAGTCACGTAATACATTGTCGCGTTCCATCATCATTGGAATGCGATGGCGAGCATTACCCGGAACCATGACGAAGCGGGCTGGGTCCTTCTGAAAGCCTCCGACTTGCGGGGCTTCAGTCGCCTCTCTTGCTTCAACGACCCCTTTCACATGACAGATACGGGTTGTCAGGCGAACGATCACTGGTACTTCAAATTGCTCGGAGATGTCGAAAGCTGCGCGCGTCATATCGTATGCGTCTTGCGCATCAGATGGCTCAAGTACTGGCAGATGTGCAAAACGGCCCCAATAACGGGAGTCCTGTTCATTCTGTGAAGAGGACAGGCCGACATCATCTGCCACAATGATAACCAGGCCACCAACAGCGCCGATCAGGGTCTGAGTCATCAGGGCATCTGAAGCGACGTTAAGACCAACATGCTTCATGGCACAGAGCGCACGGCTACCAGACATGGATGCGCCAATTGCAACTTCCAGAGAAACTTTCTCGTTGATTGACCACTCGGAATAGAGTTCCGGGTAGTTGGCGACATATTCAAGAATTTCAGTAGAGGGTGTTCCGGGGTAAGCGGCTGCAACACGACATCCGGCATCGCGGGCCGCCTGGGCTACCGCTTCATTACCGGAGATAAACTGTCGCTGGGCCACGGTGACTGGGTTTACAGCGTTCAATTTCCTGGCTCCTTCAAAGGAGGTATGCCATGGGGTTATAGTCAGAATTCTGGGTTTATCGGTGCACGGGGCCCGATAAATTATGTGTTATGACGGCATACCTGCGATCCATTCTGGCTGGCCTGCGAACACTCTTTAGTACCCGCAGCAACCAGAGCGACAAAGTCTATACAGTTAGTAGGGGTATACCCTGGATATGGATCAATGAATGATCGCCACTGTAACCAAAGTCCAGGGTGGGACAGGCATCAAAACTGGTGATCTGCTGTTGTGTTATATAATTTTCGCTGTGGGTCGTCAGGCCTGCTGTGCCATATACCGCTCGACGGTATCAACAACAGCCTGGGTGTGTGGATCGACTTCCAGATTGATCGTCCAGCCCGGTGTTGCTTCGCCAAAAGTAGTCAGGGCCAGTGTTTCTGGAATCAGGTAAACATTGAAGCGGTTATCTGTCACGTCGCCAATGGTCAGACTGGCGCCGTTCAGTGCGACAAACCCCTTAGGCAGGATATACTTCATCCACTGAGGGCTGACTTCAAACCAGAGCACACAGTTATTATCTGAGCGCTCAATATCGACAATCTCTGCCTGGTCGTGAATATGGCCAGATAACAGATGGCCGCCTATTTCATCTCCGAAGCGGGCTGCGCGTTCAAAATTTACACGGTTGCCGGTTGTCAGCTGCCCCAGATTAGTGACCCGCAGGGTCTCCACGATCAGATCAAACTGTACGTTGTTTCCTTCGAATGCGGTTACTGTCAGGCAGGTACCGTTCACGGCAATAGATGCACCTGTCTGCAGATTGTCTGTATGGCCCTCAGGCAATGTCAGTGTCAGGCGCATAAAGTCAGTCTGGTGATCAAGCGCGGAAACAATGGCTTGGCCTTGCACAATACCGGTAAACATAAGGTTGTCCTTTTACAGGCTTCAGTATGTCTGTACGCATCAAAATCTGTGCGCATCAAAATGCTTTTACGAAAATATAAGCTGTTGCGCATGTATTCTGTACAGGTACTGATAGTCTGCGTTAAGCGTGAAAGTAAAAAATGTTTAAAAGCAGGGAGCAGAGTACCTTATCTGCAGTCTCAGTTCAGTGGGTCTTACGTGTGAATGGATATGATGGCGCGGGCTTCAGGTTGTAATAGATCTGCACAGCTGTCTTGCACGTAAACAGGCAGCGTCCGGCACAGGATGGGAGGACATACGATGCGAATATTGATAACCGGTGGTACAGGGTTTATAGGGCAGGCATTGATCACTCACCTGCTACCAGAACATGAAATCTGGTGTTATACACGCAGTGCTGATCGTGTAAAAGCGCTGTTTGATGAGGAGGTTACAGCGGTAGAGCACTATGACCAGCTTGACGGTATTGCGATTGAAGCGGTAATCAATCTGGCTGGGGCTGGTATTGCTGATCGGCGCTGGTCAGAACAACGCAAAGCGCTGCTGCGTAGCAGTCGTATTGATACCACGGCTGAGCTGGTCGCATGGATTTCCCGCCAATCTGTGCCCCCCGAGGTGTTGATCAGTGGTTCTGCAATTGGGTATTACGGCGACCAGCCAACAGGTGAGCCGTTGACGGAAACGGCGGATGTTCATGCCGGGTTTACGCACCAGCTTTGCGCTGACTGGGAAGCACAGGCACTTGCAGCTGAGCAATATGGGGTACGGGTTTGCCTGATACGTACCGGTGTGGTGCTGGGGCAGGGTGGCGCGCTGGCACGAATGTTACCGCCTTTCCGGCTGGGACTGGGTGGTCCAATTGCATCGGGTGAACAATGGATGTCCTGGATTCATCTGCATGATCAGGTTGCTGCGATCAGCTGGTTGCTTGAACACCATCATCTGTCGGGGGCTTTTAACCTCACCGCACCTGAGGGGGTGAATAACCGTGAGTTCAGCCAGGTGCTGGCGCGGGTACTACATCGTCCGGCATTTTTTACCGTACCCGCTGTGATGATAAAGCTGATGCTGGGTGAAGGGGCAGAGTTGCTATTAGGAGGACAGCGGGTTGTACCACAGTGTTTACAGCAAAGCGGTTTCCAATTCAGTTATCCTCGGTTGGAAGAGGCGCTGTCGAGTCTGGTGTGAAAGAGACTCTGCTGCCTGTTGCAGGCGTATGTTGTGTGCTGATTTATGTACAGTAGAGACATGGCCGGGCAGTGCCCGGCCTTTGTGTTGTCATTCAGCCGCGCTGGCGGATGGTACTGACTGTTTGCAGCAACATATCACCCTGCCAGTTGTCGCTACCCTCTTCAGCGTGTTGTTCAAGGTCTTCAACCAGCAGTGTAAGCGCTTCTTCATCTGCCAGATAAAGCATATCCTCCAGACTGTATGGTGGCTGGTCACGCCAGAATTCCTGAGCCCACAGCAGCAGAGCCTGACGTGCCAGATAAGGGTCTGTTTGATGGCAGGCCATCGCCAGGGTCTCAAAAGCGCTGATTTCTGGTGCCGCCGCTGCTTCGCGTTCTGCCGCTTCCTGTGCAGATTTACGGCGTCGTAGTTGCAGCCCACCAAATGCTGCGCCTGCAAGCACAACAACACCTGCAAATGCCATATACAGCCAGCCGTTACTGCTTTCTGCATTGTTGTTATCAGCGTTGTTTTCGGCTGTTGTATTGTCTGTACTGTTCGCACCAGACGCTGAAGCTGCTGCACTGGTGCTGGTGGTTGTAGCAGGTTGTGCTGTCAACTGTACACCGGCAAGGCTGGCGGTTGCACTGCGGTCTGTTACAGTGTTCCACCATGGCAGGCTGATGGCAGGCAGAGTGATTTCACCCCGTTCCAGTGGCGTAATCCGCACGGTTTCGGTACGTGTGCTGAGCAGCCCCTGCCCGCTCATCTGCTCGTTACGTTGAATATCAATAACATCAATACTAGCCAGCTCGTTGGTGAGTGGCATCAGTGCGGGGAGGTCATCAGCACGGATACCGGTCGCCGTCAGAGTCAGCGTGCGTTCTATCGACTCACCCACGGTCAGGGTGGTGTTACCGTCCCAGCTTTCGTTCAGCGTGACTTTACTGGCGGGCAGCCAGAAACCTCGGCTTTGTTGCGCAGCCGGAGGCAGAACATTGATGTTCAGAGCATCACTGCGAATGTCCCGCAGGCCGCCATCCTGCCCCGGCAGTGTCAGCACCTGTGCGGGAATGGTCAGGGGGCCGCTGTTATGCGGAAACAGCAGGAAACGACGTTCCATCAGATTAACAATCTGGCCGCGTTGTACGCTCTGGCGCTGGCTGACGGGCCCGGCAGGTAGCAGTGTAACGCCTTTGAGTTCAGGCGCTTTCAGGGTTTCCGTGCCAGGTAATGCCAGACTGTCACTCAGTCGCAGTGTCAGTACCAGCTGACTCTTCTGGTACACCTCGGTACGGTCTGTGCTCAATTCCAGCATTGCCTGAGCATTGCCTGCATAGCCTCGATTGCGTTCCGGGCGGGTGACGATTACCTCCATTTCGGAAGTGCTTTCTGAGCCCAGCTGAATGGGTGGCAGGGTCAGGGTACCTGCTCTTTTCGGACGTAATAACACCTGCCAGCGGGCCGTTGTCTGGCGGCCATTGTCGCTGGTTTTACTGGTGATCGACATTTTTTTCGAGCCCAGAATCTGGAACTCTTTGTGCAGAGGTGACAGGTCTGGAGACAGTCCTCCTGCCTGGTCACTTTCCAGTGTCAGGCGGATGTTATTGCCCGCGGTGGTTGTATAGCGATCCAGATAGGCGTTAACAGTCGCCTGGGCTGGCACGGTGGCCAGTAACAGTGGTAACAGCAGCGTGCGCATTCGAGTTCCGTATGTCGGGCTGACAGGGCAGCCATTCCTGGGCTTGGGCCGGGAAGCTGAAAAACACAGGCACGTCATTACGCTGGCACTGTATGTTCTCAGATTCCCCAGGTTGTTTTGTATTATCAGCAAAGCAGCGGGGCAGTGCAATCAACCCGTTATGTCCAGATGATCTGTGTTCGTTATGGCCTATCTGTGCGATTGATGGATTATGTCATTAAAGCGTTACAGTCGATGTGTCTATACTGGGGCGACGTGTTCGCGCAGTGATCAGAACCAGCATGTTAAGTCAGATATTTAAGTCAGATATGCTTCTGGTTGAGCACGCTGGAATCGCTTCAGGGTCTCTGAGAGTAGCCGTCATGCCTGTCTGGTGGCAGGGTGTATTTGCCGGTTGTGGGGGCGTCTGGATAACTAATACCAGGGAGAACAGTATATGCAGCCACAACGACTCGCCAGTAAAGATGACCTCCTGCAGCAGCTCTTTGAAGAGATAGATCAGCGCCTGCCAGAACCACGCAGTACTGAACTTGTCGAGTTTGCAGGCCATTGCCTCAGTGCCACCTCTGTTTCCGATCTCATGGCCTGGCGGCTGGAGGACCTGTATGGATCGCTGTTAGCGTTCTGGCAGTTTATTCAGGTACGTCAACCCGATGAGAGCCGGATCCGAGTATTCAACCCGGATCATGAACGCCATGGCTGGCAGTCAACCCATACCGTTATTGAAGTGCTGTGTACTGATATGCCTTTTATTGTTGATTCACTGCGTATGGAGTTGAATCGACGTAATCTGACGATCCATGCCATCCACAATACTGTATTGACCATACGTCGTGATGCGCAGGGGCAGCTTCTGCATATGCAGGCAGATGAAAGTGACGAAACTGATGCCGTTAATGAGTGCCTGGTGTCAGTGGAGGTGGATCGCCATACCGATGCCGAGCAGTTAGCGGAGTTGCAAAGCAGCCTCTACCGGGTGTTAGATGAGGTGGGTGCGGTTGTGGTGGATTTTTCGGCAATGCTGGCGTGTTGCCAGTCGCTGTCAGACAGTTTTTCAGGCCAGATTCCGGGATTAGAAGCGGATGAAGTGGCAGAAACGCGGGCCTTCCTTGATTGGCTGTGTCAGCATTTTACTTTCCTTGGTTATGATGAATATCGCTATCAGAGGGAGAGCGGAGGGGCTGAGCTGATCGCTGTTGAAGGTCAGCAGCTGGGGTTACTGCGTTATCAGGGTGAACATACCCATACCGAGACTGCGGGTGAGTCAGTCCGTTGCGCTGATCGCTTTGCTCAGACGGCTGACATTCTTGATTTCTATAAATCTTGCAGCAAGGCACAGGTGCATCGTCCAGCCTATCCTGATTACATCAGCATCAAGCGCTATAACGACGCTGGTGAGCTGGTGGGAGAAAGCCGTTTTCTGGGGCTGTTTACATCGGGTGTGTATATTCAGAGTTCATGGTCGATTCCGGTGGTGCGGCGTCGACTGGATCAGATCATGGTGCGTTCAGGCCTGCATCGACTGAGCCATGACTGGAAAGAGCTGGTACAGATTCTGGAAACCTGTCCCCGTGATGAACTGTTTCAGAGCCCGGTTGATACGTTGTTTGAGACGGTTATGGGTATCATGCATATTCATGAACGTCGTCAGATTCGTCTGTTTGTGCGGCATGACCCGGATAGCCAGCTGTTCAGCTGCCTGGTTTATGCCCCCCGTGATGTCTATAGCACGGCATTTCGTCAACAGGTGCAGGCTACGCTCTGTCGGGAGCTTGACTGTGATCAGGTTGAATTTACCACCTACTTCTCTGAATCGATTCTGGCGCGCACTCAGTATATTTTGCGCAACGGTCAGGGAGCCTTACGCGAAAGTATAGATGCCCAGGCACTGGAGCAACAGCTAAGGCGCGCTGTGCGTCGCTGGGAAGATGATCTGGCCGATGCGTTGAATGAGCGGCTGGGTGAAGAGAGTGGTTCCCGGCTGCGTAACCGCTATGCTAATGCTTTCTCTGAGGGGTATCGTGCTGACTTCAATGCACGTACCGCTGTGGTTGATCTGCAATACATGGAGCAACTCAGCGAACAGAATCCGATTCAGCTCAGCTTCTATACCGCACTGGAACGTCCTGCTGAGCAACTGAATCTCAAACTTTTTCACCTGGAAAGCTCGTTACCGCTCTCTGATGTCCTGCCCGTACTGGAAAACCTGGGCCTGAGAGTGATTGATGAACGGCCGTACGCGATTCGCACAGCTGAGCGCACCTGCTGGATTCATGATTTTAACTTGCGTTACACCGGTGTGCAGGCGCTAGAGTTTGACAGTGTGCGCGAAGTGTTTGAAGCCGCTTTTCTCGCCATCTGGCAGGGGCAGGCTTGTAATGATGACTTTAACCGGCTGGTGCTGGCGGCGAGGATTAACTGGCGAGAGGTCGCCATGTTGCGTGGCTATGCCAGTTATATGAAGCAGATTCGATTCCCGGTCAGCGAACAGGCACTGAGTGCAACGTTGCTCCACCAGGCTGAACTGGCTCGAACACTGGTTGCACTGTTCCATGCCCGCTTTGATCCACAGACTGATAAACAGCATCGTGATGAGCGACAAGCTGCCCAGGAGCAGCAGCTGTTGGGGCAACTGGACGGAGTTCACAGCCTGACGGAAGACCGTGCATTACGACAGTATCAGGCGCTGATAAAAGCGACCCTGCGGACAAATTTTTATCAGCAGCAGCACGATAATCAGAAGCAGCGCGGTGATCAGCAGCATGAGCAGAGCTATACGCGCTATAAGGACTCGCGCTATAAGGACTATATTGCGTTCAAGCTGGCACCGGATCAGATCCCCCATATGCCATTGCCACGGCCTCGTTTCGAGATTTTTGTCAGCTCGCCACAGGTTGAAGGTGTGCACCTGCGCGGTGGGAAAGTTGCCCGTGGTGGTTTGCGTTGGTCTGATCGCGATGAAGATTTCCGCACTGAAGTATTAGGGCTGGTTAAAGCGCAGCAGGTAAAAAATGCGGTAATTGTACCTGTTGGTGCTAAAGGTGGTTTTGTAGCTCGCCAGCTGAATGACCATATGAGTCGTGATGCCTGGTTGGCGGAAGGTATTGCCTGTTATCGCACGTTTATCAGTGCGTTGCTGGATGTGACAGATAATCTGGGTGAGAGCGGCGTGGTACCACCGGTCAATGTGGTATGCCATGACGGCGATGACCCGTATCTGGTGGTTGCGGCAGATAAGGGGACAGCTACGTTCTCGGATATTGCCAACGACATTGCTCAGGACTACGGTTTCTGGCTGGGTGATGCCTTTGCCTCTGGTGGTAGTAATGGCTATGACCATAAGAAAATGGGCATTACGGCGCGTGGTGCCTGGGTGTCAGTTGAGCGCCATTTCCGAGAAATGGGGCTGAATACCGCAACCGATCCATTCACGGTTGCAGGTATTGGTGATATGTCTGGCGATGTTTTTGGTAATGGCATGCTGCTATCTGATCAGATCAGACTGGTTGCTGCATTTAACCATCTGCATATCTTCATTGATCCATCACCAGACCCCGCTGTCAGTTACGCAGAACGCAAGCGTCTGTTTGAGCTGCCACGTTCCAGCTGGGCTGATTATGATGCCAGCCTGATCTCAGCCGGTGGTGGTGTATTTAACCGTAGTGCCAAATCAATCAGGCTGACAGATCAGATGCGACAATTGACAGGCCTACAAGTAGCAGAAGTTACGCCAACCGAGCTTATTTCTGCGCTGTTGACCGCATCGGTTGATCTGCTCTGGAATGGCGGTATAGGTACTTACGTTAAAGCTAGTGATGAAAGTCATAGTGATGCAGGTGATAAAGCGAATGATGTGCTACGGGTTGATGCGCGTGACCTGCGGGCCCGCGTTGTCGGTGAAGGGGGGAATCTGGGGCTGACTCAGCGCGCTCGTATGGAGTTTGCTGCGGCTGGTGGCCGTATGAATACCGACTTCATTGATAATGCCGGTGGTGTTGATTGTTCTGATCACGAAGTCAACATCAAGATTCTGCTGGGTCAGTTGGTGGATAACGGTGATATGACTGACAAGCAGCGTAATCAGTTACTGGAGGATATGACGCCTGCTGTAGCTGATCTGGTGCTGGAAAATAATTACCGTCAGGTGCAATCACTGAGTCTGGATGAACGTCGGGGTGTACTGGAACTCCCAGAGCATCGTCGGTTTATCAACCATCTGGAAGAAACCGGACGGCTTGACAGGCTGCTGGAGTACCTCCCTGATGATGAACAATTGCAACAGCGCCAGCAGGAAGAACGTGGCCTGACACGGCCGGAATTGTCGGTGCTGATCTCTTACAGCAAGGCTGAATTGAAAGAAGCGCTAGCGGAATCATCCGTGCCTGATGACAACTGGCTGCGCCGAGAGCTGGCAACAGCGTTTCCAGCGCGCCTGTCCCGTCAGTTTGGCGAGCAGATGGAGCAGCACCGTCTGCGTCGAGAGATTGTTGCCACTCAGATTGCCAACCACATGGTTAACTTTATGGGTATTAATGCAGCCTCACGGCTGCAGGCTGCAACCGGTGCGGAGCCTGCGGTAATTGCGGGCGCGTTTGTCATTGCCCGTGATGTTTTTGATATAGGTGCGTTGTGGCGGCAGATTGAAGGATTGGATTACCAGATAGAGGCGAGTGTGCAGCTGGAGATGATGTATGAGTTACAGCATCTGATGCGGCGAGCAACACGCTGGTTTATTCGTAACCGACCCGCAGATGGTGATACCTGTGCGTTGGTAGCTCAATACCGTAATCAACTGGTTGCAGTGGAATCTTCCTTTGGTGAATTGCTGTCTGGTGAACCTGCGGCACAGTGGCGGCAGAGCTGTGAGCACTACCAGCAAGCTGGTGCGCCTGTTGCGTTAGCGCAACGGGTCGCTGGTGCACACAGTATTTATCAGTTGCTTGGGGTTATTGACGTTTGCCGTGATAGCCATTGGAGTGTGGATGCGGTGGCCCGCTGCTGTTTCCGGCTGGGGGAAGCGCTGGACCTTGCCTGGTTGTCCCGTCAGTTAGGAGAGCTGGAAGTTGATAATTACTGGCAGGCACTGGCGCGTGAGGCCTTCCGTGACGATCTGGAGTGGCAGCAACAGGTTCTGACAGCCCATATGCTGCGTTTCAGTGAGGGTGCCGGGGCTGACTTTCCCGTAACAGAGCGTTGGCTGGAACAGGCTCAGCCGCTAATTTCTCGCTGGCGCAAGATGCTGGATGAATTGCAACATGCAGAACGTCAGGAATATGCCATGTATACTGTTGCGGTTCGTGAACTGTTTGACCTGGCGAACGCCTGCCAGTGGTTGACGGTGTTACCTGCTGAGACTGTACTCGCTGAGACTGTACCAGAGGGGGCTGATGCTGTAACTGAGCAGGCATAGGTGCCAGAGCAGGGCTATTCGTGGCTTTTCTGGCGCGGATAGCCCGGTTATATGTGGAAGCTTATGCGTTATATCGTCGTTGATCTTAATATCAGTAAAAAGCAGTACCTGCTGCACTATAAAGGCTACATTGACAATGTTCAGGCCTATTCGCTGGATGGTCGCAAGGTGCGTTTTCCTGCAAAAATTTTGCAGCCGATGCTATTACATGATGGCATTGTCGGCCGTTTCCGTATTGCTTTTGATAACCAGGGGCGTTTTCAGAGTATTGAGCGGGTTCAGCGATAACAGCTTTGCTGTTCTGCTTTCGTGTTGGGCCTATGTAAATCCCCACGCTGGTGGTTATTTACGCTATAATCCCGCGCAAATTTTTTCAGCTGTTCTTTTGCAGGCTACTTTTACGTATTGATATGCACTCACTGCATTTGAACTGCTTCCATACAGGTACTTCATCATGCTGTATCCAATGGCCCGTTCCCTTATGTTCCGAATGGATCCGGAATGCTCCCATGACCTTGCATTGACGGGTATGAATCTGGCGGCGACGCTGGGTCTGCCAGGTTTGCTGGGTGCTGAAACTGTACAACACCCGGTAGAGGTTATGGGTATTCGTTTCCCTAATCCGGTGGGGCTGGCAGCAGGTCTGGATAAAAATGGTGTCGCAGTGGACGGTCTGGCGGCAATGGGGTTTGGTTTTGTCGAAGTGGGGACGGTAACACCACGGCCACAGGCGGGTAATGACAGACCGCGGCTGTTCCGTCTGCCTGAACATACCGCAATTATTAACCGCATGGGCTTTAATAATGATGGTGTTGATCAGTTGCTGAAGAACCTTTCACGCAGCCGTTATAACGGTGTACTGGGTATCAATATTGGCAAGAATAAAGATACTCCGAATGAGAAAGCAACTGAGGATTACCTGCTCTGCATGCGCAAGGTTTATGATCGGGCGTCTTATATCACCGTTAATGTATCCTCACCGAATACACCCGGGCTGCGCTCACTGCAGCATGGCAGCCATCTTAATGAACTGCTTGATGCATTAAAAACAGAGCAGGCCCGTCAGGCTCGGCTGCATGGTCGCTATGTACCTGTAGCTGTAAAAATTGCGCCAGACATGGATGCTGACGAATTGAAAGGTGTGGCGGCGGCGCTGAAAACCTATGAAATGGATGCTGTTATTGCGACCAACACTACGCTATCCCGTGAAGGGGTTGAGAGTGACCCGCAGTCTCAGGAAGCTGGTGGTTTATCGGGTGCTCCGGTGCGCAGCCTGTCAACGCAAACAATTCGTACGTTGGCCCAGTCACTGGATGGTGCATTGCCAATTATTGGCGTAGGCGGGATTACAGAAGGGCTGGATGCCGCAGAGAAAATTGAAGCAGGTGCCAGCCTGGTACAAATTTACTCAGGCTTTATCTATAAAGGGCCGCAGCTGGTGCAAGACTCTGTACGCGCTATTCAGGCACTGGAGCGTTAACAAGGGTAACTTGTAACCTCTGAACGTAACAAGGCTCCGCACATGCGGAGCCTCTTGTTTTCAGAGCTTGGTGTTTTCAGAGCTTGGTGTTTTCTAAGCTCAGTATTTTCAGAGCGTTGGTTTTTGTGGCTCTGTCTTCAGAGCCGGGCTTTCAATACCAGATAGAAACGGATAACTCAGTGGAAGGCCGGATTAGCCTGTATTGCGGAGACACCGGACTGACCGCCCCAGTGGGCTTCGCGGCCTTCTCGCCAGCCGTTCATCCAGGCACTGCGTAGGTCGGTTGTCTGTACCGGGCAGGTGTCCCTTGATTTGCCGTTGAGCCCTGCCTGGAATCCACGGCTGAACAGAACTGAACTACGATCACGCTTCTGTCTTTTCATAGTCTGGCCTCACTGGTTATATCATCTTGTGTTGTTGCCGGAACAGCTGCCGGAGCCGCGACGGTTATAACGATTGTAGTTATAGCGATTGTAGTCATAACAGCGGGTGTTATAACGACGTATTGCTAGCCACACTATTGCCAGAGATGGGCGTTATGGTGGCTGCTGTCTGACGGCTTCCCTGTTGCTGTCCAGACCTCCATTGTTAACGTAAAGCACAACGTTTTTCGATTTAATCTCACTATGTGACAGGGATATTTCATAGCAGCACTATACTGACTGAGCAGGAATCGCCGTGAATTCAGGTGGTTAGCTTGGTCAGACCCTGTAAATTTACAAAACTGAAATATTTTCATGTGCGCCTGATGCTGTGTCGGCGCTCAGACTCAGACGGCGTTTGGCGCCGGGAGAACCGATGAATCTCTTTATTAGCTGTCCCAAAGGTATTGAGCCACTGCTGGCAGATGAATTGCAAGCGCTAGGCTTTAAGCCAGAAGCCGTGAGGCCGACTGCGGCTGGTGTACATCTGGAAGGTGAGCTGGCTGATGCTTATCGTGTCTGTTTATGGTCTCGTCTTGCTAACCGTGTATTACTACCGTTGATCAACGCAGAGGTTACCGATGCTGATTCGTTGTATGCACTGGTACAGCAAGTGAACTGGCTGGAGCATATGCGCTCTACGGCAACGCTGGCGATTGACTTTAACGGTAGCTCGGAGCAAATCAATAACACACGTTTCGGTGCTCAGAAAGTCAAAGATGCCATTGTTGATCAGATCCGCAAGCAGACCGGTAATCGTCCAACGGTTGAGCGTAACCAGCCTGACATTCGGGTGAATGCCTATCTGAATCGGGGCAAGCTGCAACTGAGCCTGGATCTTTCCGGTGATAGTCTGCACCGCCGAGCCTACCGCTTGAAGGCGGGCAGTGCGCCGATGAAAGAAAATCTGGCTGCTGCAATTCTGTATCGTGCTGATTGGCCAGATACAGATAACCCGATTGTACTTGATCCAATGTGTGGTTCTGGCACGTTGTTAATTGAAGCCGCGATGATGTTCTCTGATATTGCACCGGGTTTATCACGGCATTATTTTGGTTTCCAAGGCTGGTTGCAGCACCGCCGAGAGATCTGGAATGATCTACTGGCTGAGGCGCGTGAGCGTCGTACCCAGGGTATAGCAACCATGCCCGCTACGTTGATTGGTCGAGACCTGGATGAACGTGTGCTGGCGATTGCTGAGCAGAACGCTGAACGTGCCGGTGTAGCTGAGCTGATCCGTTTTGAACAGGCGCCGGTTGAAAAGCTGACCCGTGAATCCCTGCCGGAAGGCAAGGGCTTACTGGTTACAAACCCGCCCTATGGTGAGCGTATGGGTGACAGTGCCCGGCTGATGTTCTTCTATCGCCAGCTGGGTGGTCTGTTCCGTGAACAGCTTGGCGGCTGGAAAATTGCTGTCTACACTGGTAACCCGTCGCTGACAGAGGTCATGGGGCTGCGGCCGGATAAACAGTACCAGATGTATAACGGTGCTCTGGAAGGTCGTTTGGCGCTGTTCAGTATTCATGAGAAACGTTTGCCTCCACGTCAGCAGGCAGAGCAGGGTGTTGGCCAGTGTGATGTTGAACAGAAAGCCACCACGGTGGATGTACCACCCGAAGTGCGTGATATGTTCGCTAACCGTCTGCGCAAAAATCTGCGACAGCTGAAAAAGTGGGTTAAAAAAGAGCATATTGATGCTTACCGTCTTTACGATGCTGATATTCCTGAATTTGCAGTTGCGGTAGACATCTATGGTGAGCATGTCCATGTCCAGGAGTATGCGCCGCCCAGGAAGGTTGATCCGGTTAAAGCGTTTGAGCGTCTACAGGCGGTTATGCTGGCTGTGCCAGATGTCTTGCAGGTGCCTGCTGAAAATGTCGTGCTGAAACAGCGTCGCCGCCAGTCAGGTAAGAATCAGTATGAAAAGCAGGGCGAGAGTCAGCACTTTCGCACAGTGATGGAGCATGGCTGTGAATTCCGGGTGAATCTGCGTGATTATCTGGATACGGGTTTGTTCCTGGATCATCGTCCGGTACGCCATCGTATTCAGCAGCTTGCCGCTGGCAAGGATATGCTTAACCTGTTCTGTTATACCGCCACGGCCTCAGTGCATGCAGCTAGAGGTGGGGCAGCCAGTACGACCAGTGTTGATATGTCATCCACCTATCTGCAATGGGGGCAACGCAACATGTCCTTGAATGGTTTTGCAGAAGGCCGTCACCAGTTTATTCAGGAAGACTGTTTCAAATGGCTGAAGCGCCAGCGCGGTGCTCAGTTTGATCTGATTTTCATGGACCCGCCAACCTTCTCTAATTCCAAACGTATGGAAGGTGTGCTGGATGTGCAACGTGACCATGCAGGGCTGGTCAAGCTGGCAATGAAGCTGTTGCGCCCTGGTGGTCTGTTGATCTTTTCTAATAACTACCGCCGTTTCCAGATTGATCGTGGAGCATTGGCGGAGTTTGAAATAAAAGATATTACAGCACAGACGCTGGATCCGGATTTCAAACGAAACAGCCGGATTCATGTCTGCTTTGAAGTCAGACATGCCAACCAGGCCTGACGGAGCAGGGCGCTGATAGAGCGCCCTTTTTTATGTCTGTGTGTCCCGCTCTTGCCCGTGTCGAAGCCGGTTTAGCCTGTTCTGAAAGAGATACCTGCTTTTGGGTATTCCCCTCGACCTGGCACAGTCACTGCAACAGCCCCCACCGTGAAATACACAGATGCACTGTTATTGAGCAGTCATGCCCGAATTCGGGGGGCTGTCGGGCAAAATCATAATCACAGGCTGAAACAGTCCGCCCTGAAACAGTGCATCCGGGCCTATTTGTGAAATTTGATGGTGCAGGAGTGACACGTGGATAATGTAAACAGTGCAGTGGAAACGCTGATTCAGGGGTCAAATACCCTGTTTATTCTGATGGGGGCGATTATGGTTTTTGCCATGCACGCCGGTTTTGCGTTTCTGGAGGTGGGAACGGTGAGGCGCAAGAACCAGGTAAATGCACTGGTTAAAATTATGACTGACTTTGGCGTATCCGCCGTTGTTTATTTCTTTATCGGTTACTGGATTGCTTATGATGTTACCTTTATGCGGGATGCGGCGACCCTGGCGCAGGGTAATGGTTATGAACTGGTGAAGTTCTTTTTCCTGATGACCTTTGCTGCGGCTATTCCAGCCATTGTCTCGGGTGGTATCGCTGAACGTGCCCGTTTTTGGCCGATTTTGCTGGCATCTGCATTGACTGTCGGTGTGGCTTATCCGCTGATGGAGGGTATGGTCTGGAACGGTAATTATGGCTTCCAGGCGTGGCTGGAAAGCACTTTTGGCGCGCCTTTCCATGATTTTGCAGGATCTGTTGTGGTGCATGGTTTTGGTGGCTGGGTCGCGTTGGTTGCTGTGTTGATGCTGGGGACACGTAATGGCCGCTATCGCAATGGTCGGCTGATTGCATTTCCACCTTCTAATATTCCATTCCTGGCGTTGGGTGCCTGGATTCTCTCTATCGGCTGGTTTGGCTTTAACGTTATGTCGGCACAGACACTGGACGGTATCTCTGGTCTGGTAGCTGTTAATACACTAATGGCAATGGCGGGTGGCATCGTGACAGCGCTGATTTTTGGTCGTAACGACCCTGGCTTTATCCATAACGGCCCATTAGCGGGTTTGGTGGCTGTCTGTGCCGGTTCTGATGTGATGCACCCTGCCGGTGCGTTAGTCGTCGGTGGTGTTGCTGGTGCGCTTTTTGTGTATCTGTTTACCGTGATGCAGAACCGTTGGAAGCTGGATGATGTGCTGGGGGTGTGGCCACTTCATGGTATCTGTGGTGCCTGGGGGGGAATTGCTGCTGGTATCTTTGGTAGTGAAATGCTGGGTGGTCTGGGCGGTGTCTCTTTTGTGGCTCAGCTGCTCGGGACGCTGGTGGGTATACTGATTGCACTGGTATCGGGCGCTATTATCTACGGTGCGATTAAACACTTTGTCGGCCTGCGGCTGGATGATGAGCAGGAATTTAATGGTGCAGACATTGCTATTCATAAGATTGAGGCAACCTGCGATAACTGATGGCTGAATCTCCCGGTTTAGTACGCTGGCAGTATGTGGCCAAAGTCTAAGCCGGGTTTTCATTGTAGTTTTTAGATTCAGTGCTAGTCTGCACCTGCTCAGATAGCATTGTATTGATTACAGCATGATGCGGTATTTCAGCACGGGATGAGATGCCCCACAGGTGAGGAGATAGCTGAATAGATACAGGCGGTGGTTCTGGGCAGAGGTAAATGGAGATACCCCGTGGTGTCAGAATCAGGATACTGAACCACAGGCGTTCGGTAACACAAGGATAAGACCGTGGCTAACAAGATTGAGCAGGTACTGGGCAAGCTTAAAAACTCAGAAATATTCAGCGAGCTTACGCGAGAGCCCTGTGATCCAAAGTATAAACAGAGAGATATTTCAGCTGTCCGTGCGTTAACCCAGGCCGCTGTTAATGTTGAACTGTTTACCATTCCTCTCTACATGACTTCAATGTATTCCATTCAGGGAATGCACCAGATTACTGGCAAAAAGAACGACTTTTATAAAGGACGGCTCTGGCCCGGTGCGGCACCGCAGGCCGACCCACATGCGGGTGAAAGAAAGCCAGCAGTGGGAGAAATTGACTCGCATAATCCAGTTAATAAGAAAAGCTTTAATACCATTTTCAGTGTCTTTATTCAGGAGATGCTGCATCTGCAGATGGCCGCTAATATCTGTGCTGCGCTGGGTAAGCCCTATGAGGGGGCTGATGAAACAATTGCTGATCACCTGAAGCAGCAAGCCAGTCCTGTCTTTACCGGTAGTGCATTGCAGAACAGCCCTGATAGTGAGTATCCCGGAGGATGGCACTGTTATGATGGTACACCACGTATTCCGCATATCGTTGATCTGAGCGATATGAAAGAGGGGGTTTGCTTTGCGGAAGATGGTTCCCGCCTGGTTGAGCAGGGGGATTGTGCGGCGGTTGGTATGCCACTGCATGATGTGAAAGTTAAGCTGGGCCCGCTGGACGCTAATGCGATAACGTTGTTTATGGCAATTGAAGCAGATGAAGACCTTATTCGTGGAGGCTTGCAGGACGAGGAGCGTGAAAACTATTTCCCAACAGTGCCTTTTGATAACTGGAATACTGATAGTACCGAAGACAACTTGCCTTCGTTCGGTTCCATCGCACATATGTATACCTGTCTGGCTGAATATCTGAATATTGAATATACAGATGGCACTCGTCTATTTGATCTGATGTTCTGCAAAAAGAGTGCGCAGCAGGATCTGTTTAACTACTCCAATCGCAAAGAACATGGTGGGCACCCATTTGCTGAATTCCCTGCAATGGGGGATTTGATGGTAACTGCGGCTGATCCTGAGACAGCCAAGTTGCAAATCTTCAACATGATGAGTGGTATTACTGATCAGGGTGAAGGCAGCATGTTGAAAGTAGCGCCAACACGTATGAAGACGCTGGTGCAAGGGCTGAAAAGGGAGCTGCTTGATAAAAATAATGCCAGCCATAATGTTGAGCGTCGTTATCAGCCAGATCATGCTGCATTGGAAGAAGATTATCCAACGTATAATGATGATGGTGATAAGGAAGAGAAATCAGCGCATGCTCATGCTCGTGCGACGCGTGGGGAACATGATCACTTTGAGCGTTTTCTTCGCGTCGCAAGGGACGTGCGTGAAGGCAGTGTAAGTACCTGGGATCAGTGGCATACAGCGTCAGGTGAAAAGCCCTGGCAAGCGCAGTGGTTGCAAACAGCTGACGTGAGTGAAAGCCGTTATAAAATTCCATCTGCGGCCGAGGTTGCTAGCGCTCTGAACCATATCAAGCTGTACGATCTTAATATTCAGCCTGAGTCAGGTGATGTTGCAGAGGTCGCTACGACTGAGCCGCTGCTCTGCGGTGACATGCAGTTATCCCAAAAAAATTATGAGCTATTCAGCCATGTTGCGGCGGGGTCTATTGCTGGTATTACCAATGTGCTGGATGATTTCTGGGATTATTGTAAGTTCAACGATGAAGAAAAGTCGCCCGTTGCTTTCCCATTCCCTTCGATGGCCGGGTCTGGAGATCGTATAGCGATTTGCTGGGCTATTTTTGGCCGTGCGCCTGATCTGTCGTTGGGGGAATACCCTCGCGCCAGTGGTAAAACCGGGCAAGGTGATACGCCTGTAAACCATGCCTGTCAGGGATTGAGTTTCCGCAATAAAGGTGAAATGGATGCCTGTGCTTCATTAGGTGTGTATCACACCTGTAAAGGATCTAACAACTGTGCTGGTGAGGGGGGATGTGGTTTTGTCCATGATGCCTTTAAAGCAGGCAGTGGTTGTAGTAGTTCAGTGTCTACTGGTGGTAGCGGTACAGAAAGCGCGCCGGGTGGTAATATGTGCGCCAGCCGTGGTGGCTGTGCTGTGCCTATTTCTGCTTCGCAACTGTTCCCGAAAGAAGGCGAAATGCAGCTCTTTAACCTGAAAGAAAAAGGCGAAAAAAGCTGGGAGCCTGCTACTTTTGATGACAAGGGAGTGATGGAGTATAAGAAAGGCGAGCCTGTGTACGATGTTGCGTGGCGTGCTTACCAGAGTGTGATGCAAGGGAAGCTGGTCGCCCAGGAAGATATTGACAGTGCGAAAGACGGTGACCCGCTTAAAATGCCAGACGCCAATCTGCTTCGTATCGCGTTCCCGCCTTCCACCTGATCTGACCAACTGAGTCTAGCGGCAGGTTGAGATGCCTGCCGCATCTATCATCTGATCAGGAGATTATAAGGTTGGATATTGCTAAACCGCAGGTCGTGACGTCTGGCCTGGCGGCAGGGATGCCCGCATTGGGGTTTGGAGTGGGGTTGCGTAGCTGTCACTTTGAATGGTTATTAGAAAACGATCTGAATCAGCCAGCAGATTCTCCGCGTCCAGTGGACTGGTTTGAAATTATTAGCGAAAACTTTATTGGCAATGATGGCTTTGCTGCCTGGATGCTGGAGCGTCTTGCCGAGCGTTATCCCATTGTCATGCATGGTGTGTCGATGTCGATTGGTTCTACAGACCCATTGGATATTGTATACCTTGATCGCCTGGCGGAGCTTATTGAGCGTGTGAATCCGGTCTGGGTGTCAGACCACATCTGCTGGACTGGCATTGCTGGGGTAAATACTCATGACCTGTTACCGTTACCCTACACTGAAGAAAGTCTGACCCATGTTGCAGAGCGTGTGTTGCAGGTGCAGGAGCGCCTTAAACGCCCGCTGGTGCTGGAAAATCCCAGTAGCTATTTGCAGTTTGCTCACTCAGATATGACTGAATGGGAGTTTATTGGTGAGCTGGTAGCGCGCACTGACTGTGGTCTGTTGCTGGATGTGAACAATGTTTTTGTTTCGGCGTTTAATCATAATTATGACGCTGAAACATATATCAGGGCATTGCCACACCAGCAGGTGGTGCAGATGCACCTTGCAGGGCCGACCCACTGCGGTACTCATATTATTGATACTCACAATACGGCAGTGCCACGTCAGGTCTGGGCGTTGTATCAGCTGGCACAGAAGCTTTGTCCTGACTGCCCGACATTACTTGAATGGGATGCTGATATTCCTGACTTCCCTGCACTGGTAACCGAGTTGAATAAAGCGCGCGATGCGTTAGCTGGGCAGTTGCCAGGGCATGATCTGGTTTACACAGGGTACTCGGATTCTGTGGTATCAACGCCGTTGCACTATCAGATGAGGGGAGATAATGTCTGATCTGGCAGAATTACAGCGCTGGTTTGCGCAGGCACTAGTATCGCGAGAACTGGATTATACGTGCCTGGCTGAGCGTGTCGCGGATGACAGCCGTCTTACTGGTGAGCAGCGTATGTATATTTACGCACAAGGTTACCAGTTGCGATTGCTGGAATGTATGCGGGCAGAATTCGAATGCTTGGCCAGTGTTATGGGCTCGACGTTGTTTGATCAGTTTGCCTTGATGTATCTGGCACAGCGGCCATCCCGCTGCTGGACCCTGTTTAATCTGGGTGAGGATTTTGCCCGGTTTCTTGAAACGATGCGCCCGGACAATCCGGATGTCAGTCTAAAGCTTCCTGAGCAACTGGCGGAGTTAGAGCATCGTGTTGCCTGTGCTATCAGAGCCAGTGGGTCTGAGCGTTGTGAGATGCCAGTGATTGACCCGGTATCCTTGTTGCTGGGTAGGGATATTGAGCTGGCGTTAGCAAATACGGCATCTGTTATGGTGTCAGACTTTGATCTGGCGGTACTATTTGACAATATATCAACGTCTTGCGCCGGTTCCCCCGTCCAGCTTGGTCAGACATATATACTGATATCAAGGTGTGGATACAGGGTGAAGGTGGTAAAACTGAATGCTTGGCAGTATAGCTTTTTGAATGATCCTGTATGGCAGCAGGGGTCTGCGAGCGTGCAGGCGGTCTGGTGTCAACGAGCACCAGAAGTTGATGTATTGCAGTTATCTGGCTGGCTGATTGAGTTGTGTAATGCTGGGGTTTTGACCAGAATGCGCGACAAGCCCCGTACTTTTAGTGCGGGGAAGGATAGCGCGGGAGGCGAAAGCCTCCTTTAATATGAACAGTTTTTTGCTTAATGAATTGCCGAACGGGCAATACAGTGCCTGCCATGATCCATGGCTATCGTTATAATTTGAAACGTGAAACATACAAAG
>JAOXSF010000117.1 GCA_025800125.1 Marinobacterium sp.
GGCGATGGTGCGGATAGCTGCCAATGTCTGCTCAACTTCTTCCTTGCTCACGCCCACAAGATTGGCCAAGTCCGGGAAGTCGCCAAGCAGATCATCGACATGGTCGATCGTTGCCAACGCTTCTGAAACAGCACAGCTGAATAAAATCAACTGCTCCAATTGCTGGACTGCAGACGGCATGCCTGCGAACGAGTAGCGTGTGAAAATGTTCGAGGGAATGAAGTTCTAGAATGGCTGCGGAAAAACATGGCTTATAGCTTGCTCATGACTGATATGGCTGGGACTTCAAAATGATTACTACACCTGTAAAAAAAAAATTGAATAGCCTGGTGTGAGGCCCTGGCAGGCCTGCCACCCTCCCAACAAAATTTTGATGGTGTGAGGATTAGAAACCCTGTCACCCTAAATAAATGCTGTGAGGCTGACAAAACCTGCCACATTGAATTGGTGTGAAGATTTTAAAGCCTGCCATCCCGTGTGAGGACCAAAATAGGCCTGCCACTCAAAGCTTGAAACACAGAAACGCCCTTTTTTTCTGCTTTTTCAAAAAAACGTGCTGTAGGCGTCGAAGCCGCCGCTCAAGCCGCTGCCGTTGCAGGTCCAGTGCCAGGTCTGCTGGTGCCATCTCCCTGATCACTATGCCAATCCTGCCAGTCTTGCCAATTGTTTTGCTGCCAATTCCAGGAACGATCCCAATCAGCATTCTCCTTCCAATTGTCTTCATCTTCGTCATCATAGTTTTCTCCGTCAGAATCATCCCACTCCCAGTCATCATGGCCATACCAGGAAGGTCGCGCCTTCCACCCATGCCACGATCTGCTTCTCCACTGCTGCGCTGACCAAGCTTTCTCTTGTCGCCTTTGTTCTTTGAGAGCCCGGTTCCGGAGAAACCACGCCACTCGACGCGGATCCACGGACCTTTTCTCACCCCGGTATGATGAACGCTTGCCGCCACCCTTGGCCCGGGCAGTTGGAAAGCCATCATTCCTCAGAGTCTCCATGAGTTGACGGACAAGGTGAACTTCTCCTTCCTGAACTTGAACAGGGACATGCTCCAGCGGCTGTTGGGGCGCAAGCGGCCTTGCTTGCTGCTGTGTGATCTGGCCACACGGATTAAACCATGCTTGCGAAGAAGAAGCTCCAGTCGGGCAATAAGCAGCATTTTGGGCTGCCATTTGTTGCAGCGCTGCATGCTGCATGGCAGCCTGCTGCTGCTGTGCTGCAGCTTGCTGCTGCATTGCGGCCTGCTGCTGCATTGCGGCCTGTTGTTGCGCAGCAGCTTGCTGCGCAGCGGCTTGCTGTGCAGCGGCTGCAGCAGCTGCTTGCTGCCATTGCTGCTCCTGCAGCTGTTGCCATTGCTGGCTAGGCGCCTGTGGCCATTGCCCGTATGCAGTGGCTTGCTGGCATTGCTGAGCAGCAGCTGCTTGGCCACCTCCACCAGGACCAGCTGCTGCCTGTGCAGTAGCAGTAGGATTTGCTTGTTGTCCAGCTGGGAGCTGAGCTTCTTCAGCACCTCGCCAGCCAGGCGCTGCCATTTGCGCATTGATGGCTGCAGTCAGGCGCTCGTTGGGAACACCACCAGACGCGGCAGCATCCAGGGGGTCCATCGAGGACGACGACCATGCCGCCTCCTCACAGGGTCAGAGCTGAATCGTCAAAGGCCAAAACTTATGAGTTTTTGTTTTTTTGGTAAAAGCTTAATAACTCAGGTAAAACCCGTTTTACCTAGAAATAGTTTGGGAGCGTCCTGGAGCACCATCCAAGTCAGCACATGCCAAAAAGCAACTACTGTCATGGCTTGGACGCAGTGTTTCCTAACAGGCGTGAGCTCAAAAACAGCTACCGAAATCCAGAAAGTGATGACATTCGCATGCAACATCACTGCTTTCCAGTGCAGATCCTGCCACCAAACACGGTGTGAGGAACCAAAGCATCCTGCCACCTGGTTGGTGTGAGGAGCTTCTAGCTCCTGCCACCACTGGTGTGAGGATATTCTAGTTCCAGCCCTGCTTCAATTCCAAATAATCAGTTAACATGTGTCATTAAAATTTGCCACCTGCTTCAACCTAGACCAGGGCCATTGCTTGCAGTGTGAGATGAAGTAATGTGGTTGGTTGTGAGGTGATGTGGGG
>JAOXSF010000118.1 GCA_025800125.1 Marinobacterium sp.
GTTGCAGCAAGTTCGGAAAGGGGTAGTGGCTGGCGTCTTTCAGGCGTCTCCCTCTTCCTCCCGAATGGCACCACTATGGACCAGTGGTATGAGGCGGTTTTCGGTCTGCCGTTGTCGTGGCCGGAAATCACTGCGATGAACCCTGAATACATGCACCCTGTTTCTGCGTACCGCTTTCATGACCTGCGCAAGACCTTCCGGGTGCCTGGTATGTGGGGAAAGTTCATCCCTGAGTGGAATTTACTGAGCAAGCACCTGTACAACAACGGCCCCAACTACTACACAGAAGAAGAGCGTGCAGAAAAGCTGGTCCCCAGCAAATACCGCTTCCCTAATGAGGTACTGAAAGATACCCGCCGACCGGGCTGGCAAAAATGGGCCTGGTCTGCCTGGAGGCGCGACAAGGAGCTGATGGAGAGCCTGCAACAAGAAGAGCCAGTTGTTGAGTTCCCCAAGGTTGATTCCATCTGTGAACAAATTTTGGCTGTTGCTCGTAAAGATGCCAACGATATCGAACTGCAATACCGCAAACGGATTATCAACAATGAGGACCTTCCAGGCAAAGGTAAGCGCCAAAGGAAAGATAGTGATACCGCCACTGCTGGCCCCTCTCAACCTGTGCCAGCCAGCGACACTTAAGCCGCGAACTGGGCCGAGTGTCAGGGGTATCCGAGCTACTTTGATTGCAT
>JAOXSF010000142.1 GCA_025800125.1 Marinobacterium sp.
GCAAGTCGTCATCTTCAGTTGCCAGCTCCAGCATTGTATTGATCATCAGACAGCCACGGCCAATTTCATCCTGGCAGGCATCCTGGCGTAGTCTTTCAAAAAATGCGTAGATGGCGTTCAGCGGGTCTTCTGCATTTTCGAGTACCTGTTGCGCATTCTCGATACGACGTGCAGCATAGGTGTCGATTACTTCAACAAAAAGACCGCGCTTGGACTCAAATGCACTATATAGAGAGCCCGGCTTCAGACTGGTTGCGCTTACAAGATCGGCTACGGATGTAGCGGTAAAACCTGTACGCCAGAAGACCTCCATCGCTTTATCGAGGACTTCCCGGCGGTCAAATTCAGCGGGACGTGCCATAGTTTTATTACCTCCTTGATCTTGGCGCTAATTATCTGCCTTCCTCTGGAGGGTATCAACAGACGAAACTTATCCTTCAGACGTATTTTTGAAGGTTTTTTCAAGAGGTTTGCAAAAAAACGCCCAGGTCAATAGTGAAAAAGGTGTGTTTTGTTAAATAAATCAAGGACTTCAATAAAAAGACCGACAGGTCGGAATGATCGTATTACTTCAGTAATTGATCCCTTGCCTCATTTATTTTTGCCGCCAGATAGTGACTGCCCCCACGGTCTGGATGCACCTTTTGTAACAGTCTACGGTGTGCCTGGATGATTTCCGCTTCAGTGGCGCCGGGTGACAGCCCCAGCACTTGCCAGGCGTCCTGTCTGGTGAGTGAATCTGGTGTGCTGTCGGTATTCTGAGACTGAATGTCCGGGTCATCTTTGCGCCAGTTTTCACCAAAGCGTTTATCCAGATAACCTTCCAGCACTCGCGCTGATTCAGCATCCTGTTGACGACAGTATTGCAGCAGCGAAATAAATTCAGCTTCTTCCAGTTCTCCCAGTTCCTTTCCTTCCATGGGGCCTTGCAAAATAGTGCCGTACATAACACCGGAATCATGATCCAGTGTCATTTGTAGAACGGCAGTTGTAATGCTGGACTGATTGCCGTCTGTTCGGTGACGGGGGTTGTGGCTACTTTTGAATAACCCCCTGAATAGTGGCAAGAAACGCAGCAGGGGCAGCAGACGACGCGCAAAAGGTAACAGAGCCGCTATGATGGCACCAAGCCAGTGCAGACGCCCTGTTGCGGCCATGTAAAGCAGTCCGGGTACCAGAATAAGAATTAACAGCTGCAGTAATGCGCGACGCCTTTGTGGAGCAGGTTTGCCACGTAGCCAGAGCACACCAATCAGCGTCAGGGTGCCGAGTAGAATAAGACTTAAAGGATGCATAAGACGTTACCTGTGTATTGGCTGTTTACTTGTTATTGAGCTGCTTACCCTGGCCGCGAATTATTGGCTGTGTGGCCCGTACTGGTTCCTGAAGGGTACAACCTATAGAGCCAGAGGGGTACTCTCTGGTTCCTTGCTGGAGGCTTTCAGCTACGTGTCAGCTGGTCTCAGCTGCGTTGCAGGATCAGTATTACCGATAACAGTAGACAGCCAATGCCTGCCTGTTCACGTTTGCTCAGTGTTTCCCGGAACAGGCGGCGAGAGAAGACCAGCACAAACAGAAATTCGACCTGCCCCAGTGTTTTTACCAGCGCTGGGTTGACCATCATCATGGCTGAAAACCAGCCCACCGAGCCTGCCATGCTGGTCAGCCCGACAGTGCTGGCCAGAGGCCATTGGTGCAGTAGTTGTGACAGCGCTGAAGGTCGGCGCATCAGCATCCAGCCGCCCAGTAGTAATGTCTGCAGGCTGATTACTGCTGTTAATGTTATGGCGGCGTTGAGTAAAGGCTGCTCGCCCAGACTGATACCGGCCTGACGAACTGCCAGCGATGTTAATGCAAACCCCAGCCCGCTGCTCAGGCCCAGTAAGGTTGTTTTAAAGTGGTTGACGTTGTCGCTGTGGTCGCTTGTGTCTGCACTCCTCCCTGAGTGAGGGCTGAGCAACACCAACCCGGCGACGCTGATGGCCACTCCCAGCCAGCCATATGTGTTCAGTGTTTCGTCAAATAGCAGCAGGCCAAGTACCGCAATCAGCAGGGCTTCGGTTTTCGCATAGCTGATACCAATTGCATAGTTGCGTTGTGTAAACAGCTGTACCATCAAGATAGTTGCCAGAATCTGCATCAAGGCTGCAAAACTGCTGTACAGTACAAAGGCTTTGTTCATCAGTTGTAGCGTTTGTTGTAGTGCCTGTACTGGTGGTGATAAATGCCAGATCAATGCTAACCATAGCCATACCAGTGGTAGCGCGAACAGAGAGCGAGCCAGGGTTGCAGCAGCGGCGCTACTGCGTTCTGCCAGAGTTTTCTGGCAAGCGGTACGGGTTGCCTGCATGAATGCAGCCATTAGCGTGAAAAGTATCCATGCAGACACGGTGTTGCTCCTGTTGGTATTCGCCGGGTATGAATGTGTTGGTCAGATTATGAAAGAGCGCCAGTGTAGGGGCTGAATATATATGCCTCAAACGAAAATAAAGACAGGAATGGATTCCATGTACGACTGGATGAAGGCAGGCTGGTGATGCTGTAAGAGGGCGGTGGGTTCGGTTTTTGCTGGCAGAGGAGGGCTGGTTACCTTAGTTGATGAACCAGTCGTCGCACTTCACCCTGATGGTGCTGAGCAAAATCTTCCAGTGCCCGTCGCCCTCCACTGGCAAAAACAGCAACGGCGGCCAGTAATGCTTTCAATGTTTGGGCGCTGTGAGCATCAAAATGACACCAGGCACCACCGGACAGTTCAGCGATGCGCTTGAAGGTGCGTTTGGTTACCAGTTCGTTGCCTTCCTGAAACATGAATACAGGTGTACCAAGCAGGCCTAATTCGCCTGCATGGCGAAATAACCGGTCAACCTCTTCTTCGACACAATCACCGATAAAGATAACGGCCTGTACTTTCTTGCGTCGGGTTTCCATGCAGGCGTGGTTCAGCAAACGTTCCAGCTGGGTGCGACCAGCCAGGCAGCTGACGCTGTTCATCGCCTGCGTCAGGCTATGGGTGTTTCGTAACCATTCACTTGAGCTGAACTCAGCAAAACCCCGGTAGTAACACAGTTGTATCTGTAATCCGCCGATGGCGCGGGTAGCGTTGAACATTTCACTCTGGATATGGCAGGCCTGGTCCCATGTGGGTTGACGGCTCAGGGTTGCGTCCAGTGCAAAGATCAGACGCCCTTGTACCCCAGTGTCCCGCAGGGCCGGGGCTTGTCTGACCTGCTTGAGAAACTGGTCTATTTCCTGATGATTGGAGCGAGAGGTGGGGCAGGAACGGTCGGTCATGGCAGGACTCCGAGAGTGACTTTGTACTCGATCAGGCCTGTTTACTATAGCTCGCTCCGGTGGTTATAGCCCGCCCCGGTGATTATAAGCCTGCCCTGGTTATTGCGGGGGATCACTCTGGCTTTGGGCTGCTCATATAGCGACTACGCTTTTTGGCTTTAATATGTTTCATATCCACCAGAACAAGACCGTCAACACAGTAGTTAAAACTGGCATCTACACCAAAATCCAGAAAGCGTACACCGCCTGCTTCACAGATTTCACTGTATTGTTTGTAGAGGGTGGGTACATTAACGCCCAGATATTCCAGCTGTTCTTTCAGAATTCTGAAGTTATCTTTGTAGTTATCACCGGTAAACAGCTGCCCGATGGTGGCTTCGGTTTCATGGTTCATACTGTAAGGCGAAAAAGCATGGGCCAGTTGTTCACTGTCAGCAAAGTAGTGGCGATAGAACCATACCAGCAGGTCTTTTGCGTGTTTCGGGTAGGTGTTGGACAGGCTGACCGGGCCGAACATATAGCGGACATCCGGATGTTGGCGCAGATAGGCACCAATGCCAAACCAGAGATAATCCAGGCTGCGTTTTCCCCAGTATTTCGGTTGGACAAAGCTACGTCCTAGCTCGATACCCTGATCAAAGTAGCGCTGCATACCAGGGTTATAGCGAAATAGAGTGCCACTGTAGAGGGGACAGTTTGTCTGTTCCTGTAACTTCCAGGCCTCACCCAGACGATAGGCGCCAACGATTTCCAGCTGTTCCTCATCCCAGAGAATCAGATGTCGGTAGTATGAATCATAGCGATCCAGATCAAGTCTTTCGCCGGTGCCTTCTCCGACACAGCGGAATGATACTTCTCGTAACCGGCCAACTTCTTTCATAACCACTGAATCAGGTTGATGATCAAACAGGTAGATCTTTTTCCCATCACTGGTTTCACCTAGCAATTGTGCATCACGCAACTCCTGTTTCAGTGTCTGGCGGTCTTGCGGGTGGGCGATGGTGCGTTCAGTAATAAACAAAGGGCTGCGGTGACGTGCAATACGGTACAGGTGTTTACGTAACAGGCGGGCTTTTTCCTGATTGGAGACAGGAATACTGTCCAGTTGGCTGAAAGAAATCTGTTCACCAATTCGGACAGGCAAAGTTGTGGCGTGCTGTTTGAACATCTCTCTGGCCAGTAGCAGCGTTGCCAGGTTACGGTTCAGGCAGGATGCACCGTAAAATAGAGAGCTGTTTTTACCACCGATGTAAACAGGCAATACTGGAGCGTTGGCCTTGCGGGCAAAGCGAATAAAGCCGCTGTTCCATTTACCGTCCTTAATGCCTGTCAGGCTGGCGCGGGAGACTTCGCCAGCAGGAAAAACTATAACGGCTTCTTCGTTTTGCAGGCTGTCAACGATACGGGCAATATCCTGCTTTCGTGTGCTCTTGCCCATGTTGTCGACGGGCAGAATCAACCCGTTCAGTGGCTCAAAGTGCATCAGCATATCATTGGCGACGATTTTGACATCGCGGCGTATTTCGCCAATCAGTTTCAGCAGTGCCAATCCGTCCAGTGCCCCCAGTGGGTGATTAGCAACAATGACGACCCGCCCTGTTGAGGGGATGTTGCTGCGGTCACGGTTGCTCAGGCTGTAGGTAAAGTCAAAGTAGTCCAGCACCTGTTCGATGAACTCGAAGCCACTGCAGTGACTATGTGTTTCCAGGAAGCGGTTTATTTCCTGTTCTCGTATCAGCCTGCGCAATAAAAACAGTGTAGAGTTGCGCAGCGGCGCGGGTTTGGTGGCGAAAGCCGGGTATTTGTCGGTCAACACCTGTTCTACACTGATGGAATTCATAAATATCCCCTTCTGGGTTGTTTGGTGTGGCTCTTAGAGCAGCTTTGAAAGTTGGCCTGATAACTACTGCTCCGATAACTGTTGCTCCGATAACTGTTGCTTCGGGGGGCAGGTATGGCAGGTAACTCATTTGAGCGTTTCTTCAGCCACCAGGAGACAGAAGTCGCACTACTTTGGGCCGCTATCTTTCCAGCTTTAGCGGTGTTTTTTTTACCAGAACAGTTTGTTCCGATGTTTAGCTATGCTTTATTAGCATTCCTGCAAGCAGCTGAGGCATGGGTATTGAAATTTAGGTGTGGTATATGACAATGCGCTGACGCTGTAGTGATGATGTTATGACAGTGCTGGCAGATCAGGCTGGCCATATATACTGAAATGATGAGGGTAACGTAATGTGGGTCGTGTCCAATCGGGTTTGGGTAAGAGACGCTTACAGCCAGGAATTCGAACAGCGATTTCAGCGTCGGGCAGGCCAGATAGATAACCAGCCTGGTTTTTTATCTATGCAGGTTATGAAACCAGCGAAAGAGGGCGCGCCCTGGGTGGTACAGACCTGCTGGCAGGACCAGCAGGCATTTGAAAACTGGGTTGGCAGTGAAGATTTTCGACGCGCCCATGCCAATCCGCTACCCCAGGAAGCGTTCAGCCAGGCCGGGCAACTGGAAATGCACGATGTTGTTATCAGGTCGTGAGTTGGGGGGCTGCCTCAGGTTTAAAAATGATGATCAGTAATTGCCTTTACTGGTAGTACTATATATTTATCCGTAGAGTGTCCCGACTCGATAGCTACCGGTTGGTTCATCGGTACAAGTAACGTAGCACTATGATGTTTGTGATGTGGATGTACCCGATTGTGTGTGCTTTCGTACACCTGAGTGCAGTGATATGTCTGTCGTGATATGTCTGTAACGAACGGTACCACAGGCCTGCACAGGATCAGATTCAGAGGAAAGGAGACTGGCAAAATATGCAGACGGTAACAGAGCATGATGCACTGCAGCCGGAGCTGTTGTTGAACAGCCAGACTGTGCCAGCGCTATTGTGTCGGCAGGATAACGTCGTTGCTGTCAGCCCTGGCTGGGAACGCCTGACAGGTCTGTCACTGACAGAACCCTGTTTGCTGTCAGAGTGGGAAAGCCGTTGTCAGATTGCTGCCGGTGTGCTTGGTGCTCTGTTGTTGTTACCCGCAGGTGACCCATGCGAAGTTACATTGACCGCTTTAACGCAAGAGAGATGCCTGCTGCGTTGCCTGGTGCAGGTTAGCCATCATGATGGTTGTAGTCTGCTGTTGTTTACGGATGTCAGTGGTCAGTATCAGGCTGAACAGGCCATGGGGCAGATTATCGCGATGGAATCTGGCATACGGGGCAGTGGTTTCTTTGACCGCCTTACCCGAACGCTGTGTCAGACGCTTGAGCTGGATGTAGCGATGATTGCTGAAATTGACAGTAACGATACACGGCAGCTGAATGCGATTTCCTGTTATTTCGGTGGTAGTTATCTGATTGATCAGAGCTATGACCTTACAGATACACCTTGCCAGATTGTGCTGGACAGCGGTGCTTCCAGACATTACCCCTCCCGTATTCAGGCCAGCTTTCCCGGCGACAACTTTCTACGGCAGCATGGTATAGAAAGCTATCTGGGGTTTGCGCTGGAAGATGGTGATGGCCGTAGTATGGGGGTGATGTCGGTGATGTCCCGCCAGCCTATGGAGATCTCAGATACTTTACGCTCAATGCTGCATTTTGTGGCGCGTCGGGTAGAAAGTGACCTTATCCGGCACCGTATTGAAGCGCGACTTGAAGTCAGCCAGATGGGGCTTGATGCAGCTGAGCGTCTGGCCGATATGGGGAGCTGGGTGGTTGATATACGGCGTCAGAAAGTACTGATTTCTGAACAGCTTGCTTCTTTATATCAGCTTGACCCCGGTGAACGGGAACTGTCGCGGCAGGTGACGTTGCAACGGGTACACCCTGAAGATCGTGAGCTGGTGCAGCAACAGATTGCTGATGGTGAACGAAGCGGCAAGCCTTATACGTTTGATCACCGTGTATTACTGCCGGATGGCCAGGTGCGCTGGATTCGTTCCCGATGTGAGCCGGTTCAGGAGCAAGGCCAGCTAGTGCGCATTCTGGGTGTCAGCCAGGATGTGACAGAGTTGACCCGCAGTCAGCGCCAGGCGTTTGAATCGGAACAGATGCAGCGCCGACTGTTGATGGCTTGTCCGTACGGTATTGCACATCTTGATCGTGACCTTACCTTTTTGTACGTCAATCCCGTGGCGGAAGCGATCTATGGGTATTCCACCGGAGAGCTGGTGGGGCAGTCATTGAAAAAGGTGATGCCAGCAGAGCAATGGCCATCTACGTTGAAGCTGTTTGAGCAATTGCTTAGCAAAGAACCCCATGTGTCGCGGTATCATCGCATCGGGCAGCGACCTGATGGCAGCAAACGGGACCTTGAAGTTACGCTGAATTATATTCTTGATGAGCAGGGTGAAGTACAAGGTTTTATAGGCTTTTTGACTGACCTGACAGATCGTAAAGCGGATGAATTGCGTTTGATGCAGTTGTCGACCATCGTCGAGCAAAGCCCGTCTTCTATTCTTATTACCGATGTTAAGGGGTGTATTGAATACATTAACCCGGCATTTGAGCTGACCAGTGGTTACAGCCTGAATGAGGCTGTAGGGCAAACGCCCCGGTTATTACGTTCAGGTCAGACACCTGCTACGACCTACCAGCAGATGTGGCAAACCATTACGCGTGGTGAGCCATGGCGTGGAGAGCTGCTGAACCGGCGTAAAGATGGCAGCCTGTTCTGGGAACTGGCCAGTATTGCGCCGATTCGTGATGACGACGATGTCATTACACATTTTGTTTCGATTAATGAAGATATTACCCGCCTTAAAGATCAGGAAGCCCAGCTGGCCTGGCAGGCCAGTTATGACCCTGTGACGCAGTTGCCTAACCGGGTGCTGGCGATGGAGCGACTGAGTGCTGCGATGAGTGCGGCCCGTAGTGGTAACTGTCATATGGCTGTTATGTTTATCGACCTGGATCAGTTTAAACGAATTAACGACACCTTTGGCCATAGCAGTGGTGACGAGTTGCTGGTACGCGCTGCTGAAAAACTGAAAGGTGTCATTGGGAGCAGAGATACTGTTGCTCGCTTTGGCGGCGATGAGTTTGTGGTTTTACTGGATTGTCTGCCTGATCTGTTGGCAGTAGAGCGGGCTGCCGAACAGCTGTTGCGCACTTTCAGCGTGCCTGTTCAGTTAGGTGAACATCCATTGACGGTAACGGCTTCGGTGGGCATTGCCGTTTATCCACAGGATGGCGAAGACCCGGAAACGTTGTTGCGCCATGCTGATGTTGCTATGTACACAGCCAAAGAACAGGGGCGAAATTGCTTCCATTTCTTTACGCCAGAAATGAATGAGCAGGCGCAGGCACGATTAAAACTGGAAAGCCATCTGCAGCATGCTCTGAAATATGATGAGTTGGAGGTGTTCTATCAGCCGGTGGTTGCACTGGACTCCGGTGAAATTGTTGGCGCAGAGGCACTGTTGCGCTGGTTCTCGCCACAGCTGGGCCAGGTGCCTCCTGACCGCTTTATCCCATTAGCGGAAGATCTTGGACTGATTGATGAACTGGGTGACTGGGTCATTGAGCAGGTATTGGTGCAATATCGCCAGTGGCGTGATCGTGTACGACCAGGTTTTCGGTGTGCCATTAATGTATCGCCACGTCAATTCCAGCGTGGGCAGCTTGCCCGCAAACTGATCAGTCGATTGCGTTACCATAATGTGCCAGGCAGTGCGATTGAGCTGGAGGTTACCGAAGGCTTGCTGATGCATAACTGGTCTACCGTTGATGATCAGATTACGGAACTGGCTGCTGCTGGGGTGTCATTGTCGATTGATGATTTTGGTACGGGGTATTCTTCAATCAGTTATCTGCGCAAATACCCGTTTAATACGCTAAAGATTGATCGAAGTTTTGTCCGTGATGTGATGGAAGATGATGGCGATGCGACATTAGTACGCTCCGTGATTGCGATGGCTCATAGTATGGGTCTGTCGATTATTGCTGAAGGTGTTGAAACGATGGAGCAGTACCACCTGCTGCGTGATGCACATTGCTGCATGATGCAGGGATATCTGTTCAGTAAGCCAGTGTCTGCTGCTGACTTTGGCTTGCAGTTGGCGTGCCGTCGGCATATGGGGCAGTTGATACATGGAGATACAACCCTGATAACGGGGTGATTTGAGTGCAACGTACCGAGTATCTGGTGGGTACAGGCGATCATCAGGTTGCCGGTGTGAAGTCGCCAGCTTCACGTAAGATTATTCATTGTGACTGTGATTGTTTCTACGCTGCGGTAGAGATGCGAGATGATCCGTCTTTGCGTAATGTGCCGCTGGCGATTGGTGGCAGTGCTGAGCGCCGGGGTGTTATTGCTACCTGTAACTACCCGGCTCGCAAATACGGGGTGCGTTCTGCTATGTCCAGCGCCAGGGCGCTGCGTCTGTGCCCGCAGCTGACGCTGATGAAGGGCAATATGGAGAAATATCGCACTGTCTCTCGTCAGATTCTTGCTATTTACCATGAATACACGGATCTGATAGAGCCCCTGTCACTGGATGAGGCTTACCTTGACGTGACTTGTAGTCCACATCACCGTGGCAGCGCGACCCGTATGGCACAAGAGATACGCATGCGAGTTGCTGCGCAAACAGGTATTACGATTTCTGCCGGAGTTGCGCCCAATAAGTTTGTTGCCAAGGTTGCCAGTGACTGGAACAAACCTGATGGCTTGTTTGTTGTAGAACCTATGGGGGTTGATGCCTTTGTCAGTCAGCTGGCGGTGCAAAAAATTCCTGGTGTTGGTGAGAAAACAGCAAGCCGTTTGTTGCAGTCTGGTGTGGAAACTTGCGCCGATCTTCGTCGTTTTAGTCAGACGGAGCTGGTAGAGCGTTTTGGGCGTTTCGGCCGCCGTTTGTATGAGGTGTGTCGTGGCAGGGATGAGCGGCCTGTTACCGTCAGTCGTATTCGCAAGTCCGTCAGTGTTGAGCATACTTACGCGTATGATCTACTTGGGCTTGAGCAGTGTGAAGCGCAGCTTCCTTTTTTGATTCAGCAGCTTCAGGCCCGTTATCAGAGTCTTCAAGATCGTCGAGCCATTGCTGGGGTTGTGGTTAAGGTAAAGTTTAATGACTTCACTCTGACTACCGCGGAGAAGGCGCTGGAATCCGCTGAAGCGGAACATTTTCGCCAGCTGCTGGCGGAGGCTTGGCAGCGGGGCGGTAAACCCGTAAGGCTGCTGGGGCTCGGTTACCGTTTGGCAGAGCACTCTTTGCAATCCCGGACACAGTTATCATTGTTCTGATCTTGTGAATGTCTGCTGCCATAAATGAGGTTGGAATATCCATTAATTGCCGTGATTGTAGCCTGAGTCTGCCATGCTTCTCTGATATACTTGCGCGCCTTTCCGGGAACCTCTGATCAGTCTTTGATCTAGCGCATGTGTAGCTATCTGTATAGATCAGCCTTTGCATAGCTGCTTGTACTGATGTCCAAGGCTGATCAGAGGTTCTTTTCGTATTGCTATGGCTGTTTTGGCTGCCATGGCACGTCTGTATCCGGGGTTGCTTGCTAGTGGCGCCCCTCTTGTTATCAAAATATTGAGGAAGTAGATGTTTCAGCTGCTTGTTTCCCGCACGCAGAGCATGAAAGCTGACCTGCTATCCGGTCTTACCGTCGCCCTGGCGCTGGTACCGGAAGCGGTAGCATTTGCGTTTGTGGCCGGTGTTGAACCACTGGTAGGGCTGTATGCCGCCTTCATGGTTGGCCTGATTACGGCGGCCATTGGTGGCCGCCCTGGTATGATTTCCGGTGCAACCGGTGCGCTGGCCGTAGTGATGGTGTCACTGGTGGCTATGCATGGTGTCGAGTATCTGTTTGCCACTGTTGTGCTGATGGGGATATTCCAGATTCTGGCCGGGGCGTTTCGGTTGGGTAAATTTATCCGCATGGTGCCACACCCGGTAATGCTGGGCTTTGTTAATGGACTGGCGATTGTGATTGGCCTGGCTCAGCTCAAGCAGTTCCAGTTCTCTGATGAAAATGGTCAGCTGCAGTGGTTGCAGGGCAATGACATGATGATGATGCTGGGTCTGATTGCTCTGACCATGGCGATTATTCATTTCCTGCCGAAGTTCACCCGTGCTATTCCATCTTCATTGGCAGCCATTCTGGTGGTAACAGGCCTGGTGATTGGTCTGGACCTGGACGCCCGTACTGTACAGGACGTGCTGCGTGATATGACCGGTGACCCGATGGCAACAATCGCGGGAGGGCTGCCGCAGTTCCATATTCCGATGGTTGAGCTGAATCTGGAAACGCTGCGTATTATTGTACCTTACGCACTGATTCTGGCTGCAATTGGTCTGATTGAGTCGTTGCTGACGCTGACACTGATTGATGAGATTACTGAAACCCGTGGCCGTGGTAATAAAGAGTGTGTTGGCCAGGGTGTTGCTAACGTCGTGACCGGTTTCTTCGGTGGTATGGGCGGCTGTGCGATGATCGGTCAGAGTATGATCAACATCAACTCCGGTGGCTTTGGTCGGGCGTCTGGTATTTCTGCGGCGTTGTTCCTGCTGGTATTTATTCTGTTTGGTTCCAGTCTGATTGAGATGATCCCGGTAGCGGCGCTGGTGGGTGTGATGTTCATCGTAGTGATTGGCACTTTTGAGTGGGCCAGCCTGCGTTTGTGGGGCAAAATTCCAAAATCTGATCTGATTGTTGTGGTCGCTGTGACCGGTGTAACCGTCTGGCAGGATCTGGCGATTGCGGTTGTCGTTGGTGTAATCATGTCGGCATTGGTATTTGCCTGGAAGCATGCCAAGCAGATGGTGGTGGAACAGAAAGAAGAAGATGGTGTTAAGGTCTACACCCCTCAGGGGCCACTTTTCTTCAGCTCTGTACATAATTTCCGTGACCAGTTTACCCCGTCTCAGGACCCGGATGTTGTGATCGTGGATTTTGCCAACTGTCGCGTTATGGACCATTCAGGTCTGGAAGCGATTGATGGCCTGGCAGAGCGTTACATGAAAGCGGGTAAAGAGCTTCACCTGCGTCATCTCAGTGCTGAGTGTCGTCGCTTACTGGATAAAGCGGGCAACCTGGTTGAAGTCAATGTGATGGAAGACCCAAGCTACAAAGTTGCGGACGACCGTCTGGGTTAATCTTTCCAGCGTCCTGTTTCACTACGATCAAAGCCGGGATAGTTAAGCAATCCCGGCTTTTTCATATTCATGCCCTGGTTCAGTCAGTACCCTGTCTCAGCGTTAAGGGTGCTCGCTAATCTTGATCCATCATCATCTGTACTTCCTCACCGACAATTTGTACCGCTTGTTCAATCTCTGCTGTGGGCGGTTGTGCATAATTGAGCCGGATAAAGTTTCGGTACTTTTTTCCCGCTGTAAACAGTGTTCCTGGTGCGACGTTAACGCCTCGTGCCTGACAGCGTTCGTTCAGTTTATTGGCATCAATCTGCTGGCTCAGCTCAACCCAGAGTACAAACCCTCCCTGAGGGTTGCTGGCTCGGGTGCCTGCTGGCAGGTAGCGGCTAACCCAATCCTGCATCCTGTCCCGATTGTGCTGGTAATGGGCGCGTACCCGGCGCAGATGACGTTCGTAACCGCCTTGGGCGATAAATTCGGCGACAGCCAGTTGTGGCAAGGTTGTGCTGGACATGCTGGTGATGTATTTCATGTGCATGACCTGTTGCAGATAACGGCCAGGGGCCACCCAGCCAACACGTAAGCCCGGTGCCATGGTTTTTGATGTAGACGTGCAATAGATCACACGCCCTTCGGTATCCCATGATTTTATTGCCCGTGGACGAGGATAGCTGTAGGCAAGGTCACCATAAATATCGTCTTCTATGATCGGAATATCGTATTGTGTGGCCAATGTCAGCATGCGCTGTTTGTTTTCATCGGTGAGGGTATGTCCTGCCGGGTTGTTAAACGTGGGCGTAGTAAGAATTGCTTTGACTGGCCACTGCTCCAGGGCCAGTTCCAGTGCTTCCATACTCATGCCATGTTCGGGGTGGCATGGAATTTCAAGTGCTTTCAGACCGCTGGCTTCGATAGCTTGTAAGGCACCAAAAAAACCAGGTGATTCGATAGCAATAATATCCCCAGGCCCTGCGATAGTACGCAGAGTAATAGAAAGTGCCTCCTGACAACCGGTTGTGATGATGATGTCGTCAGGCGTCAGTTGACATCCCGCATCAATGGCAACACGGGCCAGTTGGCGACGTAACTCTTCGGCACCGTTCAGGCGGTCATACGCCAGCCCACGTAGTCCTACCCGGCGTGATAGATCACTCAATGTATTCTGCAAAGGGCGTAGTGTGGTGGATTCCAGCCAGGGCAGAGCTACGCTCAGCCAGGTGATCAGATCATTATCGGGTCGGTTAAACATGTGCAGTACGTGTGACCATTGGGAAACCTGTAGAGGTTTTTGCAGAACCTGGTCTGTACTGGGTAACGGTGGTAAACCGCGTTGAGTGCTGACGTAGTAGCCGGATTTTGGGCGAGGTCTGGCCAGCCCTCGTTCTTCGATGAGTCGATAGGCTTCCTGCACAGTAGAAATGCTGACGCCATGCTGCTGGCTAAGGTTGCGAATAGACGGCAGTTTATCGCCACTTTGGTAAAAGCCCTGTTCAATGCGGCTGCTCAGACTGTCTGCCAGTTGTTCATAGAGCTTCATGGATAACGCACTTCATCGGTAAAGGGGTTCATAGGCAGGTTTTTCATAGACAGGTTTTTCATAGACAGGTTCTTCATAGACAGGATTTCCATGGGCAGGTTTTTTATAGATATGTGCGGTGATGGTGAGATGTCTGACAAATACCGGTGACCTGTACAGTTCTGTGCTTATTACAGCCATACAGTATGCTGTCATGCCTAACTGTGTTGCTTATTTAGTGTTGTTTTTGAATCTGTAATGGTTTCAGGTTTGCAGGCATACTGCAATACAACTCATGTCATATAAGGCTGTGTCTGCAAACCAGCCATATGTACCGATCTTATATTGCTATTAAATAGAAAATATCTATAAGTTTGTATGTTTTTATAATTCAAAATTATAGATAAAAAGAGGGATGATCCAATGCCTGAACAGAGTAATCTGTCATCAAATGAAACTTTGCTGGTTTGTCAGGGAAAGTCATTGCGCTATCTGTTGTTGGATGTATTTACCGATCAAGTCTTTGGAGGCAATCAGCTGGCTGTCTTCCCTGATGCGAATGGCTTGAATGTATCGCAGATGCAGCAGCTGGCATGTGAATTGAATCTGGCTGAAACAACGTTTGTGCAGTCGGGTGAGCATGGTCAGTCACCACGGGTATATATTTTCACACCGGCGTGTGAAGTTGATTTTGCTGGTCATCCGACGATAGGTACTGCAATTGCATTAGGCTATCTGACACATTCTGAAGGTACCAGCCAATGGACATTGCTGGAAAATGTCGGGCCTGTTCCTGTCCAGGTCACCCAGGATAATCAGCGCTGGTGGGCGCAGTTTGAGGTGGCGCAGTTGCCACAGGTACGTACCAGTGAACATACCTTGGCACAACTGGCATCTGTGGTTTCTTTGCCTGAATCAGCTCTTTTATCTGAACCCTGCTGGTCAAGCTGTGGTCTACCGTTCGAAGTGATTGAGTTGAGTAGCCGCCAGGCGTTGGCGCAGGCTGTAGCTGATGGTAGTCGTTGGCAACAGGTGATTGGTGATGACCCCAATGCCAGCCTGTATCTGTTCTGTCGTGAAGGTGAACAGATTTTTGCCCGGATGTTCGGGATTGCAGTGGGGATTACCGAAGACCCGGCTACTGGCAGCGCTGCCGCAGCATTGGCCGGTGTGTTGGCTCTGTCACTGGAAGATGGCGAATATACGGTTGCAATCACTCAGGGAGTTGAGATGGGGCGGCCGAGCCAGATCAAACTCTGTTTTAGTGTCCGTGCAGGCCAGGCAGTACGTGTCAGCGTCGGCGGCAGCGCGGTTCTGATGGGGGAGGGGCAGTTCTGTCTGCCATGGAATGATGGAGTATCTTACGTATGATCTATCTGACGACCGTCTGTGCAGGCGTGGTCGCCACTCGTCACGCAAAAATCGTCGTAAAGTTCGCCAGCATCAACCGCTTCACAGCTCCCCGCGTTGGCCACCTGAGCTACAGTTGGGTTTAGGCGTGTTCGGCTTTATTCTACTTAATCTGGGGGTCGCACTGGTCAGTAGCCTGTTGTAATCCGCTTTCCTGTCGCCAGTTTGGTCACTCAGCTGGTAGAGCTGTATTTGTAGAACCAGTAGAATCCTCTGCATCTGTTTATGATGTAGCGCTGAGGTATGAGTTGGAACTATTAAATGCACAACTCCTGGGCCGCCCACTGCGGCTTGAAGGTAATATGGCCGGCTGGCAACAGTTGTTCTGGGACGGTCAACTGGTGTCACAACGTGCTGCGCAAACTGACGATGGCGAGCCGGTTGAACATCATTTTCAGCTACAGGCTGACGGCCAGCCCTTGCAAATCTGCCTGGCACTTGAGCTAAGCTGGCAGCCGTTTGAGATGCAGTATCAATTGACGGTTAATGATCAACTGGCAGGAGAAGGGCGCCAGGATAGTCAGCAACTTGAGCAGGCTGTGCCTTCGGTAGAACGACCTGTAAAGCCTCAGTTCAGCCTGATTGGCATGGCTTCGCTAGGGTTAAAGCTGTTTAAAAGCGCCAAGGTGATCAAGGTCGTACTGGCAGGTGCCAGTATCGCTGCGTATTCCTGGCTATTTTCATTACAGTTCGCATTGGCACTCATTGCCTGTCTGGTTGTGCATGAATATGGCCATATCCGTGCTATGAAATACTTTGGTATGAAGACCAAGGGTATTTATCTGATCCCGTTCGTCGGTGGTCTGGCACTCGGAGAAAACAAGGTAAATACCCGCTGGCAGGATGTTGTTATTGCCATTATGGGGCCAACCTGGGGACTAGGTGTTTCTTTACTCTGTCTGTTGGGCTGGTGGTTAACAGGTGAAATGATTTTTGCAGGCCTTGCATCGTTGAATGCGTTGTTGAATCTATTCAATATGTTGCCCATTTTGCCGCTTGATGGTGGACATGTACTTAAAAGTATCAGTTTTTCCATGCACTCCTGGGTTGGGCTGGTTGTCTGTGGCATTGCTGCTGCCGGTGGTGTCTGGCTGAGCTACCATTTTGGTTTGGCATTACTCGGTTTTCTGCTATTGATAGGTAGCGTAGAGATCTTTTTTGAATGGCGTTATCGCCATCATAGCCCCTTGTTGCCGTTACAGCGCTATGGCCAGATTGTGGCAACGCTCTGGTATCTGGCAGTGACTGGCGGTCTGGTTGGCGTTATCTGGTATTTTGCGGGCACCGGGGATGCAATGTTAGGACTGCCTCTACAAATTTTGCAAAGCTGATGGACCGGTTTTGGTTCTTGCTTCCATAGCTGTCTTCATACCTGAAACTGCTTTCGCAGAGCTGCTTTACAGAAAGCAGCTCTGCGAAAGCGCCAAGTGCTACCACTCAGGTCAATACTCCAGTGTAAGTGCCATTGATTACCACTGCTGTTGCAGTGTATAAACGCCTTGAGACTGCTTGATTCAAACGCTGATTTTTATTGCAGGTGGTCGGGAGAGTACAGTTCATAACGCATTTGCAGCATAACAGGTACTCATCTTTTATACTTTCAAACAGATGGCGCCAATACTGGCTCCACTGAGTGAGACCTTTCATGGACAGTTGGCAGTTACAGCTTTTCAGCCTTTTTGCACTATTCTCTATCGGCCTTGCAGCCTTTCTCTGGATATTCCAACCTGTTGTCAATCAGCGCTGTCAGTTAATGGACCGGGCCCGAGCTATGATTGGCCAGCGCTTCTGGTTATCGGACGACCTGCCGTCGGGTAGTGGGCATACTCAACTTGATGACGGTATCTGGGCTCTACGTGCAGAGCAACAGCTTGCCGGTGGTATTCAGGTTGAAGTTGTTGATACAGATGGCCTTATTCTGTTGGTAAAACCTTGTCGTAGTAAAACAGGTTTCTCATTTTCAGAAACTGAATAAGTTAATGTTTTTATTGCCAGGTATTTGATTTTCATAGACTGATATAAAATGTATTAGTCTTGGTAAAACGGTTGCTACAGTAGGTGTTTTCTCTATACTGGACGCCATTTTATGGTCTGACCCTCTATTGTCGAATCTTTGGATGTACATCTAATGCAGCAGCTCCCTGAACACATCAGTAAGGCGACCTGGAAGCGTTTCAAGCAAGCCGCTGACCAGTATGAAACACCTTTTTTGCTTCTTGATCTTGATATAGTTCGAGAAAAATATCAGGAACTCGAACTAAGCTTCGATTATGCAGGCATATATTATGCGGTTAAGGCAAACCCTGCTGATGAAGTTGTACAATTGCTAGCAGATTTGGGTTCCAGTTTTGATATAGCGTCGGTATATGAACTGGATAAAGTTTTGGCGTTTGGTGTTACACCAGAGAGAATGAGTTTTGGTAATACCATAAAGAAAGCCAGTGATATTGCCTACTTCTATGAGCGGGGTGTACGTATGTATGCCACTGACTCTGAAGCAGATTTGCGTAATATCGCCCGATTTGCACCAGGCTCGAAAGTATATATTCGTATTCTGACGGAAGGCTCGGAAGGCGCTGATTGGCCTTTATCACGTAAATTTGGTTGTAACCCGGATATGGCGGTTGAATTGGCAGTCCTGGCGCGTGAGCTAGGGTTAGAGCCTTGGGGAATTTCTTTCCATGTAGGCTCTCAGCAGCGAGATATTGACGTTTGGGATGCTGCGATTGCCAAAGTGAAGTTTATTTTTGAGCGCCTGCATAAAGAACATGATATAGCACTGCAGATGATCAATATGGGCGGAGGGTTTCCTGCGAGTTATCTGCAAAAAACCAATCATCTAGTGACATATCATGATGAAATAACCCGCTTCCTGCATGAAAACTTTGGTGATCAGATTCCTGATATTGTGCTTGAGCCGGGCCGTTCGCTGGTGGGTGATGCTGGTGTACTGGTATCTGAGGTTGTACTGATTTCACGTAAATCCACTACTGCACTTGAGCGCTGGGTTTATCTGGATGTCGGCAAGTTCAGTGGTCTGATTGAAACTATGGATGAAGCGATCAAGTACCAGGTGTCGACAGAATGCACGGGGGCTCAGGAAGCGGTGATACTGGCTGGGCCTACCTGTGACAGTATGGATATCATGTACGAGCACCATAAATACGAACTGCCGTTATCGCTCGAAATGGGTGACCGTGTGTACTGGTTCTCAACCGGTGCTTATACCACCAGTTATAGTTCAATTGAATTTAATGGATTTCCTCCACTTAAACAGTACGTTATCTGATTTTTTCGGGGAGCGGTGTCCGCTACACCGTAACCCCGACCTCCGTCAGTATCATGGCAATTTCATTTGCACCCACCCTGTCTGCGCGGCAACATACGCAATGTGTTCAGGTAGTTGTAACTCTTGTCTGTAAACAGGCCTGTTTATATTGTGTTGCCTGAGTCTGTACAACCCATAGGGAGAGTCATGGATGTCTGGCGCTGAGCTGCTTACAACTCTGCTTAAAACTATCTCCGATACAGTGCTTATTATTGATAGTGCCAATCGTATCAGCTACGGCGGTGGCGGTAGTAGCTGGATACAGCTTAAAGCACTACGGGGGAAAACCCCTGAGGCAATCTTCTCCGAAGAACTGGCTTTGCTGTTGACAGGCCTGTTTGACCAATGTCGTTCCGGTGAAAGCGTGCAACAAACTGAGCTGCAGCTCAGTGCTGATAATGCCCCCCTGTTGGCTGAACTTGGGCTGGAAGGCAAACAATGGTACCGCATCAGCTGCAGTAAAATGGCTGATAAGGTAATTCTGGCGCTACATGATATATCTCGTCAGAAAGAGATTGAGGAGCGTGCCAGCCATCAGATGCACCGTGACAGCCTTACCGGTGCCTATAATCGTAAAGCCTTGGTGCCTGTGTTGAATCAGGCTGTGGCCCAGGCGCAACGTTATGAATACATTTGTTCCCTGGCACTGATTGATATTGATGGTTTTAACCAGATCAATGAACGTTATGGCTGGAATGGTGGTGATCAGATACTACGTGAGCTGGTGACGGGGATTACTCAGATGAAACGTCGCTCTGATTTTCTGGCCAGAGTTGGTGATGATCAGTTAGCAATGTTATTGCCGGAAACCAGTCGTGATCAATCTCGTATTGTTGGGCGGCGTGTATTGGGGGTGGTTAAGCGGCTTGCAGTCCAGAGCTCTGATGGGGTGATGGATTTTCATGTCAGTATCGGTACCGCTACCATACAGGGCCATGATGACAGTGCTGAAGATATGTTGCGCAGGGCCAGTGAGAACCTGACCATTGCTAAGCAAAGCGGCGGCAACCGTATTGAAACGGATGAAGACGAAGGTGGGAACTACTGAGCCGTCTGTAACTTATAATCTGTTTGTAACTGAATATCTTGATACGTTAAACATGATCAAATCCGGCTACCATCATCTCACTAGTGGTCTGGTTTTCCCCGTCTCTCACTAAACTTTAGTGGGAAAAAGACAGTCCATCTGTTCAGAGCGGCGTATGCTCTGCGATCATATATACCGGGTTGTGATATAGCCAGGCTGCATATCACCTATCATGGCCGCGTTATATTATCTCTGCTGTTGACGTTTTATGCTGCGCTACATTGTTCCCCCCGATGTATTTAGCGAGGCCTCTTCATGTATTTCTCCCGGCTTGCCAGGTGGTTGCTGCTTGGTTCTATTTCCTGCCATTTACCTTTAGCAGTTTCAGCCGGTGAAGAAGCACTGGTTCGGCCTGCTCGTATTCTCATTGTGGAAGACCCGCAATCTACTTTCTTGCGTAACTTTCCTGCCGAAGTGACGGCAACAATACGCACTGAACTGGCATTCAGGGTGCCTGGTTTACTGGTAGAACTACCTGTGCGTGAGGGTGAGGCTGTTACAGAGGGGCAATTACTGGCCCGACTTGATCCAACCGACTACGAAGTAACGTTGCAACAGCGCGAAGCGGAGTATGCGTTGGCCAGCCAGCAATATCAGCGTTTTCGAAGCATGATCTCCCGACAGCTGATTTCTCAGGCTCAGTATGACGAGAAAAAAGCACAACTGGCGGTTGCCTCGGCAGCGCTTTCCCGCGCAAAGCTTGATCTTCAATACACTCGATTGGCAGCGCCTTACAGTGGCACTGTTTCCCGTCGATTATTGGAAAACCATCAAAACATCCAGGCTAAAGAGCCTGTGTTGATTCTGCAATCTGATGATCAGCTGGATGTTGATTTTCAGTTACCAGAAAATATTTTTGCTATGAAACCACGGTCTGGTGCACGCAGCGCTGGCGCGCAGGTCTATTTTGATGCACTGCCCGGTCAGGTTTTCAAGGCTGTGTACCGTGAACGAAGCGCCGAGGCAGACCCTGCTACAGGGACCTATACCGTTACATTGACATTACCTCAACCGGAAAACCTGGAACTGTACCCTGGTATGACTGCACGAGTGGAGTTTGACCTGAACGAAATATTTGAGATGGAACAGGCACAAATTTTCATTCCGGTTGAAGCGGTATATGCAGCAGAAGATACACCGAAAGATAGCCTGCATCGGCACATCTGGAAAGTTAACCCACAGACTATGACGGTCTATCGTGCTGAGGTGACAGTGGGGCGTTTAAGTACGGATGGCCTTGAAATTCTAAGTGGCTTGCAGGCTGGTGAGCAGGTTGTAACTGCGGGTGTGCATTACCTGCAGGAAGGGATGAAAGTACGCCCCTGGGTACGAGAGCGGGGCTTATAGATGACCGAGGCTTATAGATGAATAGTGCGACCTATTTTATTCGCCACCAGGTGACAGCCTGGATGTTTGCTCTGTTATTACTGATTGGTGGAGGTATTGCGTTTCTGGGGTTAGGGCAACTGGAAGACCCACCTTTTACCATCAAAGAAGCGATGATTATTACCAGTTACCCGGGGGCCTCTGCGCAACAGGTTGAAGAAGAGGTAACAGCTCCGCTGGAAAATCAGATTCAACAGCTGGCCTATGTAGATAAGATCCGCTCGATTTCGGCACCAGGTTTGTCACAGATTACGGTGGAGATTCAGAGTATCTATGCAGGCGATGAGCTGCGCCAGATCTGGGATGAATTGCGCCGCAAAATCAATGATTATCAGGGTGCTTTACCACCGGGGGTGAACCCTCCACAGATCAACGATGATTTTGGTGATGTATTTGGCATCTTGCTGGCCGTTACAGGTGATGGCTACAGCTATGAAGAGTTGAATGATTATACTGACTTTTTACGCCGTGAGTTGGTGCTGGTGCCTGGTGTCAGCAAGGTAATGGTTGCGGGGCAACAACAGGAACAGGTACTGATTGAAGTTTCCCGTATCAAATTGAATAACCTCAATATACCGCTGGACAGGCTTTACCAGCTACTGGCAACTCAGAATGTTGTGTCTAATGCTGGTTTTGTGCGCGCGGGCAGCGAATATATCCGTATTTCACCGACGGGTGAATTCACCGATATTCAGGAGCTGCAACGTTTGATTATCAGCGAGCCTGGTGCGCATAAACTGACCTATCTCAGTGACGTGGCAACCGTGCAGCGGGGCTATGCTGAAGTGCCCGATAATATTGTCAGTTACAACGGCCAGCATGCTCTACACCTTGGTGTGTCATTCACTCAGGGGGTCAATGTTGTGGAGACAGGCAGGGCGGTTGCAGCGCGCCTTGCTGAGCTGGAGTATGCACGTCCCATTGGCATGGTAATTTCGACGCTCTATAACCAGCCAGCCGAAGTGGATAATTCCGTTAATAATTTTCTGATCAATCTGGCTGAAGCCGTACTGATTGTTGTGGTGGTACTACTGCTGTTTATGGGGCTGCGTAGCGGATTGCTGATCGGACTGATTTTGTTACTGACCATTCTGGGCACTTTCATTTTTATGAAAGTGGTGGACATTAACTTGCAGCGAATATCGTTAGGGGCGTTGATTATCGCGCTGGGTATGCTGGTAGATAATGCGATTGTGGTAACTGAAGGCATACTGATTAACCTCAAGCGAGGTATGAGTACGCTACAGGCCGCAGCTGAGGTTGTTAAGCAGACCCAATGGCCATTGCTGGGAGCTACCGTGATTGCGGTCATCGCCTTTGCCCCGATTGGTTTGTCACCGGACGCCACTGGCGAGTTTGCAGGCTCATTGTTCTGGGTATTGTTGATTTCGCTGATGCTGTCCTGGATTACTGCAATCACTCTGACACCATTTTTCTGTGATCTGCTGTTTCGTAACAGCACGTTATACAGCAAAAATACTCAGGATGGTGCTGAACCGGATGATGCGCTGTATCAGGGAGCGTTTTTCACTTTTTACCGTGTGTTGCTGGGAGGGTGTCTGCGTTGGCGAATATTGACTCTGGTAATCATTCTAATGGCAATGGTGATGGCGATTGTCGCTTTTGGTCAGGTGCGCCAGGCCTTTTTTCCGCCATCAACTACGGCCATGTTTCTGGTGGACTTCTGGCGCAGTCAGGGCACTGATATTCGTGATACTGCGGCTGATACCCGTACTATTGAAAACTGGCTTAAAGCGGATGAGCGGGTCAGCTATGTCTCCACTACAACCGGTCAGGGTGCTGTGCGTTTTATGCTGACCTATGGCCCGGAAAAGCAGTATGCAGCTTATAGCCAACTGATGGTACGCACCCACGACAACACCCTGATTGATGGGGTGTTGCATGACCTGAAACTGTATCTCGATCAGCAATATAGCCATGCTCAGTACAAACTGAAACGGCTGGAAATAGGGCCATCAACAGATGCCAAACTTGAGTTACGTATCAGCGGCCCGGACCCGGATACGCTACGACAGATTGCGACAAAAGCGCGTCAGGTTTTTGCGGCTGATGCAGGTGCAACTAATATTCGCCACAACTGGCGTGAGCGTACCAAGTTGATTCGGCCACAGTTTCTGGAAGTTCAGGCCCGCAAGGTTGGGGTCACGAAACAGGATCTGGACGCTATGCTGCTAACTAACTTCAGTGGCCAGATTGTCGGTCTGTATCGTGATGGTACAACCTTGCTACCGATAATTGCGCGTACCCCAGAAGATGAAAGGCTGAATATCAATGACCTGCCAGACCTGAAAATATGGAGCCCCGTCTATCGCAACTGGATTCCGGTTGGTCAGGTGGTAGGTAATTTTGAAGTGCTCTGGGAAGACTCGCTGATTATGCGTATGGATCGCAAACGGACGCTGACATTGATGACAGACCCGGATCTGTTTGGTGTTGATACTGCCGCAGCATTACTGGCCCGGGTGAAGCCACAGATTGAAGCGATGACACTGCCAACAGGTTATACCATCGAGTGGGGCGGCGAATATGAAAGCTCTCGTGATGCTCAGGCACCGATTAATCGCGCGCTGCCAATGGGTTTTCTAGCGATGTTTATGATCACTGTGCTGTTGTTTAATTCACTGCGTAAGCCACTGGTAATCTGGGCGACAGTGCCGCTGGCCGTCACGGGAATGACGGCGGGGTTGTTGGCACTGGACCTACCGTTCGGGTTTATGGCGATGCTGGGGGCTCTTAGTTTATCAGGCATGCTGTTGAAGAATGGCATTGTATTGCTGGATCAGATCAACCTTGAGCTGGCGAATGGCAAAGCACCCTATTATGCGGTTTTTGACTCAGCGGTGAGCCGTGTGCGGCCGGTCTGTATGGCTGCAATTACTACTATTCTGGGCATGATTCCGCTTCTGTTTGATGACTTTTTTGCCAGCATGGCGGTGGTTATCTGCTTTGGGCTGGGCGTAGGTACATTGTTGACGTTGATTGTGGTACCTGTGTTGTACTGCATGGTTTATCGAATCCCTTTTTCTGAGCGAATTGAAACGGACGTGCTTTCGCTGGACAAAAAGGGGGCCATTATATGACACTGGATGATCTGAGTCGGGTAGAGCTACGCTTGTTGGTGGCATTCAACGCGTTGATTGAAGAACGTAGCGTTACCCGCGCTGCCGAGCGTCTGGAATTATCGCAACCAGCGCTCAGCCGTCAGTTACGCCAGTTGCGTCAGTTGTTTGCTGATGAGCTGTTTACCCGCCACTCCCACGGTTTGATCCCCACGCCGAGGGCAGAACAACTACACCATCAGTTACATCCACTACTGGATGACTTGTTACGGTTAGTATCACCGGTAAGTTTTGCACCTGAGTCGCTAGAAAGGACATTCAGAATTGGTGTGCTTGATCCACTGTCTCAGGGGGTGATTTCAGCGTTGCTTGGCAACCTGCAACGACAGGCACCTGGAGTGTCGCTGCGGGTTTTGAATCTTGATCAGTACAGTATGGATGCACTGGTAGCCGGGCAGCTTGATTTTATATTGACGTTGGGTGAAGACGATGTCCCAGCTAATATCCATGCCCGGGTACTGGTTTGGGAAATGCCCGTTTGCATGGTGTCATGCCACCATCCGTTGGCCGCTCAGGGCTATATCAGTCGGGAACAATACCTGGCACAACCCCATGTAGATTTCTGGATACCCGGTTTTTCTGATAAGCAGATGCCTGACTGGGTTATGTCACAGCGCCAGATTGTATTGGAAACCAACAATATGATGACTGCACTGAATGCCGTTTGTAATAACAATATGGTGATGCTGGGGGGGGATAAATTAACACGACAGTCACCCCGCTTTTCGGAGCTGGTGGGGTTGCCATTTTCTGTAGATGAAAAATTACCCGTCATACCTGTCAGGTTGCTCTGGCACAGCCGTTACCATGAAGATGCTGCCCATCAGTGGTTGCGGGAGCTGATTGATCAGCTGTACTGGAAATAATCACACCGTATTGCGATGTAAATAAAAAACCCGTTCAGACAGAATATGAACGGGTTTTTTCTTACCACGGTTAAACTGTAATGCTCTGGGGCTGTGAGTATTGTGGAATAGCTGGCTTACATATTCGGGTAGTTCGGGCCGCCCATGCCTTCCGGTGTTACCCAGCGGATATTTTGCGCAGGGTCTTTAATATCACAGGTTTTACAGTGCAGACAGTTTTGTGCATTGATCTGGAAGCGCTGACCCTCTTCGTCTTCTACCACTTCGTAAACACCCGCAGGGCAGTAGCGCTGTGCTGGTTCAGCAAATTTTGGCAGGTTATCCCGCAGTGGTAATTCAGCATCTTTCAGTTGCAGATGGCAGGGCTGGTCTTCCTCGTGGTTGGTATTAGACAGGAAGACAGAGCTGAGTTTGTCAAAGCTCAGTTTGCCATCAGGTTTTGGATACTCAATTTTCGGGCAACTATCAGCCGATTTCAGTTCGGCGTAGTCTGGTTTGTTATCGTGCAAAGTGATTGGTAGTTTGCCGCCGAAGATATTCTGGTCAACAAAGTTGAAAGCACCGCCCAGCATCATGCCGAATTTGTGCATCGCAGGGCCGAAGTTTCGCGTGCTGTACAGCTCTTCGTACAACCATGATTCTTTATACATGTCGGTGAAGTTGGTCAGCTCGTGACCGCCGTTATCACCTACCTGCAGGGCTTCAAACATTGCTTCAGCTGCCAGCATACCAGACTTCATTGCGGTATGTGTGCCTTTGATCTTGGCAAAGTTAAGCGTACCGGCATCACAGCCGATCAACAGTGCGCCTGGCATTGTCATTTTGGGCAGACAGTTAAAGCCACCTTTCGTGATGGCGCGTGCACCGTAGGAAACGCGCTTACCACCTTCCAGATATTTTGCCAGCTCTGGATGGTGTTTCATGCGCTGGAATTCGTCGAACGGGCTCAGGTGCGGGTTGCTGTAGTTGAGATCAACAATCAGGCCAACAACAACCTGGTTGTCTTCTGCGTGGTAGAGGAAGAAACCACCGCTGGCATCTTTCAGCGGCCAGCCAGCACCGTGTACGACCAGGCCGGGTTCATGCTTGTCTGGATCAATATCCCACAGTTCTTTGATGCCTACGCCGTAGTGTTGTGCGTCGGATTTTTTATCCAGCTCAAAGCGTTCCAGCAGCTCTTTGCCCAGATGGCCGCGACAGCCTTCAGAGAACAGCGTGTATTTTGCATGCAGTTCCATACCTGGCATATAGCTGTCTTTAGGTTCGCCATCCATGCTGATGCCCATATCCCCGGTTGCGACGCCTTTAACACTGCCATCCGGGTTATACAGGACTTCTGCTGCAGCAAAGCCTGGAAAAATCTCTACGCCCATGCCTTCGGCCTGCTCGGCTAGCCAGCGGCAGAGGTTGCCCAGGCTGGCAATATAGTTGCCGTCGTTGTGCATGGTTTTGGGGATGAACATGTGAGGCGTTTCGATTGCATTCTGTTCATCGCGCAGCAGTAATACCTGATCACGAGTGACTGCTGTTTTTAGTGGGGCACCCATCTCCTGCCAGTCAGGAAAGAGTTCATTCAGTGCCCGTGGCTCAATAACAGCGCCAGACAGTATATGTGCGCCGACCTCTGAGCCTTTTTCCACGACGCATACGGTCAATTCCTGCTCTTTTTCCTGTGCCAGCTGCATCAGATGGCAGGCAGTTGACAGACCTGCCGGGCCTGCACCTACGATTACAACATCAAATTCCATGGACTCACGAGTCACGGCTCAACCCTCTCTTGCGAATTATTATTATCGGGAGTGTCGGCGGAAGACGCAGGCTGCGTTTTCCTGTTTGTTGTCCGGCACGCCTCGCTGCCATCCAGCCTACTGTATCTGTCTCTGTGGGCCTATGCCCTTCTTCACTCAATTTCAGCAACAGATTTGTTCACGGTGGTTCCTCTATACCTGATAACCATAAATAATTAATGGTTGGCCCTGGAAGCATCCGAACGGCGGCGGCTTTTGCTCAGCAGCTTGCTGAGCAGGGGTAATGTTATAGGGGTATACCCCTATTTTCAAACATTGTATTTTTTTGGTGGTTTGGACATTTTTATGGTTGTAAGGGTTATTGCTTATTTTTTTTCAGCGGGTATGCTGTGGCCACATAGATCAGAGATCTGCAGCGTTCGGTGGTGCTGCGCCACCCTGAATGTGTTGCCCTGAACAGCCATGCTGTATAGCAGTTGTGACTGCCAGGCTGCAGCTCCGTTGAATGTTGTATCGAAGGATAACAATAAGGGTTTAGTCAGATGAAAGTGCTTGTAACTGTAAAGCGAGTGATCGACTACAACGTAAAAGTACGTGTGAAGTCGGACAATACGGATGTTGATCTGGCCAATGTAAAAATGGCCATCAACCCATTCTGTGAAATTGCTGTTGAAGAAGCTGTGCGCCTGAAAGAAGCTGGCACGGCGACCGAAATCGTTGCTGTATCCATGGGGCCGAAGGCGGCTCAGGAGCAGCTGCGTACTGCCCTGGCACTGGGGGCTGACCGCGCAATCCACGTTGAAAGCGATGAGACGCTGGAATCTCTGACCGTCGCTAAAATGCTGAAGAAGATTGTCGAAGAAGAACAGCCTGACCTGATCATCATGGGTAAACAGGCGATTGACTCTGACAACAACCAGACTGGTCAGATGCTGGCCGCATTGACCGGTATGTCACAGGGTACGTTTGCTTCCGAGCTGAAAGTTGAAGATGGCAAAGCAGTTGTGACACGTGAAGTTGACGGTGGTCTGCAGACTGTTTCCCTGAATACCCCTGCTATCGTGACTACTGACCTGCGTCTGAATGAGCCTCGTTACGCATCGTTGCCAAACATCATGAAAGCCAAGCGTAAACCACTGGCGACCAAAACCCCGGAAGAACTGGGTGTCGCAGTTGAAGCTCGTACAAAACTACTGAAAGTTGAGCCGCCTGCAGAGCGTAGCGCAGGTATCAAGGTAGACAGCGTTGAGCAGCTGGTTGAGAAACTGAAAAACGAAGCGAAGGTGATCTGATGGCTATTCTGGTAATTGCTGAACACGATAATTCTGTTCTGAAAGGCGCCACTCTGAATGCGGTAACAGCAGCCAGCCAGATGGGCGATGATATCCACGTACTGATTGCCGGTAGCGGTGCACAGTCTGTAGCTGATGAAGCGGCTAAAGTGGCTGGCGTCAGCAAAGTACTGCTGGCTGACGATGCCGCCTACGAGCACCAGCTTGCCGAGAACGTTTCCCTGCTGGTTGCTGAACTGGGCAAGGATTACAGCCACGTTGTTGCTCCTGCAACCACCAATGGTAAAAACACCATGCCGCGCGTTGCTGCGCTGCTGGATGTGGCTCAGATCTCTGATATCATTCGTGTTGAAGCGGCTGATACCTTCGTACGCCCAATCTATGCCGGTAACGCTATTGCAACTGTACAGGCGATGGATGCAATCAAGGTTATCACTGTACGTACCACAGGCTTTGACGCCGCTGCCGCTGAAGGTGGTTCGGCTGCTGTTGAAGCGGTTGCTGGCTCCCACAACGCTGGTGTGTCCAGCTTTGTTGGTGAAGAAGTTGCTGAATCTGATCGCCCTGAGCTGACTGCTGCTGATGTGATCGTTTCTGGTGGTCGTGGTATGGGTAGCGGTGAGAACTTCGAGCTGCTGGAGAAAGTTGCCGACAAGCTGGGTGCTGCTATTGGTGCATCCCGTGCTGCTGTTGACGCAGGCTTCGTACCGAATGATATGCAGGTAGGCCAGACCGGTAAGATCGTAGCGCCTAATCTGTACATCGCTGTAGGCATCTCTGGTGCTATCCAGCACCTGGCTGGTATGAAAGATTCCAAGGTCATTGTTGCAATCAACAAAGACGAAGAAGCGCCTATCTTCCAGGTGGCTGATTACGGCCTGGTTGCTGATCTATTTGAGGTATTGCCTCAGCTGGAAGCACAGCTTTAGTCCTTGCTGGTTAGTAAAAGCAAAGCAAAAGCAACATGTGTGAGGCAGCTTCACACCCTGACACTGACAGATTGCTTGTTGCAATGGCTGCTAGTTGGCCATATTGGCGGTCTTCACTCAGGTAGGTAGCAGTTGCGACGGGTAACTGCAGCAAGGAATGCCTTGCACCTTCCTTCTTGCCTGGCCCGCACCTGATGGTGCGGGCATTTTTTTGCCTGTACAAAACCCTTTGGTTTTATTGACGGATCAGGCTGAATCAAAAAATAACCGAAGTAAACGCCAGGCTTGCAGGCCACATAAATCAGGGTATTGCTGTATTTTGGGGCCTTAAATTCATAGCTATTCTTTATCTGACAGATTAATGAAGGAAATATTGACCTGGTACAGCCTTTGTTATCCGAAAGGCGTAAGCCTGGGTATAGAGCGAAGTGGGTAAAGACGGTATAAAAAAGCCAGCAAGGGGGGGCTGGCAAGTGCCAGCAGCAAAGCGAGCTCGCCGGGGACTATGTGCCGGAAATTATGACAGGGCCGCAATCATATTTAAGTGAGGCCAAGGGGTCAGGATGTCTCAACCCATTACGCCAAGAAATAACGAAGTTCTGTTACAGGAAGGTGACCTGATCGTCAGTAAGACCTGCCTGAAAGGAAATATTACCTATGCCAATCGGCACTTTATGGGGATTGCAGGTTTTTCCGAGCAACAGTTGCTTAACCAGCCGCATAATATCATTCGACACCCGGATATGCCCAAAGGGGTTTATCGGATGATGTGGCAGGAATTGCGTGCAGGTCATGAGTTTTTTGGTTTTGTTAAAAATCTCTGCTCTGATGGCAGCTTTTACTGGGTTTTTGCTAATGTAACGCCCGATGTGGATGAGCGTGGAGAAATTAGAGGCTACTACTCGGTGCGTCGTAAACCATCTCGAGAAGCGATAGCGGCGGTTATACCTCTTTACCAGAAAATGGTAGAGATTGAGGCAACAGGTAGAGGCTCCAGTGTGATTGATCAATCAGTGCAGTTTCTGCAGGACTGGGTTGCATCGACGGGTATGGACTACAGCCAGGTTGCGCTGCATCTGTATCGTTATGGCAAGCTATAGGAGGGGCCATGACGAGACACATTAAAAACCGGGTCAGCAAGAGTATCCCTTTTCTTCAGACCCAGTTTGTGACAGGTACGCTTGTCAGTTATCTGATACTGATTGCCTGTTTTAGCTGGTGTACCTTGCAGTACGGGCTGGATTACTGGTTGTTAGCTGGCGGTCTGATTATTTGTGTTTTGCTGGGACTCAATATTCTTCAAGGCGTACGTATGGTGAAGACGTTGAGTCGGGTGGAATACACCCTGAACCGTAGTGTGCGTGGTGAATTGCACCACCGTGTCAGTAACACACGAGGGCTGGGTGAGCTGGGTCGTGTCGCATGGGCGTTAAATGATCTGCTTGACCGTGTGGAAACTTATTTCAAAGAAGTGGACACCTGTTTCACTCAGGTTGGTAAAGGTAACTACAGTCGTCACCCCCTGGGCGATGGTTTACCGGGGAGAATGGGTGACTCGCTGGCTGCAATTGATGAGTCAGTGCAGGCGATGAAAGAGAACGTTAAGCTGATTAATCGCAATGACCTTGCTTCCCAGCTGCATCGCTTGAATACCTTCAATCTGATCCGAAATCTGCAGGAAACACAGACTGATCTGACGCGTATTGATCAGGACTCTCGTCAGGTGGGTGAAAAGGCGCGTGGCAATGCAGAGCATGCGCGACAGAGCCTGGGTGCTGTTGAGCAGATTCGTGACTCTATCGAAGACATTACCGGTACTGTGCAAGAAGTCGCTGATGTCATATCTGTGCTCAGCCGTGACAGTGAGGCTGTTGCGCAATCGCTGTTAACCATTAAAGACATTGCTGATCAGACCAATCTGCTGGCGCTGAACGCTTCTATTGAAGCAGCTCGTGCGGGTGAAACTGGTAAGGGGTTTGCTGTCGTCGCTGATGAAGTTAAATCATTGTCGCGTCGTACCAAGGAGACCGCGGAATCTGTCGATGAGATCCTGTCCAGTTTCAGTCAGCGAGTGACAGATGTCAGCCGTATCTCAGAGCACTCCCACCAGGTAACCAGCGCAATGGCATCTATGGTGGAAGATTTTGAGCATCAATTTAATCAGGTTGTTGAGTCTTCTGATGGTGCTGCCGACCAGGTTGATAACGTCTGTGCGGTGATCTACCACTCGTTGGTGAAACTCGACCATGTTATTTATAAGCAGAATGGTTATGTTGCGCTGGAGCAGGAAGATGAAACCGGTGAAGCGCACGCGGCGATCAGTATTGATCACCGCAACTGTCGTCTGGGACGTTGGTACTATGAGGGTGAAGACCATCAGAATTATCGCAATACTGAGAGCTACCGTAATATTGAACAACCACATGCCATTGTTCATGCCGCAGTACAGGAAGCACTGCGTCTGAGTGAGCTGGATTGGCAAAATAACCAGCTATTGCGTGAAGGTATTGTTGAACAAATGAAGAAAGCAGAGCAAGCCAGTACCCAGGTTATGCACTGGATTAATCAGCTGACAGCGCAACAGACCAGCACGGCGTTTAATATTGCTTCAGGTAAGGCTGCCTGAGCCATCGCTCTCTTTTAAATCTTCAGGCCCCCGCTCAGGGGCCTGACAGCGCTCTGAATCGAATGGTTAGCTTTGTTAGCCGGGTCGATAAACATTCTTTGTATGCTCTCGTCTTTCGTCTGATTGTGTGGAGCATTAAGTTAACCAACTGATTTGTACAGCACTCTGCCACTTTTTATGTGCAGGATCTATTCAACAAGTTGCTTATTGTCCCGAACCTGTAAGCCCTCTCTAATGGTCTGGCACCGTTCAGGTGCAGAAAGATCAACCTGGAAATTCAAGGAGGAAGAAAGATGCGTGTTTCATCTTTTGCCAAAGGGCTTGTTGCAGCGTTGCTGTTCTCTCTTACACCTCTGTCTATGGCTGAACCGATTGATATTAATACGGCAGATGTCGAGCAGTTATCAACATTAAGTGGTATTGGTCAGAAGAAAGCCCACGCGATCATTCGTTATCGTGATGAGCATGGGCGTTTTGCGTCTGTTGAAGAGCTGGCAAATGTCAGGGGTATTGGCCCTGCGACAGTTGCACGTAATCAGCAGCGTATTCAGGTGAAAGGTGTAGAAACTGCTGCGGCAGAGTAGTTGATCAGGCCTCAAGGATGAGTAGCCGGTGCCCCTGGTTTAACCTGGGGCATTTTCAGTTCCCCCTGGCAGTTCTTTTTTCTCAGATTAACTCTCTTTTTTGAAAGCCGACGGTAGTTTTAACCCCTTCAGATGGTTACGAAACTCCCGTGTTACTTCCTGGGCTTCATTACGGTTAGTGATGGCGGTTGGTGTAATGAGTACCACCAGTTCGGTCCGGCGGTGTTTTTTACGGGTTTCACCAAAGGCCCAGCCCAGTCCCGGAACATTACGCAGCCCCGGCACGCCGCTGTTATTTCTATCCTGATTATCACGAATCAGTCCACCCAGTACGATAGTGTCACCGCTGTGTACGGCAACGGTGGTATTGATCTGACGTTGATTAATTGTGGGAGAATCAATGCCAGATGATGTAGTCTGGGCAACATCACTGACATCCTGATTTATTTTTAATACCACCATACCACCATCACGAATTTGTGGTGTTACCTCCAGCATTACCCCGGTATCACGGAATTGAATTGTACTGGTTACCAGAGGGTCGTTACCGCTGCTGCCCGTATTGGTGGTTTCTGATGTACGAATAGGCACCTGATCGCCTACGCGAATTGAGGCGGCCTGGTTATCCAGCACCATCAATGATGGCGAAGATACAACGTTGACTTTGTTATCTGATGCCAGGGTGTTAAATACTGCCCTTACTGCGTTGGCAGAGTCGACGACAGAGTAGGAAAACCCCGGAGAAGCAGGGGCCAGGCCCGGGCTATTCAGGTCTAGCTGACCGCGCCCGGTACGGTTATTACTGAGGCCGTTTTTGAAAAACCACTCCAGGCCATAAAACAGATCGTCGCTGAGTGTAACTTCTACAATGGAGGCTTCGACCAGTACCTGCATTGGCAGTACGTCCAGTTTGTTCAGTGCCAGTTTGATGCGCTGATAATCGGAATCAGATGCCATGATGAGCAGGGCATTATTCTGTTTGTCTGCGATGATGCTGACCTTATTGCCATCAGGTAGAGCAGTATTTTCGTCAGGCAGAGCAGCCTGTCTGACAGACAGGCCAGAGTCTGTTGTCCCTTCTGGGCGTTCTGTCATATTTGTTGTGATAGTTGTAGCTTCAGCGGTGCGCTCTGCTGAAGGTGACAGAGGGCCGCTGCCTGAAGTTGTTGGTCGAATGGAGTGACGATTGTCTGATAGTTCCTTGTGGTTGAATAGTTGACCTAACAGTTCTGCCAGATGTTCAGCCGTACTATGGCGAACCTTATAGATATGCAGGGCACTGTGGTGAGCATGGTTGCTACGATCCAGGCGCTCAATCCAGCCTCGTGCCGCGTCAAGGTAGCGCCGTTGTGGAGTGATAATCAGCAGACTATTAAGTCGAGAAATGGGTACAAATTGCACCATGCCTGCCAGCGGGCCGTTAGCGCCATCCCCAAAAACGGCCTGAAGCTCTTTCAGCATGGTAGCTGTGCTGACGGTCTCCAGTGCCATCATACCTACCGCCATTCCTTTGAGCTGGTCGACATCAAAAATATCTACAGTATCCAGTTGCCCGGCAAGTAATTGGTGGCTACCACTGAGTAGTAACAGGTTGCGTTTCTCATCTACTTGAACACGGCCTCTACGTACCTCGCCGTTGTTTTCACTACGGGTACCGTCCAGAATGCGAGCCATCTCCGAGGCTGCTATATAACGTAATGGAACTACCAGGGTTTGCCAGCCTCGACGTGCATCCAGTTGTAGTCGCGGTGCACTGTGGGCCAGTAAGTGTTGAGATTGAGGTACAATTTCAATCAGTGCGCCATTGTCATGTAACAGGGCACCATTGGCTTCCAGCATGGATTCGAGAATTGGAATCAGTGCATCGGGTGATACGGGGCGGCTGGTGTGCAGGGAGAAAGTACCACTGACTCGTTCGTCAATGGTGTAGTTACGTTGCAGAATATCTCCCAGAATTGTACGGCTGATCTCGTTTATATCGGCCTGCTGAAAGTTCAGCGTAATTTCCCCGCCTTTATCCATAGGGCGTGGCTTGCGGGCCTGCTGCTGATTTATCGGTATCTGACCGGCACTGATCAGTTCAAATTTTGGTGTATGGGCCACAGAATCCGGGTTGGTTGCTACGCTAGCTGCCTGCTGATGATGCGGGGATGCCGTGACAGGTTGGCTATCCCGTCGTTGCTGGATCAGTGCTCCAACCGGCTGATGCAGGGTGACAGGTGCGCTGATGCGGGTGGGCTCGCTGCTGCATGCTGAGAGCAGCAGAGTGGCCAGCAATAGTGCGTACCGTGGGTACATCTGCTTCATGGGTTTTCTCCCTTCTCGGGTCCAGCCTTTGGATGGTTGCTTGCTGTTATGACGCCATTTGCTGGCGGCAGTTCAGCTGTCATCTGTTTGCTGTCTGGGTTCAGGCAGACTGAGTTCTACCAGACTTTTCCCCTGACGCAGGACAACATGGTCATTCGCTATATGGCTCAACTGCCAGCCATCCAGCTGCATACCGGGCTGTAAGCGTCGCTGTTCTTCAGCATTACCAAACAGGGCAATCTGTAGTTTTTGACTGTGGACGATGCCGGTCAGTTGCCATTCGCTCTGCCAATCATCTGTTGTTTCATCGGCTTCATCGAAAAGTGTTTCTGCGGTTGCTGCTGGTTGACGACTACTGTTGAACAGGGGGCGGGCTAGAATTATGGAATGCTGCATGGCAAAGGCATCAGCCATTTGCGCAATGCTGGCTTGCTGATCTGAAGAAGGCCTCTGTGTGGATAACGCTGCCGGGGCTGATGCTGTGTCCTGGTTATGCGGAGCCGCTTTTTTTTCGGTAGTCCCTCCGATGAAGGAGGTATCTGAAGCGACTGGCGTGTAATGGCTGAGTTGATACAGGCTGTAACTCAGTATCAGTGCCAGACTTAGCTGGGTGGCCAATATCAGCTGGGGTGTTTTCATGGTGATTACTCCTGGTGGCTATAACCACTTAGCTGAAAGCGAATCTGCAACGGCCAGGCTATATCCTGTTGTTGCCCACGTAGTGGAGCAGTGGGTCTGGATGAGATGGTCAGATGGCTTACTGTCAGGAGGGGCTGGTGTTGTTGAAGTGTGTTCAGCGTATTCAGTAGTTGTGTCAGGCTGGCTTGTAGTTGTACCTGTAGCCGAATGACTTCCAGTGTGTCTTGCTGTTCAGGCGCCAGTGCTCTGACCCGGATCAGCTCTGCACCATTTTGATCCAGTACAGTACGCAGAAACTGTTGCAGGTTCGCAGAGCGCAAAGCTACCGTGCGTCCATTCAATAATGCCTGGCTGTTAATGACGGCGTGTTGTAGCTGCTGGCGCTGTTGCTGTAAGGGCTCGGCGCTGGCATTAATCTGTTGATACCGCTGTATCTGTGTTTGCAGGTTATGTAGTTGTTCATGACTATGTTGGTAACGCTGTAGCAGTGGTTGTAGTAATAACAGGCCTGCCAGTATCAGTAGCATCAGGATTATGATGGCTAGAAAACGTTGTAGCCGTGGGCTGAATTGTGTTATTTGAGCGGTCTGCGACACTTTGGCAGGTTTAGTCATGCTGCACACTCCTTTGCAGGTCGTTTAACGGCGCGTTGTCATCTAAAGGCGGAGTGGGCTGTGGTGAGATGGTTTGAGGTGAGGCTTTGACAGGCTTTGGCGGAGTGTCAGGCTGTGGAACAGCAGAGCGTTGATTGTGCAGTGACATCTTAATACTGAAGCGCTCGTTGCCGTTATTGCGGTTACGAATAACCGGAGTAATAAAACGGACGTTGCTGAATTCTGGCTGGTTGTCCAGTTGGCCAATGAGCCAGGAGGCTGTAGGGGCTTCACCTTCCAGTGTTAGTTGACCTGCTCTCCAATGGAGCTGTGATAGCCAGACTGTATCGGGTAGTAACCTGGTCAGTTGAGTTAATACAGGTAGATGGGCAGGTATTTGCTGTAATGACTTTAACTGCTGTTGGAGTTGAACCAGCTGATTGATCTGTTGACGAGTCTGATGCACCTGTTCTGCTTGTGTGCGCAACTGGTTACGCTGTTGTGTCAGGCTCTGAATCTGTTGCTGGCGCTGCCAGAGTGGCAGTATCAGGAGTGCGATAATCAGCACAATATTGCCAGTCAATAATAGTTTGTTGAAAAGTCGGGTGATATTTTTGCGGGCTGGTGGTTCAGGCATCAGGTTACAATTGTGCAGTCTGGCCTGTCGTGCCGGGCGAATAATGGTAGCCTTCAGTCCAAATGCTTCCAGTTGTGCCAGCCGTGGCGCAAGTAACTGTCTGGGCACTAGCCAGACGGTTATCTGAAGCTGGTTTTCGATTCGTTTTTGTTGGTAGCAATAGTAAACCTGATCAGCCTGAAAGGGGGTTAATTTTGGTAACTGACGCTCTACAACCTGTTTCAGGTAGGCCCGTGCGGCAACGGGTAGCTGCAAGGGTACTTCTAGTATCAGACTGTCATCCAGCAAAATAACGGGTGGTTTTCCCTGTTGCAGTTGTTGTAACACAGGCGTAGGCAGTGAAGTATTTTCTGCTGTCTGCGGATCAGGTAAGCGAGTGCTTGAAGAAGGGCTGTCAAGCTGTTGTCCCAGCCATAATGTCTGAGTCCGACTGAGTAGCAGGAAGCCGCTTTGTGTACTACGGTCGAGGTATTGCCATAACCCTCTGGGTAATAGTTGTCGGCTCCACCAGTACCAGAACTGTTTGAAGCTTTCCCGCCCGTCGGTGCAGATACCGCGAATGTTTTCAGGGAATAGATTGGTGCCGGGTAACATCTGGGCCTCCATCGAATAGTAATGGAAAACGACTGGGCTGCCAGCTGAGTGTGCTGTAAGGGCGGGCAGCGGTGACAATCCCTTTTTTTCGGATAACAGTATCTAGCGCCTGTAAAAACTGGCCCTGCTGGTAGGCTTCCAGTTGCAGATGCCAGCTGGGGCTGCGATGTATACCAGCAGGCGCTGGTTGTGACTGCAAGGGTGGTTCTGTCTGTAATGCGCGAGCCTGTAGTGCTTCGGGCAGGTAACGACCATTTCGACTATGTAACGACAACCAGGGGCGTAGCTGCTGCATCAAAGATTGATTGATACCATCTACCTGTTGTAATTCGGATAAGTGGTTGAAGGGGCGATTAGCAGGTGGTAACAGGCCACGTTGCCGGTAGTGTGGAGCCTCTGCACCGTGCAGCCGTGGTAAATTGTCTGGGTCTCGCCAGTCAATAATTCGATCTGCCAGTACTGACGGATAGATGTCTGGATGACCAAGCGCTGCAAACAGTGCAATCAGGGTTTGGGGTTGGGCCAGATTAAGGTTAATGCGATCATCTTCTGGCTGAATATGAAGTCGTACCTGTAGCGGGCCATATTGCCAGTATTGTGATAATGGCGGTGGTTGATTCGGGTTGGCATCCAGCAACTGATATTGCAGCCACTGCTCTGCTGCAATCAAGCCATAACGAGCTTGTAGCTGACTCAGGTGCTGGTGAGTAATAGCAAGGGCTGTGCGCTGCTGGTTACTCATGCTGCTTGTAATGAGAACCAGTATCATACTGAGCCAGAGCACAGTAATCAGTGCGCTGCCCCGTTGCTGGTTAGTGAACACGATAACGTTGCCTCAGTTTAACCACATGGGTCTGGCCGTTGTGGTGTATACGAACCAGTGCCGGGAGCTGCCTCTGTGCCAACCACTCGTTATGCCAGATGATGGTGCCGTCGTGTTGTTGCTTGCCGTAACTGAAGCGGGCGATACCTGTCAGTGGGTAGTGTTCCTGGGCGTTGGGGGTTTCTGTTGTATGAGCTTCTGCCGCATCAATTCCTGCTGTATAGCCTTCCGTCGAAATGGCCTTTGTTACAGCGTCTCTGCTTTCAGTGCTGTCACTGTTCCCGGTTACAGGCTGGGCAGGGTTATCGGTATGTGCGACGTCTGGCTGGTAGGGCCATAGTGTTAGCCGCAAAGGACTTCCATAGAGCTGATAATGGTAGAGACCACTACGCGCCGGATGTTCAAGTACGCTGATGAAGTTCAGGGTGTCAGATTGTCCTGCAAATAATACGTGCTGGCGGCTGTATAGTGGTAAAGCCTGAGCTAGCTGTTGGTAGAAATGCTGTTGTAAGCGGTACTGGTACAGGCGCTCTTGTGTCAGCGCTCCAGTGCGTTGCCATTGTTGCAAGCTTTGTTGCAGGCCTTGATAAAGTACACCCAGTAACAGGCTGGTAAGGCTCAGTGCGATTAGCAGCTCCAGCAATGTAAACCCACGCTCCAGCAATGTGAAACCATATTGTATGTCGTATTTCACGCGGGAGAGGGGTCTGGATTGGGTTATAACTGACTGGTTCATGATGCTCCCCCGGTGATCGCTGTTGCTGGTGCCAGTTGCAGGGTTTGCAGTTGTATGCTGCGCCTCTGGTTACGGTGATCTGGCCAGCTCAGTTGCAGTTTTATCTCATACAATGCCCAGTCAGGGTTATGAGTGCTGGACTGTGCTTCAGAGCCCTGCCAGCGGCTGATGTGGGCTTGCCAGCGATAGTGTGGTGGTAACAGGCCTTCCGGTGCCATTGATGTCAGTCGAGGGAGGGGCTCTGGAATATGCTGGGTACTTTGTGAGTGGCGCTGTAACTGTGAGCGATGTTGTCGTGCTGGGTGTGGTTGTGAGGAATGTTGTTGCTGTAAAAGCTGCTGTTGTAAATATTGCAGTTGTCTATCAGCCAGTTGTAAAGCGTCCAGATAATCTCTGTTTAATGCTGCCCGCTGACTGGATTGACCAATCAGGTTGAAGGCCAGGCCACAGGTCAGAGCTGCGATAACCAGTGCGACCAGTACTTCCAGCAGATTGAAACCGTGCTGGTGGTACAGATGGCCGCTTTGCGTGTTATGAGTCAGACTACGGGGTTGTTGTTTGTCAATGCGCGGTGAATGATTCATCTCGAATTTCTCCGCTTAGCCAGTACAGACGAACGTTGCTGGGAGGAAGCCCCGATGGTTGCAATTGCAACAGACCACCGCTGTTGCTGCCATCACTGAACAGGCTCAGTGGTTGGCCCGCTCTGTCAGGTTGCCAGTGCAGGGTAGAACCCTCCGGGGCCTGATAGATAATGCGCTGATCCAACCACAAGCTGTTTGTTTCAACCTGAAACGTTTTATGTTGACCACTGCGTCGTGCTTGCAATGCCTGGTGTTGTAGCGTTTCTATCAGCAGACTTGTCTGGTAACTGAGCTGTACCCGGTGCAGCAATCGTTGTAGATCACCTGTACTCAGTGACGCTAGCGCAACTGCAATCATTAGTACCAGTAAGATTTCCAGCAAGGTAAACCCCTGTTGTTTCAGATTACGTTGTTTCAGATTACGTTGTTTCAGCTTATATTGTGGCGGCATATGTCTGTTCGGCATGTTCATAACTATGGCCAGCTGCGTCATCAGTCTGCTGTGATTAATGGCCTGTTGTATTAAATGCTTGCTGTGTTATTGCCAACTGTAAATATCCTGATCTTCGCCCTCGCCGCCGGGCTTCTGGTCTGCGCCAAGCGTGGATATTTCATAAGGTGCCTGATTGCCAGGGCTACGGTATTGGTAGGGATAACCCCAAGGGTCATTGCGAATGATCTGTTTTTTCAGGTAGGGCCCGTTCCAGCCCAGAGCGCTATCCGGTTTTTCGATCAAGGCGACCAGGCCTTGTTGGCTGTTGGGATAACGGCCAACTTCCAGCCGGTAAAGATCTAGCGCGGCCCCCAGCTCTTCCATCTGCAACCGGGCAGTCTGGCTTTTTGCCCCCCCTAGCTGATTCATGATCTGTGGGCCAACCAGCCCGGCCAGCAGTCCCAGAATGATCAGTACAACCAGTAGTTCAAGCAGTGTGAAACCCTGTTGGTGTGTTGGGCAGGGCTTGCTGTAAAAGGTGTTACTGCAACGAGTAGATATTGTATGCCCGGGTTGCTTTTTCATTCCGTGCTCCTTTCAGGTATGGCCTTTTTTCAGGGCCTTTAGCGTGTTGGCTTTGATACTGAGTGCGTCATGACAATGGATAATGCGACTAAAAACTGAGGTTGTTGACACTGATAATTGCAGACAGCATAGACAGCACCAGCAAGGCGATAACCAGCCCCAGACTGATAATTAGCAAAGGTTCCAGCAGGCTGACCAGTCGTTTTAATTGTTGCTCGGTTTGTTCCAGCTGGATGGATGCCAGTTTTTGCAGCATTGGCCCAAGCTGGCCTGTTTCTTCACCGATGCTGACCAGCTGGTGCATTAGCGGTGGAATATGCAGGCTGCTGTCTTTTGGCTGTATCAAAAGTGGGGCCAGTGGCTGACCTGCGCGTAGCTGCTCGCTGCAGTGAGTAAACAGGTGTTGTAAGGGAGCCAGTTGTAAGGTCTGTCTGGCCAGTTGTAGTGCCTGAAGCAGGGGTAAGCCTCGACAGAGCAGAGTGCCCAGGCAGCGGTTAAAGCGCGCCAGTTCAGCATCGCGGCGTAAAGGCCCCAGTATCGGTATACGCAGCAATAAACGGCCCAGAGGTGTTTGTAACCAGCGCAGGCTGTACTGTAATAACAGCAGGCTTGCCGCCAGCGCTAAAGCCAGCCACTGGCCATGTGCTTGTAATATGGCGCTGAGTTGAAGAATCAGTTGTGTATGGCTGGGCAATTGATGTTGAGCGCCGTCTAACAGATCAGCAAATTGTGGGATTACGGTCAGCAGGATGATCAGAATTGAGGCAACCGCAACCAGTGCCAGTATTGCAGGATAGATTAAGGCATTGCCTAGCATCGTTTTCAGTTTACGACTTTGCTGTTGATACTGGTGCAGGCTTTCCAGCCCTTCGGCCAGATCACCACTGGCTTCTCCTGCCTGTACCAGACTGATGCAGAGTGGGTCGAACAGATCAGGGTAACAGGCCAGTGCTTCGCTGAAGGTCTGGCCATCACGCAGCATCTGTAAAATGTTATGTAATGGTAATACGCTGGATGAGGTTCCGGACTGCAACCCGTTTTGCTGCAAGAGTTTGAGTGCATGTTCCAGTGCAATGCCAGCCTGTAGAAGACAAGCAAGCTCACGGATAAAATCTTCTATCTGTTCCGCTGATTTTCGACGGCGCAGCCAGCTGTGCAGAAGTGCCCGCTGCTTAGACCCATGCTGTTCAGGTGTAACAGAGCGTAAAAGCGTGGCGCTGAGCGGTATTTTTCCTTCGGCTTCCAGTTGTTGCAGAGCGGCCTGTTCGCTGCTGGCCTCTACATGAACCTGTTGCAGTGTGCCGTCGTCATTCAAAGCACGGGTTTCAAATAATGGCATTGTTTACTCCCGTGTAACCCGCAGTATTTCATCCAGGGTTGTTTCACCGTTCAGTACCCGACGACAACCGTCGGCATAGAGGGTACGCATGCCCTCAGCGACAGCAGCTTGCTGTAACTGGTGAGCATCTGCCTGTTGCAGAATCAGTTGCTGAATTTTTGGCGTAATCGGAAGTATTTCCATAATGACAATACGTCCCTGATAACCCGTATGGTTGCAGTGCTGACAGCCTCTGGCCCGATAAAGCTGGATGGTTGGAGACGGATAATCTATCTGGCTTTGATGTTCTGTATGGTTGTGCGGTTTCAGGTTATCCGCTGTCAGGTTTTCTGTTTTTAGAGAGCGGCATTGCTGTATATGCCCATGTTGATGAATATGGTTGAACTGTTCTTGGTCGGGTGTGAAAGCTTCTGCGCAGTGATGGCAGAGCCGTCGTACCAGCCGTTGGCCTACAGCGGCCAGCAGGGTTGAAGTTAACAGATAGTCTGCAACTCCCATTTCCAGCAGTCGAGTAAGGCAGCCTGCGGCCTGGTTGGTATGCAAAGTGGACAGTACCAGGTGGCCCGTCAAGGCAGACTGCACACAGATTTCGGCGGTTTCATGGTCTCGCATCTCTCCGACCATAATGGTATCCGGGTCCTGACGGACAATCGTACGTAGCGCACTGGCGAACGTCAGTCCTATATCACTGCGTACCTGTATCTGGTTAATCCCTTCCAGCCGGTACTCTACTGGGTCTTCCACGGTGATTATTTTGCGTTCCGGGCGGTTCAGCTGCTGCAGTGCGGTGTATAACGTTGTGGTTTTACCACTGCCGGTGGGGCCCGAAACCACAATCAGACCATTGGCTTGGTGCAGTAGCTGTTCAAGTTGGTGTTGCTGCTCCGGTCGCAGACCCAGTTGGTCGAAACTGCTGACCAGACCATCACGGCGAAGCAGGCGCATAACAACGGTTTCACCATGAACGCAGGGTACGGTTGATACTCTGATGTCCAGTGGAACGCCGCCAATGCGAATGTTGATGCGGCCATCCTGAGGGAGCCTCCGTTCAGCAATGTCCAGCTGAGCCATAATTTTTATACGTGACACCATCGCCATTGCAATACGGGCGGGTGGAGGGGCAACGCTATGCAGTATGCCGTCACGGCGTAACCGGATACTGAGTTGTTGCTCAAAAGGTTCGATATGAATGTCGGATGCACGCTGATCAACGGCTTGCCCTAGTAACTGGTTAACCCGTTGAATAATGGGTGCTTCGCTGGCCATGTCACGTAACTGGTCAGCATTGAGTGGACTGGTAATGGTTGTGTCTGATGTTTTATCGCCGGAAGCGTTGTGGGCCTGGGAAGGGACGTATAGCTGGTTATAAAGCTGTTGCAGGATGCTGTCATCAATGACGAGGCGTCGCACGCTTTTTTGGCAGGCAAGTGCGACACTGTGTGCAGCCAGTTCATTAGCAGGGTCTGTCATGGCCAGAGTGATATGCTGTTCATCTTCAGCGACAGGCAGGATGCGATGGTGCTGAAGGAAGGTACTGGAAAGTTCTGTTTCTCGTACTGCTTGCCGAGGGTGTTGTGACGGTTGTAGCTGTGGTAATTGCAGTAATTCTGACAGGGCTCTGCTGAGATCGGCACTTGATAGCGTGCCCAGCTTGAGTAGAAGGCAGGGTAGACTACTGCCTGGTTGCTGTTGCCAGATCTGTAAAATATGCTGGCATTCTGCAGAGCTGAGCCGGGCATGTTGCTGGAGCCAGTCTGGTAACAGGCTAGCCAGTGCCTGGGCAGATGAGTCAACCGCGTTCATGGTAACTCCCTGTGCGAAACAGTTCGTCCTGAGAGGTTGAAGGCAGGCATCCTGCGGGCCGTTATGTTGTGATTAGTCCAGTCTGGAGTGTTGGAGTTCCATCAGACTTTGAGCCCGGTGTGGGGCTTGTGCTTGGGTGTTCAGGGTCGTAGCCGGAAACGCTGTCTCTGATACTCAAACACCAGCCCATCGCGCTGAATGGTATGCAGTGTAAGGTTGTCCGTCAGTGTATCGCCTTCGTAGTACATCATGCCGTTGATACGTGTGCGGCGGCTGGTGGGACGGTTAGAGTGAATGGTGACGCTGATATTCATAACAGGTAATTCCTGTTGTACTTCGACAGGAAGCTCACTCAGCCAGGGAATTCGCTGTCTTGTTGCCGCCGGTTGTGCTCTCACCGCTTCAGTTATCGGCTCTGTCGTGCTGCTATCTGTCTGGGTAGCGAGGCCTGGTTGTATGTTGCTGCTCTTCTCCGGTGGCGATTTTCCCACTGTGGCTGGTATCACAGACATTGTTGTGAAATTGGTGGGAACTTTTGCAAGTGTGGGTGCTATGAATGCTGACGACGCTGGCTGGGCCGGTTGTTGAAGCTCTACAGTGAGTTTTGTCAGTTGCTGACTTTGAGATTGTGGCGGTTTTTGGTGAGGCCTCTGTTGGTGCGCTTGCTGTTGTTGCTGCTGCTGATAGTCACGCTGCATCTGTTGTCGTATCTGCTGCTGTTGCTGAGCCAGCTGTTGGTCAGAAGCATGAAGTGGCGCAATTTCTGCGGCCGGTGTTGCAAAGGGCAGGAACGTGACAATACCCGGTGTCAGTAACCACAGCGCAGGTATCAGCACCATGACTGAAAATATCAGCACCATCTGTTTTGGATAACGGACAGGCCCACCTGCCGGACTGACCAGCGTGGTATTTTGTACTGGCTGAAAAGTGTGGTGTTGGCGCTTTTGATCTGATTTATTCAGCGCATCCAGGATGTATGACATGCTTCACCCCGAAAGCTGCTGCGATAGTTGTGTTTGTGTTTGTGTTTGTGTTTGTGTTTGTGTTTGTTGTATGGACACCGTTGATTTTGAGTGTTGCTGTCGCGATGAGTGTTGCTGTGAAGACTGCTGTTGAGTTGGGAGGGGGTGTTGTGGTGTTGCCTGCAATTGAGGCTGCTGCAACAGCGGTACAGAGCTGCTGGTGACACTGTTCAGGTGAATCAGCGTGTGAGGCCCTGCAACGCCGTCCTGATTAAGCCCCTGGCTGCGCTGGAAGGCTTTGACCCAGAATAATAACTCGTTATCGAAGTAAGCGTTGTCAGGGTTCAGAGGTGCTGAGGTAAGAATCATCAGCTTCTCTTTCAGCCAGCTGATTGCTTGACCTGTGTTGCCACGGCGCAACGCGCTACTGTATCCCTCTGGAGGTCGCCATAGCAGGGTATAATTGCCATCCCAGAGTAATTCCAATTGCTGGCGGCTCAATTGGCGGTACTGTTGCTGATCAATAATAGTCGCCGTCTTCTCATTCAGCCCTGTCAGGACTACGTTACTGGCGGCATCCTGTTCATTCAGTCGAATGACTGCGGGTCGGTTTAATTGTGCCAGCTCAATTAATGACCCGCTGCCGCTCAGGCATCGTAAACCATACTGTTGTGCCTGCTGGCAAGGGTCTGATGGTTGGCCGGTGATCGGTAACTGCCATAGTGTTAATAGAATACTGTAAGCGTTGCTCGTTGGCGTAAGTGGCGGTAATTCTGGTGGCGTTATTATAGTGTTTGCAGAGGTTGTTGTGGTTGCAGGTGCCTGTTGCAGTGGGAGATTTGTTGTTGTCCTGGCACTGGTGCTGGATAACCCCCACAACACGGACAGTGCAAGTACACCGCCCAGTGCCGTGAGTGGTAATAGCCAGCGGCGTTGTGATGGGCTTGATGATGGCTGTGCTGGATGTACACCAAGGGTTTCGATTGCCGCTTGCTGCAGGGTTGGCAGATCAAGGCGCTGGCGGTTATGTGTATAAGCGCCAAGCAGTGTGCGATCACAAAGTACATTTATCAGCCGGGGGATGCCTTTGCTGAGGCGATAAATCTCCAAGCATAGCTCTGGGTCAAATAGTTGACCACTCCCCCCGGCAATTGTCAGACGGTGCTGGATGTAAGGCTGGATGTCTGATTCTTGTAATGGCCCCAGATGGTAACGTGCTGTGATGCGCTGAGAGAACTGGCGTAGTTGAGGTTGAGCGATCAGTTCTCGTAACTCTGGTTGGCCAAGTAAAATTATCTTTAGTAATTTCTGCTCATTGGTTTCCAGGTTGGTGAGTAAACGCAGCTGCTCCATAACTGGAATGGGTATACTCTGAGCCTCGTCAATAATTAACAGTGTATTGTGACCGTTTGCGTGTGCTTGTAGCAGGTGACGGTATATCAGTTTTTGTAGTAGTTTAAGACTGAGATGACTATTGTCTGGTAATGCGATATTCAGTTCTTCGCAGATAGCAATAAATAGTTCCTCACTGGTGTGTGCCGGGTTGAAAATAAAGGCGATCTCGGTGTCGTCTGGTAATTGTTGTAGTAAGGAACGGCACAGAGTGGTTTTACCTGCTCCGACGTCACCGCTGAGCATCACAAACCCTCCGGTTGCGCTGATACCATATTGTAAGTGAGCCAGGGCTTCGCGGTGTTGCGTACTCATGTAGAGATAACGTGGATTAGGTGCGATAGAAAATGGAGATTCCTGAAAACCAAAAAACGAAGTGTACATAGATCGCTCCCTGATGCCCTGAAAGGGAAAAATCAGACTGGTGTGATCAGTGTAGACAGCAGATATCGGTACTCCACTTCATTCAGCTGTTACAATAAATATATTAATTTTTGCAAATTCTGGCCGTTAGTTCGTCAGAGTGCCCTTTTACCGATCTATACAGTATCTGGCAGGATGCAGGCAGGAGAAAACCTGTTGTGGTATTTCAGGCAGTTGGTTAATGATTGATGTAGCTCGTATGTCCTATGAAAAATGATAATAATTCACAGATAGACTCGCTTTTGCGTTCTATTACGTTGCTCAAAAAGAAGCTCAACCAGGAAGTTGAACAGCTTGATGCAGGCCTGCAGAGAGGAAGCGGGTTGGAAAGTGATCTCCAAAGTTCTGATGTACAGAGTCTGTTTGAGCTATTGCGTAGCGAAGGTAAAGAACTGGAGCGGCTGGTTGATGAGAGGCGTCAGAATGAAAGCTTTAATCTGGCGGAGTTATCTGAGCTATGTCGTTGCTATATCTGTGAAGAACCAGTACCCGCTTCGCAATGGCATGATGACCCGTCGAAGATTCGTTGCCCGGTTTGTGTTGATGATTGAGTAGTACAGCGCAACTGCTTGAATTCGAAAAGTTATTGACAGCCCATGTTTTAGCTATATAATTCGCTGCCACTGTTAAGGCAGTTGCACGATGTCCCATTCGTCTAGTGGCCTAGGACACCGCCCTTTCACGGCGGTAACAGGAGTTCGAACCCCCTATGGGACGCCACATCTTGTCTATGTCTTTCTAAAAAGCGGGAATAGCTCAGTTGGTAGAGCGCAACCTTGCCAAGGTTGAGGTCGCCGGTTCGAACCCGGTTTCCCGCTCCAGCATATATGTTGAATTGAATCAGTTTTAGTTCAGTCAACACTTCACATAAACTTTAAGTTTTGTATCAAATTAAAATTCTGCATTGAGCTCCTGTTTCAATACATGTCATTCGTGTATCGAAAATCTGTGTCTTTTAAACTGATGTTGCTGACTGAATATTCGTGGATTCTGCTTGTCCTGGTGAGTTAGCTGGCGAAGTCTTTCGGAGCTCCTCCCTGAGCTATCACTTTTGATTTGTGGGCAGTGGAGTGGTGTGGTGCTTTTTTCTTGCTGCTGGTCTGATGTGCAGCAACTGTCCGGTTACGGCCTGACTCCTTGGCTGCATATAGTGCTTGGTCTGCAACTTTCACAACATCCATTGGGCCGGGGTGACTATCTACTTTTTCTGCCACGCTAATACTGTCTGCCACGCCAATACTGATTGTGACGTGGACGGTTTCAGGATCAGCTCTATTGCGGCGCTGCCTTTGGCCTTTTGTATTGTCTTTCGGGCGAGACTGGTTGCGAATACGCATGGGGTAGCTGGCAATTCTCTCTCGAACTTCTTCCAGATAGACCATACATTCATGTTCACTCTTCCCTGCAAATATGACGGTAAACTCTTCACCGCCGTAGCGAAAGGCTTTACCACCACCTGATACTTTATCTATCTGGACAGCTACCATTTTTAGCACCTGGTCACCAATGTCATGGCCGTAGGTGTCATTGAACTTTTTGAAGTGGTCGACATCCATCATGGCGACAGAGTAGCGGCGGCCCAGGGTGTCAAATTTGGCCATTAATGCTCGTCGTGCAGGGATTCCCGTCAGTTCATCCAGATATGCCATGTCGTGTGATGTTTGCATGACCGACAAGCATAATGCGATTAATGATGCGCAAATAAATAATGCGGAGATCACAGGTGTATCAAACCATGCGATCAACAGGCCACATGTGAGTAGCGATGTAAGAATAGATGCTTCAGTATGAGTGCGTCGTATAAGAAAAGATGCGCTTGCAGGGAGAAGCGCTAGTGCAAAGACAAAAGTTGCGGCCTGGCTCAGATACAACTGTGGAAACATCATCTCCAGCGTAAACATTGGTAAGTCCGCAAGCATATAGCCTAGCTTATGGTTCTGCCAGGCAAGGTACAGTGTTAGATAACTTGACAGGATGATGGTGATACGAAATATCCCGTAAGGCGTTAGCAAACCACGTTCGCGATAAATTGCAATCAGGCCAATATGTATCGGAAGCAGGAGCGATAGTAAAACAAACAGAACATAAGTGTGCGCTTCATTCAGGCTGGTTTGTAGTCCCGTTTTAATCAGGAGGTAAGCACAGCAAAGATTGAGGGCACCAAGTACAACGTGGCTGCGATTAAAGCCGTAGCCAAGCAGACAGGCTAACAGTGTGAGCAAGTAAGGAAGAAGGCTGATAACTGTCTGATATTCCTTTGCCAGGCTACCTGCTGGGCCCAGTAGCAGCGAGGTGCCCAGTAGCAGCGACAGCGATGGAAAAAGCAGCCAGAAAAGTCGAGCAACCAAAAAAGCACCTTCAGTACAAAAAAGGGATGACAAGCCCCTAAAGATACCACTAATGGTGAGAGGAAGGTATTTTATAGTACGCCGAAGGTCTTGATTGTGTTGTATTACGTATTTGTGTAGGCCTGAGTACAAAGCCGATAAAAGTACAGGCCGCGAAAAGAGGGGCGATAAGGCTACCCCTCACAGTATGACTGCAAACTGTATCAGCTGGCTGCTGTTGTGTCTTTAAAGCCAATCAGGCGAGATATAGTAAATGCCAGACACCAGCCACTGAAAGCAGACTGCAGCAGACTGGCGCCAATCACTGCTGTTGCAAATAGAATTTCCTGTGGCATATCCATCAATACCACGGCGCTAGTTGTGCCTAGAATCAGGATACCTGCGATCATATGCACACCCTGATTTACGGTCATGCCGTCGACAGAACATTGCTCAGCTTTCAAACCAATCATTTTGAAAATGGTAACGGCAGGACACCAGCCCGTGAAAGCGGATTGCAGCATGTTCAGGCCGACGAAACCGGTCAAGTAGTACCAGTTTTCCGAGTAGGTGTAACCCAGCGCCAGGCTGGCCAGAATAACAGTGCCTGCCATCAGGCGCAGTGCAGCATTAAGAGTCATAAACAGATACCTCAGTCTTAGTCAAACAATCTGATCACCATTATATTTTAAATTCCTAATGTTTAATATATGGATTTTCCAGTCTTTCTACTGCGTTGTGTATGCCCTGTTGGCCGTTGGGGGTGGTATATCATTTCTGTAACATGCTATTTTCAAAGTGTTTCTCAGCCCTTATGTTGCAGGAGTGAATGGATGTTCAAACGCATACTGGTACACCTTGACCCACAATCAGATTCTGATAAAAACTGGCTGGTTTCGCGTCTGGTACCACTGGCCACCAGTTTTGGAGCACAGGTGGAATTGTTTACCTGTGGCTATAGTCGTGCGTTGAAGCAGAACCACATGTTTGATAGCAAAGGAGAAGAGCAGGCAGAACACAGCTACATCCGTCAGTGCGAAGCTCGATTAGAAAAGTTTACCTCTCCGCTGATACTGGCTGGTATTGACGTAGGTGTTGATGCGCTTTGGCAGGAAAATGTAGTTGAAGGCATTTTGCAGAAGGCTGAACGTTTTGATGCTGACCTGGTTGTAACGGAATTGCCTGAGCACAGTCTGTTTGAGCGTGTCTTCGGTGAAATGGAAGCAGAGCTGGCTCGACAGTGTCGTATCCCTCTGTTGTTGATGCAGAAACGAGAGTGGAATACGCCGCCAATGATAGCGGCGGGTCTGGACCCGTTTCATGAAGATCAGCAACCCCATCTGTTGGATCGTCATGTGTTAGAAGCGCTGGCTGCTGTTAGTGCACCTTTGAAAGCAACACCGCGTGTACTGCATTGTATTCATACATTGCCTCATGCCGCTATTTTTGATGAGCATGTTGTGACTGACTATGAAGCGCTGAAAGCTAATGTAAGCGAAGAGCATCACAATGTCGTAGACGCTTTGGTGAAAGAGAGCTCTCTGGGTTCTGACACCCCGATCCATTATCTTAATGGGGAAGCGCATCAGATGTTGCCGCGTTACGCTGAGGAGAATCAGCTGGATTTACTGGTTATGGGACATGCAGAGCATGGTGTTTTTGATCGCTTGCTTAGCAACGATATGGTGACACGCATTATGGATGATCTGCCCTGCGATGTGCTGGTTGTTCGTTAAGGCTGGCATACAGAGCGTTATTCATTGTTGATGCTTTAAAGAAGTTTACGCCATCGTTTACTTGTTCAGACCCCGTGGTTCACGGGGTCTATTGTTTTTACAGGCAGGTTTTTACGGGCCATGTTTTTACAAGCAAGGATTCTACGGGCTACGCCTTTACCATCAGGTGTCTGCTACAGGGTGAATGTTGCGTAAATTGGCGCATGGTCAGAGGGTTTTTCCATGCCTCTGATCTCGTAATCAACTCCAGCTTCCATGCACTTCTCCATAAGACTTTCTGTTACCAGAATGGCGTCAATACGCAGGCCGCGTTTAGGTTCACGATTGAAACCACGGGAACGGTAATCAAACCAGCTGAAGGTGTCATTGTTGTCTGGGTGCAGTTCCCGGAAGGTGTCTTTGAGCCCCCAGTTCAGTAATGTGTCCAGCCACTCACGTTCTTCAGGCTGAAAACTTGCTTTACCATCACGCAACCAGCGTTTTCGGTTAGGCTCACCAATTCCTATATCGCAATCCTGTGGTGAGATATTCAGGTCTCCCATGACAATGAGCGGTTCACTTGCATCACAGTGTTGCTGAAGGTGGGATTGAAGGTCTGCATAGAAGCGACGCTTGGCAGGAAACTTTGTGTCATGGGCAATATTCTCCCCCTGTGGAAAATAGCCATTTATGACGGTAAAGGCTGTGCCATTATCTGCCTTATATGTGCCGATAATCATCCTGCGCTGGGCATCTTCCTCGTCGGTCAGAAAGCCTTTCTGCACGGTGATTGGCGGATGCTTCGATATCAGGCAGACACCGTAGTGAGCTTTCTGGCCGTGATATTCAACGTGATAGCCCAGGGCTTCAATATCAGCAACGGGAAACTGTTCGTCTACCACTTTGGTTTCCTGCAAGCCGATAACATCCGGCTGGTATTTGTCGATGACGGCTGCCAGTTGGTGCAGGCGTGAGCGTAGCCCGTTGACATTGAAACAGATCAGTCTCATATAAAAATCTCCCGATACTCAGTGTGTCCGCTCTGTAGGTCTTGCGTCCAGCGCCTGTATGGATGGTATGCCAATGTGAAAAAGCGAGCGAGTGTATCATAAGTGCTTAGAGCGCTGATGTGTTGGGTGATTGTCTGTGCCTATTAATAAATTTGCCGAACTCTATTGGCCAAACAGGGCTCCAGCGCGTACCTTTATGCACTGAAGGAGAAAACGTATCAGCCAGCTTGCAGGCTTGCTGCTACGACCTGTTTTCCTATTCATATTTAAAGCCTGACAGGGGGCTTTCCAGAGACGTTCAGGAGCGAAGCGTGGCTGAATTTGACTTTGATCTGTTTGTAATCGGTGCCGGTTCTGGTGGTGTACGTGCGGGACGTATGGCTGCTGCTATGGGGGTGCGGGTTGCGATTGCAGAAGACCGCTATATGGGTGGAACCTGTGTCAATGTGGGCTGTGTACCCAAAAAGCTGTTTGTGTATGCTTCTCACTATGCTGAAAGCTTTGAAGAAGCGGCGGGTTTTGGTTTGACCAGTGGAGATGTCAGCTTTGACTGGCCAACCCTGAGGGATAACAAAACTCGAGAAATTGAGCGCCTGAATGGTATCTACCGCAATATGCTCAACAATGCTGGTTGTACCTTGATTGATGGTCGCGCCACGCTGGTTGATGCTCATACAGTGGCTGTGGGAGATGAAACCTATACTGCTGAGCGCATTCTGGTTGCTGTTGGTGGTTGGCCAAATATCCCTGCTTTTCCAGGTAATGAGCATGTCATCAGTTCTAATGAGGTGTTCTATCTGGATGAATTTCCAAAGCGTGCGCTGGTTGTAGGTGGTGGCTACATCGCTGTTGAATTTGCGGGTATTTTTGCGGGGTTGGGCGCACAAACCAGTCTGATTTATCGTGGTGATATGTTTTTACGAGGCTTTGATAACGAAATACGTGAATACACCGCGAAAGAAGTAGCTAAAAAACATGTTGATCTTCGCTTCAATACAAACATAGAAAAAATAGAGAAAGCGGAAGATGGCACTTTGACCGCTTTCCTCACGGATGGTAGCACGCTGGAGGCGGACTGCATCATGTACGCTACAGGTCGGGTGCCGAATGTTGCTAATCTTGGTCTGGAGCAGGCAGGTGTTGAGCAGGGAAAAAATGGCGCTATCGTAGTCAATGATCAGTTCCAGACCAGTATACCCTCTGTTTATGCCATTGGTGATGTGATTGACCGGGTGCAATTGACTCCTGTTGCATTGGCAGAAGGGATGGTACTGGTACGTAATCTGTACGGTAACCAGAACCAGAAGGTTGATTACAATCTGATACCGACAGCGGTTTTCTGTCAGCCAAATATTGGTACGGTTGGTCTGACAGAAGAGCAGGCCCGTGAACAGCATGCGAATATCGACATCTATAAATCAGAGTTCCGTGCAATGAAGCATACCCTGAGTGGTAGCGAGGAGCGCACGTTTATGAAAATGATTGTTGATCGTGATAGTGATCGTGTGCTGGGTGTACACATGGTGGGTGCTGATGCGGGTGAAATTATTCAGGGTATTGGTGTGGCGTTAAAAGCGGGGGCTACCAAGGCTGTATTTGACGCTACTATTGGTATTCACCCAACAGCTGCAGAAGAGTTTGTGACCATGCGTGAGCCAGTCAGTGATTGATGACTGTTCAAGACTCATTGCTATGTGAAACTGATGGCAGTTTTAGACTGATAGCTGCTTCGAGATGGGGCATAACAATACAAAAGCCGATGTTTAATACACCGGCTTTTGTGTGTTTTGCTGAACTGATTCTTGCAGGATAGCGGGATACCAGACGCCTGGTTATTACAGTGAAGGGCAGAACATATCATGCAGCGTATGAATAATGCGTTTGGCAGTATCCCCTTCCAGTGAGTAATAAATGGTCTGGGATTCGCGGCGGGTTTTGACCAGGCCATCTTTTCGCAATACTGCCAGATGCTGTGATAGCGCGGACTGGCTCAGATCCAGACAGCGGTTCAGTGCTGAAACGGAGAGTTCCTTCCCGTCCAGATGGCATAAAATCAGTAATCGACTTTCATTCCCTAGCGCCTTCATCAACTTTGCTGCTCGACCTGCGTTTTCACGCATCATCTCCAGCGTTTCCACATCCATAGTGTTTGTCTCGGTTGTTGCTTGCACGTCGTTCAATGTTGCACTCCATGAGTGGGTAGCGCTCAGGTTTTTGAGCCTGAGTCTGTTGTTATTCAGTATGGATGAAACTCTGTCTTCTGCTGGACAGATATTTCTGTTACGGCCGGTCAAGAAAAATAATCAATCAGGCTATGGTCTAAGTGAGAATGCTTCTTGACGAGCGAAGTGTAAAGCATCGGATATTTAATCTCAATTTACTAATATACTCGGTTGTAATATTAGTCTCCCCTAATTTAATATTGTTTGATTAACAACCTGTCCCGCTGAGGATAGCAGGCCTGAACACGATGATGTTGATCTGCGCCGGTCTCTGCGAAGGTTGTCCATTAATCTAACTTTAATAAAGGAGTCATCTGATGCTGCGAGATCGGTTGATTGCATTCTCTATCGACCGGCCCCGATGGGTGTTTTATATGCTGTTGGCGCTCTGTGTGCTGGCTGCACTACAGATACCATCCATCAAGGTCGATACTGACCCGGAAAATATGTTGCCACACGATCAGACTGACCGGGTTTACCATGATCAGGTAAAAGAGCGTTTCTCTCTCTACGATATGATTGTGGTGGGCATCGTCAATGAAGAGGGGGTATATAACCCACAAACGCTGACCGACTTGCACACACTTTCTCAAGCCATCGGTCAGATGGACGGTGTCGTACAGCAGGATCTGATGGCGCTGGACCGTGTTGATAACATCAGCCAGGAAGGGCCCGGTACCATCCGCTTTGAGTGGATGATGAAAACGGCCCCGCAAACCCAGCAGCAAGCTGATGCAATCCGCACAGCGGTTGAACGTTTGCCTTTGCTGAACAACACCCTGGTGTCAGGTGATGGCAAAGCAACGGCAGTCTATGTACCGATTGTCAGCAAGTCAGAAAGTTATCGGTTGTCGCAGGAAATTCAGGCGGTTGTTGCTACGCTGAATAACCCGGATCAGTACTATATGGCTGGTTTACCGGTTGCCGAAGATACCTTCGGGGTAGAGATGTTTTTGCAAATGGCCGTATCAGCGCCATTGGCAGGGCTGATGATCTTTATTCTGATGTGGGTATTTTTCCGCTCGATGCTGCTGGTCAGTGCGGCAATGATTGTCGCAATGGCGTCAGTGATTATTACTATGGGCTTGCTGATTGGTCAGGGCTACACTGTACACATCATGAGCTCCATGATACCGATCTTCCTGATGCCAATTGCTGTTGTAGACTCAGTACATATACTGTCTGAATTTGCTGACCGCTATAAGCCGGGCGAAGATCCGCGTGAAGCGTTGCGTGAAGTCGTTGGCCATCTGTTCACCCCGATGCTGTTTACCTCTGTCACCTCTGCGGTTGGCTTTGCATCGCTGGCTTTTACCCCGATTCCCCCAGTACAAATTTTTGGTTTGCATGTTGCTTTCGGCATTTTACTGGCTTTTATCGTGACCATTTTGTTGGTACCTGCCTACATCGTCAGTTTGTCACCTAAGCGACTGGCTGCATTGCAGGATCACAGCATTGATGAAGGGGATGATAATACCCTGTTAGGGCGTATGCTGGCTAAAACAGGGCGTTTCTCGTTGGCAAAATCCAAAGGCCTGATGGTGTTTTTTACAGCACTGGTTGTAGTGTCTGTATATGGTGTTAGCCAGATTCAGATTAACGATAATCCGGTACGCTGGTTTAAGGAAGACCATCGCTTGCGGGTGGCTGATCGTGTTATGAATGAACACTTTCCAGGTACCTATGATGCTTTCCTAGTGCTGGAAAAGCCGATGCAAGAGGCTGAAAAACAGCAGTTGGAGCAACAACTTGATGTATTGGCCAGTAAAGCAGGCCTGACTGTATCATTAGCTGAAATTCGTCAGGAGGCAGCTGACGAGCGCTATGTTAACTATCTGAATAATCTGGCAACCGCATTTGATGAAGCCAGTCTGTCCGGTGATATCAACCAGGAACAGAACTGGCTGGATATGCTGACTACTGTGGAAAATGCGCAAACGAGTTCCAAGTATTTTCTGACACCTGATGCACTGACCTATCTGGAACAGCTGCAGGCACATCTTAACGATTCCGATTATGTGGGTAAGTCGAATGGACTGACTTCACTGTTAAAAACGGTTTACCGCGAACTCAATGGCGGTAGTGATGATCAGTACCGTCTGCCACCGACCGCGACAGCTGCTGCGCAGACTATTCTGAGCTTCCAGGGTTCCCACCGTCCAGATGACCTCTGGCATATGGTGACCCCTGATTACCGTGCAACCACACTTTGGATTCAGCTTCGCAGTGGTGATAACCAGGATATGAGTAAAGTCATTGAACTGGTAGATCAGTATATTACTGCAAACCCTCTACCGCAGGGAGTGGAAGCAAATTGGGCAGGCCTGACTTACATCAATGTGGTCTGGCAGGAACAGATGGTCAACGGCATGCTGAACAGCCTGACCAGCGCTTTCTTTACCGTACTGATTATGATGGTGTTGCTGTTCCGTTCTGTGAAAATTGGTCTGTTGTCGATGTTGCCACTGACCGTCACCATTCTGTTTATCTATGGTGTTATAGGGATTATTGGTAAAGATTACGATATGCCAATCGCTGTACTGTCTGCGTTGACACTGGGTCTGTCGGTTGACTTTGCTATTCATTTTCTGGAGCGCACTCGCGCGATTTATCGAGAAACAGGTAACTGGCCAGCAACCATTGCGGAGGTTTACCAGGGGCCATCACGTGCCATCAGCCGCAATGCTGTGGTAGTTGCGGTTGGTTTTACGCCGCTATTAGTAGCACCGCTGGTGCCCTACATCACGGTTGGCTTCTTCCTTGCCACCATCATGGCGGTTTCCGCCGTTGTCACTATTATTTTGCTGCCAGCAGTGATGGATCGTATCCGCAATAAAGATGCGCTCTTTGGGGTATCAGCATCTACCGTGAACTCATCTGCAACAGAAAAGGAGGTTCAGAATGCCTGAGTTTATCTCGTCAACGATTACCCAGCGGTTTTGTCGTGGGGCTATAGTGGCAGCGCTGTTAGCTATTACGCCCGTTGGTCAAGCGGCTGATCTGACGGATGCACAGGCGATAGTCAGCCAGGCTAATCTGGCATCTTACTATCGTGGGAATGATGGCCGTTCTGAAGCCCGTATGCTGATTCGTGATGCACAGGGGCGTGAGCAGGTGCGTCAGTTCACCATTCTGCGTCGTGATCGCGAAGATGGTGGTGATCAGGACTTCCTCGTTGCATTCAGTCGTCCTGCTGATGTTCGCAACACGGTTTTTATGGTAGCAAAGCACACCCAGGCAGAAGATGATCGTTGGCTTTATCTGCCTGGGCTTGATCTGGTAAAACGTATTTCTGCCGGTGACAAACGAACCAGTTTTGTTGGTTCTCATTATTTCTATGAAGATGTATCCGGGCGTAACCTGCAAGAAGATAATCACAGGCTTGTTGAGACAACCGATCAGCATTATGTGATTGCGGCAACACCTCAAGATCCAGTGTCAGTGGAGTTCAAAAGCTATAAGGTCTGGATTGATAAACAGACCTTGTTGCCGATGACCATCGAGTATCAGGATGAAGCGGGTAAGGTTTACCGTAAGGTGGAAGTGCTTAAGGTGGCTGATGTGTCCGGGTTCCCGACGGTGACACAATCCCGCGTTAGCGATCTACGTAGTGGTGGCTCAACGACTATGCAGTTCCGTTTTATCCGTTACGATCTGGGGATGGATGCTGCCGTATTTACTGAGCGCTCGTTACGTAAGCCTCCCCGTGAGTGGCTACGCAGACCTGAGTCATGAGGGTTGAGCCATGAGCACTATCAAATCGGTACGCCCTGGGCAGCGCTGGTATGCGCTGGCCCTGGGGGTTTTGTTAGCTGGCGGAGCCGGGGTTATACCTGGCTCTGTTCTGGCGGGCGGATTGGTACAAGCCGATAACTGGGCAGAAGAAGACGAGAGCTGGGGTGATGACAGCTGGGGTGATGACCAGACTGAATCTGCGGGAGCTGCCTTGCAGGGGTTTTATGAACTGGGAGTGGGTGGGCGTTTGCATAATGACCCTGTTCTGGATGAAAACCTGACGTTAGCAGAAGCCAGAGCTCGGCTTGAGTATGGTCGCTATTTTGATGACACACATTTTACGCTGAAAGGTGATATTTTTGCGGATGGTGTCGAACATGGCTTGCAGGGTGATCTGCGTGAAGCGATGTTTGCTTTCAGTGTGAGCGATAATATTGATATGCGTGTCGGTCAGCAGGTACTGACGTGGGGAACCGGGGATCTGCTATTTCTGAATGATCTGTTTGCCAAAGATTGGGTGTCATTTTTCTCCGGGCGAGAGGACTCCTACCTTAAAGCGCCTTCTGCTTCCATAAAGGCCAGTTACTATGGTTTGAATCTGGGAGGGTCAGGTGGTGATAATGGGGTTAATCTCGATCTGGTCTGGACTCCGAAATTTACCCATGACCGTTTCATTGATGGCGAGCGCTTCTCTTACTTTTCCCCCATGGTTGGCACCAATGTTGCGGCACCGTCGGGGTATTTTGTACCGGAAGAGCCCGATCAGAAGTTTGAAAATGGTGAGTTTGCAGCTCGCCTGTTTGGTCGTCAGGGTAGTACTGAATGGGCACTGTATGGTTATCAGGGGTTCTGGAAACGGCCAGTATCCATGACGCCTGATATGCGTGGTAACTTTGACCGTCTGACTGCTCTGGGGGCCAGTGTGCGTGGCAATCTGGCTGCGGGTATTGCGCATGCTGAGGTTGCCTGGTACGAAGGCAAAGATAGCAATGGCGATGATCCGTTACGGGCTAATGATCAGTTCCGTGCATTGATGGGTTATGAGCAGGAATTGGTTTCTGATCTGACCATGGGGGTGCAGTACTACCTTGAATGGACTCAGGACTATGACGAATTGCGTCGTACTGATGGCCACTCACCTTACCGGCCTGATGAGTACCGACAGGTGATGACGTTGCGGCTCAGTTACCGGCTCATGCAAAATAACCTGACATTAAACTGGTTCAGCTTCTGGTCGCCAACAGATGAAGATTATTACTTGCGTCCATCGGTGCGTTATCGGTTAGATGATGCCTGGTCAGTGACAGTAGGTGGTAATATTTTTGGCGGTGAAGAGCAGCATACCTTCTTTGGCCAGTTTGAAGATGCCTCCAATCTCTATGCCCGTTTACGCTACAGTTACTGATATACACGTTGTCACTTGTGACGGGTTATACAAACGGGGGCATCTAGCCCTCGTTTTCTTCAGCTATGTTTCATCTCCTGCTGCTAAATTGCACACGAATATAGCGCCATTAGAATATCGTGTTACTAAGTAGTATATCGTGTTGCCAGGTAGTTAAAGGGTTCTTTGTCCATGTCTGTAAACAGCACCATTGAAGTTGCACACATTCGGGGTTTTCATGCCCATGTCTATTTTGATCAGCATAGTGAAAAGCAGGCAGAAAGCCTTATCGGTGCAACGACACAACGCTTCCATGTTCAAGTAGGCCGAATGCACCGTCGTCCTGTTGGGCCGCATCCTATGTGGAGCTGTCAGCTGTCTTTTGAGCGGGTTGAGGCAGGTGATCTGATCGCCTGGTTGGCACTAAACCGACAGCAGTTGATAGTATTTATCCATCCACTGACCGGTGATGAACTGCGCGATCATAAAGACGCAGCGATCTGGCTGGGTGAGCCACAACCGCTGGATCTTTCAATTTTCGATTGAGCTGTTGTCGTGATTGGGGCAGCTCTATGGTTGATATAGCGTTTTGATGGCCATTGTCTGGAAGTCAGTTACGTAGCGGATGACCTTCGGGAAGCTGACGTTCAATCCATAGGGCAAGTTTATGTTTCATACGCGGTAGATTTTCCTGATCTTTTGCCAATGCGGTTACCAGGCCGTCATGTACCAGTAAACGATACAGATACTCAACCTTAGCGTTGGCGGAGTCTGTGCTCTCAAACTCACCAACTCCGCGGGATTTAGCATAGATTGCACCGATACGCAGTGCTTCTTTTACCAGTTGGGCTTCATCTTTTTTCTGTTGTTTTGCCATCGTACATCCTCTTCCTGAGATGGAGCAGACAATCAGTGGAACGGGTTTATCAGCATGATACAGCGAGTTGCTTAATATAATGCGCTGATGACGTAGTGATTGCCATCAGGGAGTGTTATCTCATCTTCCAAAAAAGCACCGGTCAGGCGCTGGCCAACGGGTGTATCAGGACTGACAAGTGTGATGAGTACTTCCTGTGTGGTTATTGTGGTTATTGCTTCGCTGTTCTGCGTTATTACCGGTAGTGAGCATGTATGGAATTTGAATTGTAACCCTCCTTGCCATGGGCTGAGCAAAAACCATCGTGTTGTGATCGGCATATTTAGGGTCGTGAGTTGTATCAACGCGCCTTTGGCAATCGCAGTACCCATGTCAAAGTCTGGTAATTGCCATTGGTGCCAGTTGCTAAGGTCGTGCTGCAATGTGCTGGCGCGCATAGACTGGCCGTGGGCCAGATAGGCATTTTCAAGCCCCAGCGTGTCGTATCGGGTTTCTGCTGCACTCTCGCTATGGGTTGCGTTGCGGTGAGCCTCGTCCGCCGCCTTCAAAGTTTCGCACAGGCTTTGCTCCAGGCGTTTGATAATTTGAACTTTAATCTCTGATTTTTTTATTTTTTATTCTTTTTGTTCATTATAAAAAACATTCACTTATCCTGTAGGGGCTGTATCTGGCAGCCTGACAAGCTAATATAACGGCACCAGGCGGGGTGTTGGAGCCCGGCCTCAATTAACTCTCAGGGAGTGTACTATGGCGAATACTTTGACAGCAGCTGACTGGCAGCAGCGTGCAGAAGCATTGACCTTCAACGGACAGGCGTTTATTGGTGGTGAATATTGCGATGCAGTCAGTGGTGAAGTCTTTGATTGTATCAATCCGGCTAATGGCCAGGTGCTGGTATCGGTTGCTAGTTGTGACCAGGTTGATGCGGATAATGCCGTCAGGATTGCACGGGAGGCATTTCGTCAAAGTGAAAACTGGGCGAATCCGGGCTTTCGGAAAAAGGTGCTGTTGAAACTGGCACAGTTGATCTCCAGCCATCGGGAAGAGTTGGCATTGCTGGAAACACTGGATATGGGCAAAGGTATCAGTGACAGCCTGTATGTTGATATTCCTGCATCCGCTAACTGCATCCGCTGGAATGCTGAAGCGATTGATAAGGTATACGGTGAAGTAGCCCCAACAGCGAACAACCATCTGGGACTGGTGGTACGTGAACCCCTGGGGGTCGTTGCTGCAATCGTTCCCTGGAACTTCCCACTGATGATGGCAAGCTGGAAAATTGGCCCGGCACTGGCGGCGGGGAATGCTGTGATTCTGAAGCCATCGGAAAAATCTCCCCTGACAGCAATCAGATTAGCACAGCTGGCAAAAGAAGCGGGTGTGCCTGATGGTATTTTCCAGGTGCTGCCTGGCTTTGGTCATACCGTGGGCCAGGCGCTGGCACTGCATATGGATGTCAATGTCATCGCGTTTACAGGCTCCACTGCTGTAGGTAAGCAGCTGATTCAGTATGCAGGCCAGTCAAATATGAAACGCACATTTATGGAGTGTGGTGGTAAAAGCCCTAACATTGTTTGCGCCGATGTAGAAAACCTGGACAAAGTGGCCGCCGCCGCAGCGTCAGCAATTTTCTATAACCAGGGGGAAGTGTGCATTGCTGCTTCGCGTTTGCTGGTAGAAAACAGCATTCGGGATGAGTTTGTTGAGAAAGTGATGGCGCGAGCCGAAAAGTTTATGCCAGGTAACCCGCTGGAGCCCAGTAGCCGGATGGGTGCTATTGTTGATCAGCCACAATTGCAACGTGTGCTTGGTTATATCGGTAAGGGGTGTGATGAAGGTGCACGTCTACGTTACGGCGGTGAGCAGCTGGATACGGTTGCTGGTGGTTGCTTTGTGGGGCCAACAGTATTTGACAATGTAACACCAGAGATGACCATCGCCCGTGAAGAGATCTTTGGCCCGGTATTGGCAGTTATTAGTTTTGATAGTCTGGAAGAAGCGATTGAAATTGCCAACGATACCGATTACGGCCTGGCAGCAGCGGTCTGGACCAGCAATATCAATAAAGCGTTGAAAGCGGCGCGTAAGCTGGAGTCAGGACAGGTCTTTATCAACAACTATGGCGGTGGTGACATGACTGTGCCGTTTGGTGGTGTCAAACAGTCTGGTAATGGCCGTGATAAATCTATTCACTCTCTGGAAGAATACTCTGAGCTGAAAACTATCTGGATCGAAATCGAATAACGCTCCCTTCGGGCCAGCGCCTGCTGGCCCGGTTATATTTTTTTGTCTTGCCTTTGTTTTTGTCAATATTTTTACTTTTTGGGTGTATTTTTGTAAAAAATATTTCTTTGGTTGGCGCTGCTTACTGTTAAAATAGCGCCAGAAATGTATGTCCCTGGCCACAAGCCGGGTACAGTACAGGAGGCCTTATCCGGCTATCCTGAAATATTCTTTGCTGACCTACAGGGTCCATTCAGGAGCTTACCCGCATGCTGAAGAAAAAATATGCTGCTTCAATACTGGCGCTCTCCATTACCGCGTTATCGGCGGTAACGGTACTAACCGCAACGGCAGGGCCAATAGCAACGACAAGCCCGGCAAACGTTAAAGAGACGTTGAAAATTGGTATTGCAGGGCCGTTTAGTGGCCCGGTTTCACCTTATGGTCAGATGCAGCTGCATGGGGCTTATGCCGCTATT
>JAOXSF010000151.1 GCA_025800125.1 Marinobacterium sp.
GAGGCTGTGTAAAAACACTCCTTAATCGGTAAAAATACCCGCATACATTTATGCGGGTATTTTTTATGCGTCATATACAAGGTGAGTCCCGACAGCAAAGTACGCTGTTCCCTGAAAGTCTGGATGACTATGTCAGTGTTGATAATCCCGTGCGCATTATTGATGCCTACGTTGATCAGCTCGATATGGCGACACTGGGCTTTACCCATGCCCAGACCAAAACGACAGGTCGTAAGCCCTACCATCCCGGTGATCTGCTCAAGCTCTATCTGTACGGTTACCTCAATCAACTGCGCAGTACCCGCCGACTTGAAAAAGAATGCCATCGCAACCTGGAAGTGGTCTGGCTGCTGAAACGCCTGGCGCCGGACTTTAAAACACTGGCCAACTTCCGGCAGAAGAACAGTCATGCGATAAGGCAAGCCTGCCGTGCCTTTATCCGTTTTTGCCGGGAGGCAGATTTGCTCGATGGCCGCATTGTAGCCATTGATGGCAGCAAGTTTAAAGCCGCTGCGAGTATGGATAAAACCTATAAATCCGAGCAACTGAGTAAACTTCAACGCCATCTTGAGCATCGCATCGACGATTATCTTAAACAGCTTAAAGCCTCAGAACAGGACGACACACAAAACCGGGGAGATATCCAGAAAGCGTTAAAGCAGCTGCAGAATAGACAGGCCACGCTGAACGCGCGCGCTCAGGAAATGACGGATACCGGAGCAAAGCACTGCTGTGAGACAGAGCCTGAAGCCCGGCGTATGCGTTCAGGCCGGGACGGAATCGTGGTCGGTTATAATATCCAGACAGCGGTTGAAACAAACACGGGACTGATCGTGCATTACGACATCACCGATCAGGGCTCAGATAACCGCCAACTGGAGCCTATGGCCAAAGCCGTTAAAACGGAACTGAAGGCAAAGGCATTGGAGGTACTCGCCGATGCAGGCTACTCCAATGGTGAACAATTAGCGGCCTGTGAAGAGTCAGATATCACGCCGAATGTACCGACTAACCGTTCCAGCAATCCGAAAAAGGATCACTATCAGAAGAGCGACTTCCGCTATGATGCAGAAAAGAATCAATACGCCTGTCCGGCAGGCCAGATACTGACGCAGAAGACGAAAAACACAGCAAAGAAGTTGTATCAGTATACCCGCGTTGGCTGCGACACCTGTCCTCAGAAGTCTCGCTGCACAAGCGCCAAACAGCGCTGGATCAGTCGCCACTTTTATGAAGATGCATTAGAGCGGAGTCAGAAACGGATAGATGATGATCCCGGCTTAATGAAAACACGAGCAGCGACGGTAGAGCGCCCCTTCGGGCATATAAAACAGATGATGGGGTTGCGACGCTTCAGTTGTTGGGGAAAAAACGGAGCGGATGCAGAAGTGGGGTTAAGCGTGCTGGCTTATAACCTGACGCGCTTGATGAACCATATAGGGGTGGAGCGATTGCTCGGACTGCTTCAGGTGCGGGCATAATGATTAATTGATCACTTGAAAAGCAAAGAGCCCCGCTAACGCAGGGCTCTTGATAATCAAAACCGCTCAGTTAACGCTGTTTTTACACAGCCTC
>JAOXSF010000146.1 GCA_025800125.1 Marinobacterium sp.
ATCGCCAAGCCACTCCCCGTCTGAAACCCGGTCGCAGGACTTGCCGCACGGCAGCTCCCAATTTGGGGTTGTCGATGCGTTTGAAGACACGGCATCGTCGGTCCATATTGGTCGGCGTCAGCCATTTCTGTCACAGACCGGGGGACAGCCAGCCCCAAATACCGCGTTTAAGTTTCGCTCATCGGTGGGACGCTCTCGTTCGGCGTCACCGCGTCCGCGCAGGTCTCCTTCCCCATTGGGCGTGTCGGTTGCGCAGCGTCGCGCGCAGCTGGCCGCTCAGTCGGCGGCTACGGCTGTCTCTGGGGTTGGACACGTCGCTGAAGAAACGCGCCACGTACGTGAACTGGTGGAGGCCACTTCGGCCGAAGCCAGGTCCGTGCGCAGCGATATTGAAAGCCGCATAGCCACATTGGCGGCAGAAAGCGAAATAAATGCAGCGCGTGTGGCGGCGGACGTAGATGCAAAGGTGGCGAGGGTCGCTGAATACTCGGATGCGCGCGCGTCGCACGTCGCTGCGGATGTAACCGCGCGACTGGAACAGGATATTAAAGCGGCTGCGTCGAGCACCGCTGCGACCGCGGAGATCACAATGCGCACCGCAGTTGAAGGCGCGCGGAGGGACATCCAGGCACAATTGGATGTATACCGTGCAGATGCCCTCCGCAAGAGTGATGAAACCCAGGCGCAAGTTCGAGACATATCCGCGCAGTTGGCCAAGCTCACGGAGCAACTCAATGTTTTTAAATCTGCAAGTGTGGAAAATGTGGGCAAGGGGTATGAACAAGTAGCTATGGATGTACAGTGTAAGTTTGACGCGCAGCAACAGGAAATTAAAAATTTATCTGCTGTTGTGCTTGAGACTCAAAAAGCGATGCAAACTAACGCTGACACATTACATAGTCTGCTTACGGGGATGGAGAACTTGGGGGATAATGTACGCTCTATGCAGGCAGACATGGTAGCCTGGCAACAGGACTATCGAGATAATGAAGAAGAAGATTTAAAAGCGTTACATGACCAGTTGTTGCAG
>JAOXSF010000174.1 GCA_025800125.1 Marinobacterium sp.
TGTTAACCAGTTTCGCCTGGCGACCATAGAGCTGTGGAACCACCTGATCCCATCCCGAACTCAGTAGTGAAACGCAGCCTCGCCGATGGTAGTGTGGGGTTTCCCCATGTGAGAGTAGGGCATCGCCAGGCATCTAATACCGAGAGACCCCCAGCACACTGTGCCGGGGGTTTTTTCGTTAGCTATTTTGTAGATTAATATTCATTAATCTTTATTAAGAACTCTTCATACTTAGTTGTAGATACTAACTATTAGTTGTAGATACTAACTAAGAGCTGGCATTCGAGACACTGGTGGTAGCATTTCTAATGGCTATGCCTGAGTTAGTTGTTGTGGATATCGCTCAACAGCTTTCAGCAGACATAGTTCAGCAGTTAAGTCCGTAGAATAACGCTCCAGCATCTGCCATCATCCCAGGTAGTTCTTCAGATATTTGGTTGTTACTCCATGAAACCGCGCCATCCAGTTCTTCAGACGGCTGTGATAAAGCGACACGAGGGCCCCGTGCGCGGATGGCCTCATGCTGGATTTCATATTTTCGCGCAAAGGCGGCGTGCACAGATGCCCCGTCAGTGCAGAGCACTGATTCAGGATCGATAAGCGGTTTCAGGGCTCGTTCGATGTGCTTTGCCTCCACTTTTTCTAATATTAAATCGGCAGTTTTCTGGTGGTGATCCCGGACAATCAGAGCGGGTATGTAATCGGGACTATAACCGCGAGTACGTCCGACACCACCGAGCTTACACGCTGGTCCAGGTAATCCGCGTTGTCCTTTGAGCGACTCAAGAAAGAACGTCTTGTAACCCTCCCCTAAAACCAGACCCGCGTTAACTGGAGTTCCCCAGGATACTGCAACCGTGCAAAGGAGAACAACACGTGCGCACATGGGGTTTCTCAGAATCATAGATCGTACAGATTCTGAAGTCAGTCGAAGCAGGACGAACTGTCAAGGATGTCCGTCGTGAACATAGTATTTCTGACGCCACCTACTATAACTGGAAATCAAAGTACGGAGGCATGGAAGCGTCGGATATCAAGCGATTGAAAGAACCTGGGTATGAGAACCGGCGACTGACTCAGATGTTTGCTGATCTGAGCCTGGAAAACTACGCTCTGAAAGACGTCATCGAAAAAAGCTATAAGCACTACTGAAAGAAAATAACTGGAGAACTACCTGCTCAATGTTCACCAGTTCAGTACTCGGCAAGCGTGTCGAGCCATCGGTCTTCAGCGGTCAGTTTACTACTACCAGCCTGATACATCACGTGACGAGCTGATCTCGCAGAAGTAGTTTGCCGAAGCTTCAGGAAATTGTTCCGGAAGTTACTAGCGCACGGTTTGTCGTGGAACCACAAACGGGTTTATCGGGTATACAAGTTGATAAAGCCTAACTTGAAACGCAGAGGCAAAAAGCGGCTACCAAACCGCAATCCGCAGCCGCTTTCAGTGCCCGAAGGTATCAATCAGTGCTGGTCAATGGATTTCATACATGATGCTCTGATCTACGGCAGGTGCCTCAGGACGTTTAATATCGTAGACGATTTCAACCGTTAGGCGTTATCAGTTGAGATCGACCTTACCTCTCTGCTGCACGTGTAATCCGCACGTTTGAGCGAGTCGTGGCATTGGGTGGATTACCGTCAGCTATCCGTGTTGATAACAGCCCCGAGTTCATCGCAATCGTGCTGGCGGAGTGGGCATAAGTGCTGGGCTTCATTGAGCCGGGTAAACCAACGCAACATGCTTATATTGAATGGTCAAATCGCACCTGTCGAACCACGTAGTGCTGGACTTCCATCGGTTCAGGGCACTGACAAAAGTATGTGAGATCACGCGATCAATAGCTGAATGATTACAGCGGTAAGCGACCTTATGGGTCACTGGGCGTTCTCCCTTGCCTGCGCCCTGCACCAGGCAACGTATAAACTCACCTGGCCGGGCAAGCTGGACCCGTTCAAAGCCCCATCATCGATCAGCAGCTGGAGCAGAACGTCTGGAATGCCGAGGTGATCTACCAGATGTTGCGGGAACAGGGCTATACCGGAGGCCGTACTCTGGTGCGAACCAAGCGGGTGCTACGACCAGTCATGAGTCGAAAGCTTCCACCACTTCGGTGGCGTGCTGAGAACCGTACTGGTGCATAACCAGAAAGTGGCGGTGCTGAGCCACCAGGCACGTAGTGCCGCGGTATTCAATGAAGGCTTCCTGCAACTGGCAGCTCATGATGGCTTTACGCCCCGCACCTGCCGTCCACAACGCCCCCGTATCAGCCTGAGCGGTGAAATGAGCGTTTACGATATCAGCGGCCAGTTGTTGGCACGGTATATCCTGCACGCTGCCAGTGAGGGATGGTAGCGAGGCGCTGTTCGAACAGCTGAAAATGGAACACCTGCCGCAGGTGCTGGACAGCCTCTGTGAACATGCCAGCAAAACAGGAACTGAACTACCAGGAGTTCCTGGAGCCGCTCCTGGCGGAAGAGTGGAATGGCCGCCATCAGAAGGGTTTCGAAAGCTGCCTGAAACAGGCCCGCCTGCCATGGATCAAAACACTGGAAACGTCCGACTTAAGTTTCCAGCCGAGTATCGATCATAAAATCGTACGGGATCTGGCGGGGCTGGGCTTTATCGAGTGTTGTGAAAACGTGGTACTGCTGGGGCCATCTGGTGTTGACTAAACGCACTTGGCCATCGCGCTGGCGGTAAAAACCACCGAAGCCGGTCATCGCATCATGTTCCTCAGCCTCGACAAGCTGTTCACTACGCTGCTGCGTGCATGCCAGGAAAACTGGCTTGAGCGCCACTTGCAACAATTGACCTATCTCAGACTGCTGGTACTGGATGGGATCTGTCAGCCTTGCAGAGCGCAAGAGCCGTATGTACCTGGTTCAGAAAGTTGAAACGAAAACTGCCACTGCGGTTGCTGATGCCATCATTGACATGCTGATGCATTACAGCGGACAACTGCTCAGGATTTGTAGAGCATCAGAGAGTGTCACAGCAGGCACTAAAGGCGTCGTTTACGCAGCTTGGGAGCACTGGCTTTTAATAGCTTATTACGCCAGTATGTGTCGAAGGGTTGTGATCTGCGCCCTGTGATGAGTGAGCAGCTGGCACAGGCCCAGCAGCGGCTTAACCTGAGACCTCGAAAATTCTTTGAGTACAAGCAGCCGCAGATAGTATTTAATGACTATCTGAACACTGCTTGAGATCAGGAGTGTTACACTTCGTAGCTGAATTTGCGATCTATTATGATACTGCACCCGGAGGGTGCAGTATCGCATTTACAATTAGGCATTTCCTGCTTTATTACAGGGTACTAAAGAACCTGGTGAAAACCGCTGATATATATGCTGTTTTATATTTTCGTCAAACATTGGCCTGGATATAATTGAGGGGATCAGCCCTGAACTGAAATCAATATCGGAGCGGTGTGTCCGATTCAAGTATGCTTCAAGCTCTTTTATGTTATTAAAGCTTGAAAAGTCATAAACACAGCTACCGTTATAGAGTGAAATTTTCTGTTTCAGACTTTCAGGAGTCTCTGGTAAATAGTACGGTGCTCTATCTACCATTATAGAGTTTTTCCCCTTGTAATATAGTATTGGGCTTGAGGGAATTCCAATTGATGGCTCTGGAACTGATAAATAGACCACCGTCTCTATTTCCTCTGAAAGGTTTGCTGGTTTATAGTTTTCTTTCATCTGGCTGAAATCAATATAAGTCTGAGTGCCTGAAATGCTACGGAAGTAATCGAATGGCTGTGAAATAAAAAGAGATAAGCCTGTTATTAATGCTAGCTTTTTGCTAGACATATTGATTTTATACCTGTCAAATATAAAGCATAATACCGATGAGTATATAAACACAAGGCTATAGCCTATTGTCCTTGTATCATAGAGATCATATTGTGTTCTTAATCTTATAAAAAACAACACGGTCAGATATATCAAGCCTAGTACAAAAAAGAAAAAAATAGGGCTTTCTTTTACTTGACTAACATTAAGGTGTAACTGTGACAGCCCTTTTTCTTTAAACTCTCGAAAAACACTAAACCAGGCAGGAATAATAGCTCCGAAATAAAGAACAAATGCAAGGCCATTGAATAATATAAAATATAAAATTAAAAATGATATTGACTCTGGAGAATCTATTCTTGGCATTCCAGTACTGAAGCCGAGTTTATAATGATTGAAAGTAAGGTAAGACAGGAAAAAAATACCAGATACAGCGAATATTGGGAATGATCTTATCGCAAGGTTTTTTCCGTATACGATAAAACTGGTTATGAATATAATAAAAGCGAGAGGGGCAAAAGCATATCGGGATGAAATTCCGATAATTAAAGCGATAGATAAGACTGCTGCATATTTTTTGAAGGAATACCCTTCGTGTATTTTGACAATGGCATAGTATGATAAAGCTAGAGAAAAAAGTAACGCATTCTCAGAAACAGTAAAGTGAAAAATCTTGAGTGTCAGAGGGTTAACGATAATAAAGAAAGCAAGTAATATATTTTTTGATGCTCTATGTATTAAAATTGCGCTACAGAACACTAAGCCAAGATTAGCAATCTTACTTGCTGTGAACGTATCAATAAAACCAGAAATAGCAGAAATTATAGCTATTAAAAAGGGGTATCCACAAGGAAACATTGCATAGTAGCTACCATCTATAGTACAACTTCCATGATCTAAAAGAGATTCTGAAATCTCAAGGTATTTCCATGAATCTCGAGTGATAAAGCCTACATTTATAGAATAAATACAAGCTGCTATTAAAGCAGAAATTATTAATATGTATGCTGTTATTTCTTGCTTTTTCATTAGCGCTGAAGAGAACCAGCGCCGCTTATTCGATAAAGAAAACATCTGTTGGTATTCCTTACTTTAAACCTTAGTGAAGCCTTCAGGCTTTAGAATATATCCATGATCGACGTGATTCAGCATCGCGGTGTCGCCATTGCTATCTCCATATGCGTAGGTAGTTATATCTGGGCAGTTCTCTCCCATCCAGGCTGTGATTCGGCTAACTTTTTCATCGCCAAAACAATTTTGGCTGATAATACTTTGATGTTTTCCCTGAAAATAATCAGGCTGAAGCTGAGTGCATAAAAGGTGGTCAAACCCTTGTAGCTTTGACCACTCAGACAGATAAATATCGAGTGAGGCACTGACCAGCACACAGGTATGCCCTTGTTGCTGGTGCCAGCGTAGTTTCTGCATTCCTTTTTCGCGTAGCATTGTCGGGAGTTTTGTGTGGCAGAACAGTGTGCCGGAGTCTTGTAAGGAGGAGTATGACTGTTTTTTAAATGCCCTCTTCAGAAGGGCCGCTTTTGCTATGTCGTTACGAACAAAGCCTAGCGCATATCCAGCAAGAATAGGGCTGGTAAGCAGCAGTTGGGTATAAAACCTTGTACTACCTGCCAGAAACTTCAGGAATGGAAGCAGAGTATCTCCTTCCGTTAAGGTACCATCAAAGTCGAAGAAGGCGATGGTATTCTGTTTATCTGTCATAGTGATAATCTTTTGAAAATACTTTCTGGAATAGATCTTATGATCAACATGATCAGTTGCCAGAAGCCTGGAAGGTATACCTCCCCTTTGCCCTTCTGCATCGAGCGGATAATGCCCCTCGCGACTTTGTCAGGCTGCGCCCAGAGGAAGCCTGATTTATCAAAGCCCTTAGTCATCGGTGTATCAACAAAGCCGGGTTTTATCGTGACCACACTGACATTGTGCTTGTGAAGTCTGTTACGAAGGCCCTGCATGAACAGACTTACCATACCTTTGGCTGCACCGTAGATATAGTTACTCTGGCGGCCACGGTCTCCAGCAACTGAGCTGATTGTTGCGATTACACCACGTTGTTGTTTTTCAAAACGGTTCGCAAGCAGGGTAAGCAGGCTGATGACACTGAGTGCGTTTGTATCAAATTCCTGAAGGGTAAGAGTTATGTCTTGCTCACATTTTTGCTGTTCAGGAAGAGACCCGTGTGCGATTAGTGCGGCATCAAGCCCACCCAGGCTGTCATTGGCCGTTGCAATCAGAGACTCATGTTTATCTGTCCGGGTCAGATCGGCACTTATACCATCAATAATCTGTGAATTTCCTGCACGAGTTTTCAGATCTGCAATGACAGTGGCCAGCCGCTCAGGGTTACGGCCGATGCAATAGACTGATGCACCTTGCTGGACAAGCTGACGTGCTGTCTGCTCTGCAATGCTTGAAGTGGCTCCGAATATTACAACACGGTTTAAAGTGTTCATGCGGTCATACGTCTCCAGAAGTGGGAAGAAAAAGCAGGGTCAACAAAGTTGCAGAATTTTTCCCAGTCGGGATAACCTGCACGGAAAAGCTCTGCCGGCATACGTGCGTCTTTGGCAGGATAAAGTGCGCCCTCAGCTGCCATTACAATGGCATCCAGTGTTTCAAAAAGCTTTAGTGTGCGTTCGCCTCGGTTGGGAAAGTCCAGCGCCAGGGTGGCACCCGGGCGGGGAAATGACAGGAGTCCCCGTGATGGTTTCTGACCGAACGTTTTAAGTACTGCCAAAAATGATCCCTGCCCGCTGGCAGCGATAGCTTTGAGCAATTCTGAGGTTGCTTCTGGTGCTACTGCTGGCGGTAAAACACATTGATACTGATAGAAGCCTTTATGGCCGTAAATGCGGTTCCAGTTCTGGATGGCATCAAGAGGATAAAAATAGGGCGAGTAGTGACACAGACTACCCTGTGCTTTAAGCGGTTGTCGGTAATAAACGTTATTAAAGCTACGCAAACTCAGGTTGTTAATCAGGGAGAATGGCGGAGTGACGGGTACGGTAAGTGGTAATTCGCGGTAGCGTGGCAGCTGAGGTTGACTGGCAGCGTGCTGACCCGTTAATAGAATGCCCCGGCCTCGTGCGTTATTACGTGCCAGACAGTCAATCCAGGCGACAGTGTACGGCCAGTTCTGTTCGGCTTTCTCATTGAGATACCAGAATTCATCAAGGTTGCCAAAGCGCTGTGCTTCAACCCACATCCAAGAATTCTGTATCGACATCAGCTGTATTTCAACCCAGCTGATCAGGCCGGTCAGCCCAAGTCCGCCTATCGTAGCGTAAAAGTACTCATGGTTATCGTCGGGGCTGCATACCAGTGCTTCGCCATCAGATTTTATCAGCTCAAAGGCTGTGACATGGTGGCCGAAGCTGCCCGCTTCATGGTGGTTTTTTCCATGCACATCATTTGCCAGACAGCCCCCCACCGTTGCATAACGAGTACCTGGTGTTGAAGGTAAAAACCAGCCATGGGGCACAATCAGCTGAAGTATCTCTTCCAGAGTGACGCCACTCTGACATCTCAGAATACCCTGATGACGGTCAAAATGAATGAAACGATCCAGTGTGCGTGTATGGAGTAGAGTTCCCTGATCACTCAGGCAGACATCACCATAACTGCGACCATTACCATATATACAGAAGGGAAGTGTTGCCTGATCTGGTAGGGAGGGGGCCGATAGTGCCTGCACAGTGTCAGGGGTAATGCGAGGCAGACGGTTCCATGAATGCAGAGGCTTCATACGGGGGCTTCCTTTTGGCTACGGTAAAGAGCAACAACGCCGATAACAACGGCAAACCAGAGTGTTGTCAGGCGAATAAATACGGTTGCTGCGATGGCAGCAGGAGTATCCATACCTTGTAGTACAAGCAGGGATATCATCACGGCTTCTGCACCGCCGAGCCCGCCGGGTAAAAAGCTGAGTGCGCCAGCTAACATGGACAGAGCATATACAAACAGCGCAAATGAAAGAGTTGGGTCTGCATCCAGCCATTGCAGAACGCAATAGAACGCAAATCCTTCTGCACCCCAGGCGATAAGGCTGATAAGGGTTGCATAGACAATCAGTTGTGGGCTGTGGCAACTGCGTGCCTGTGAGAGCATCAGACCAATCTGGCCAGCCAGTTTGTGCAGGCGGCCGCTACCACGTTCTGACCAGTGCTCCAGCATATTTCTTAGCGTTATGCTGGAAGTGCAGGCCAGCGCTATAACAACTGCTACAATACCCGCCAGAACAATCTCCTGGGCTTGTGGATACTGGGTCAGTCCAATCAGTGTGAGTAATACAATGGCGACCAGATCAGAAAGTCGTTCACTGATAAATGCAGCAAAGCTTGCTGACCCGGGTACTGCATACCGCTTTAACAGAACACCACGAAATATCTCTCCAGCCTTGCCCGGTGTGGTTGTTAATGCAAATCCGCTGAGATAAATCCGCAAACTGACAGGCCAGCTTACCGGATGCCCGAGTGCGTCGAGATATAGCTGCCAGCGCACAAAACGCAAGCCATAATTCAGTAAGGATAATGCCAGCGCTATCAGTGTGCCTGTGCCACCAATCATGATCATGGCTGTTACGACGTTTTCCCAGCCTCCCCACAGTGAAAACCCCAGATACCCTGCGGCCGCTGCAATAATGGAGAGAATGAGGGCCTTGAAGCGCCAGCCTGAAAGTTGTCCGTTTGTCATGCCAGCACCCAGAGTGTTGTGATAATCCAGCTGAGTACAGTCAGAAGGAGGTGAAAGTCTGTCATCAGGTCGCGCGCGGTATCGTTACCTTTGGCACGGTGGTGTAACAGGAACAGGTAACGAAAAATTCCATAAATAACAAAAGGCAGTGTGTAAATCAGCTGTTCACTGTTATGCAGTGCAATCGTGGCTGGGGAAACCGTATACAGGCCATAACTGAGTATGGTGCAGGCAGCAGTGACTGAAATGAATTGCTCAAGTACAGCGGGGCTATAATCATCCAGTACTTTTCGGGTCATATTGCCATTTTCTGATCCGGATGATTCTATCATCAGTAATTCAGCGCGCCGTTTGGAAAATCCCAGTAGCAGTGTAACCATCAGACCACATAGTAAAAGCCAGGCTGAGGGGGCAATACCTAATCCGACAGTGCCTGCCAGAATGCGTAACATAAAGCCGGCAGATATAATAAATACATCCAGTATCACGACATGCTTGAGTCGCCACGAATACAGAATATTCATGACAAAGTAGATTGAGATAAACAATGTTACCCACAGGCTGACGGTCAGAGAAAGCAATAACGCACTAATAACCAGTGCGATCATAACCTTTCTTGCCTGGCTTACTGGTATCAGCCCGCTGGGCAGGGGGCGCTTGCGTTTGACTGGATGTTCCCGGTCGGCATCAAGATCCATAATATCGTTCAGCACATACACTGCACTGGCGATTGCACAGAACGCACAGAATGTTGTCAGGGCAGAAGTCAGTGTCAGAAATGACCACTGTTGTGAGAATACCAGGCCAAGGAGGACAAAGCCGTTTTTGATGTACTGGTGTGGGCGTAGTAATTTAATGATGGGAGACATAAAACCATCCGTGATCATTCCGGTGATTCCGAAGTGATATAATTTGCCTGTTTTTGCAAGGTTTCATCGAGCCTGCGGGCGTCATGCTACCAGTTATGTAAAGTGTTATGACCCCCTGGTATCTGTCATGCAGCCGGATTTTTATATTGTCTGGACAGAAATCATTATCTGGAATAAAAAACAGCCTGTTCACCCTGCTGTTTATCTCAAAATTGTTCAGCCAGGGTACAATCCGTACGGTGCATGGTGCCATGGCTACAAGCCATGATGGTTCAGACAGTGAACGCGACTATTCGCGGTGTCCGTGCTGTGATCATAATGCCACCTCTTCCCTGTTATATCCTCGTTAGGAGCATACATGTCAATTGATGTTGTAGTGCTGGCTGCTGGTCAGGGCAGTCGAATGAAATCTTCTCTGCCTAAAGTACTGCACACCATTGGTGGGAAACCGATGGTGCAGCATGTCATTGACCGTGCCAGTGCACTGGAAAATATCCGCCTGCATGTGGTCATCGGACACGGGGCAGATCAGGTACGTGAAGCGTTGGCAGGCCAGTCCGTCTCATTTGCATTGCAGTCTGAGCAGCTAGGTACTGGTCATGCAGTAGCCCAGGCAATGCCTGCAATCAAAGCAGAATGTAACGATGACGGCGTAGTGCTGGTGCTGTACGGAGATGTTCCGCTGACCGCTGTCGATACCTTGCAATCACTGGTTGATATTGCTGCGACTGGTCAGCTGGGCCTGTTAACTGTTGAGCTGGATAATCCGTCCGGTTACGGCCGTATTGTGCGTAATACAGACAGACAGGTCATGGCGATTGTAGAACAGAAAGATGCGACCCCAGAGCAGCGGGCAATCCATGAGATCAATACCGGTATTATGGCGATCCCGACGCTACATCTGGCCCGCTGGTTGCCGCTGCTCTCTGCTGAAAATGCTCAGAATGAATACTATCTGACAGACATTATTGCGATGGCTGCTGCTGATGGTGTAGGGATTGAAGCCATTCAGCCTGCCACTGAGCAAGAAGTTCAGGGGGTCAATAACCGCCTGCAACAGGCTGAGCTGGAGCGCTGGTTCCAGTCTCAGCAGGCAGAAACGCTGATGCTGAACGGCGTATCTCTGGCGGATCCATCCCGGCTGGATATTCGGGGAACAGTCAGCCATGGTCAGGATGTGTTCATTGATGTGAATGTCATTCTGGAGGGGGATGTTGTGTTGGGAGATGGCGTCATTATTGAGTCCAATTGTGTGATTCGTGACTCTGTCATTGGAACGGGTAGTCACATCAAGGCTAATTCTCACCTGGAACAGGCACAACTTGCTGCCGGTTGTGATGTCGGCCCGTTTGCCCGTTTGCGGCCAGGAACAGAACTGGCAGAAGCCGCGCGGATCGGTAACTTTGTCGAGACCAAAAAGGCACAGATAGGTGCAGGTTCCAAAGTGAATCATCTGACTTATATTGGTGATACTCGCATCGGGCAGGGGGCGAATGTTGGTGCAGGCACGATTACCTGTAACTATGATGGCGTGAACAAGTTTCGTACCGAGATTGGTGATGGCGCGTTTATCGGTTCGAACAGCTCGCTGGTAGCACCGGTTGAAATTGGCAATGGCGCCACTATTGCGGCAGGTTCGACCGTTACCCGTAATGTTGCTGCTCAGGAGCTGGCAGTTGGACGTGGCAAGCAACGTAATATCGCGGGCTGGAAAAAGCCGGTAAAAAACAGCTGAGCGGCTTCGACAGCTCAAATACTTTCAGATAATCGACCGGGTCAGGATTATCCGGGATTAAACGGAATCTATTATGTGTGGAATTGTTGGCGCTGTCTCACAGCGTCCGGTAAGCGAAATCCTTCTTGAAGGACTGCGTCGTCTGGAATATCGCGGTTACGATTCTGCCGGGATGGCATTATGGGATGGCGCAGAGATACAGCGCTTGCGTCGTGCCGGTAAGGTGCAGGCGTTGGCTGATGCTCTGGATGAGCAATCATTGCCCGGTGGGCTGGGAGTTGCGCATACCCGCTGGGCCACCCATGGTAAACCAAACGAATGTAACGCCCATCCGCATATGTCGGGTGACGGTCTGGCACTGGTTCATAACGGTATCATTGATAACTTTGAGCCGCTCAAAGCTGAACTGCTGGCACAGGGCGTTAAGTTTTCTTCCGATACCGACTCTGAAGTTGTGGCTCACCTGGTTGCGCGTGAACTGTCTGCCGGGCATGGCCTGCGTCAGGCAGTACAACAGGTTGTGGCTTTGCTGGACGGAGCCTTTGCGCTTGGTGTCATCAGTGCTGATGCGCCCGATCAACTGGTTGCCGCCCGTAAGGGCAGTCCGCTGGTGGTTGGGGTCGGACTGGGGGGGGAAAACTTCATTGCTTCTGATCAGCTGGCACTATTGCAGGTGACAGACCGCTTCATGTTTCTTGAAGAGGGTGATGTTGCATCCCTGACCACCGATACCATTGAAGTCTGGAATGCCGCAGGCGAAGTCGTAGAGCATGACGTTGTTCGTTATGAGCACGGTAGTGCCGCCGCTGATAAAGGCGAATTCAAGCATTACATGCTCAAGGAAATCTACGAGCAGCCGGATGTAGTAGAACAGACGCTGGCGGGGCGAATTGCTGGTGGGCGGTTGCTGGAACAGGCCTTCGGGGCTCAGGCCAGCGAGCTGTTTGATCAGGTCAGGCAGGTACAGATTGTTGCCTGTGGTACCAGCTACCATGCGGGCATGATCGCAAAGTACTGGCTGGAAGATCTGGCAGGTATCCCCTGCCATGTTGAGGTTGCCAGTGAATTTCGTTACCGCAAGGTGGTGTTGCCTGAAGGGACGCTGTTGCTGACGATTTCCCAGTCCGGTGAAACGGCTGACACGCTGGCTGCTCTGCGAGAAGTAAAGCCTCGTGTGCTGGGCTGTCTGGCAATCTGTAACGTGCCGGGCAGTTCGTTGGTGAGAGAATCAGACCTGAGTCTGATGACCAATGCCGGGCCTGAAATTGGTGTTGCATCGACCAAAGCGTTCACTACCCAGCTTGTGGCTCTGATGTTGACTGTACTGGCACTGGGGCGTCGCCACGGGTTGATGGCAGAGCGCGAGCAGGAAATTGTGATGGCTCTGGAAGGTCTGTCAGCAAAACTGCGTGCAGCGCTGGAGATGGACGCTGATATTCAACAGATGGCACAGGCATTTGCCGAAAAAAATCATGCGCTGTTTCTGGGGCGAGGCACACTGTATCCAGTGGCGATGGAGGGGGCGCTCAAGCTCAAGGAGATTTCCTATATTCATGCTGAATCCTATCCGGCGGGTGAACTCAAGCATGGGCCACTGGCACTGGTAGATAAGGATATGCCGGTGGTTACGGTTGCGCCAGATAATGGCATGCTGGATAAGCTTAAAGCTAATCTGCAGGAAGTACGTGCTCGTGGTGGTGAGTTGTTTGTCTTTGCTGGTAATTCGCACTCGGTGCAGGCAGAAGAAGGTGTTGCCGTACTGGCAGTCCCGGAGATTGAAGCCCTGCTAGAGCCCGTTCTGTATACCCTGCCATTACAACTGCTGTCCTATCATGTGGCTGTACTCAAAGGCACCGATGTAGATCAGCCACGTAATCTGGCCAAGTCGGTGACGGTTGAGTAAATCGGTGAGGTTGAGCAGGCCGAATCGGCTTGCTCATTAAGACTACTTCTGTCGCACAGTCCGAGCTCTGCCGGGCTGTGTACTATACGGCTGTTTGATTTCTTTACTACCAGACTGGTCAGGAACCGTTACACTCATAGAGCACCATGCTTAAAGGGAGGTAACTGTTATGCGATCTGTTCTGTTTGCAACTGCACTGTTCACCCTCACCAGTCCGGTTCTGGCTGAGACTCTGACCTTCGGCGTTGTCCCACAGCAATCTGCGAAAAAACTGGCGAAAAAGTGGACGCCTATTCTGCGTTATCTCAGCGCTAAAACAGGTGATGAGCTGCGTTTCAGCACAGCTAAAAATATCCCTACCTTCGAGAAGCGGCTGGCGGCTGGTCAGTATGATTTTGCTTATATGAACCCGTACCACTATACGGTGTTCCATCAGGATCCCGGCTACGAGGCATTTGCCCGTCAGAAAAACAAGAGAATCAAGGGTATTGTTGTTGTCCGCAAAGATAGCCCGCTAACAGAGCTGACCGAGCTGGCTGGTCAGGCCCTGGCTTTCCCGTCCCCCGCTGCGTTTGCCGCCAGTGTATTGCCACGGGCCCGGCTGACCAATGACGGTATTCCGTTCAAGGCCAGCTATGTCTCTTCACATGATTCTGTATATCTGAATGTAGCACGTGGTTACTTTCCGGCCGGTGGCGGTGTGATGCGTACCTTTAATAACACGGACCCTGCTGTCAGGGAACAGCTGAAAATTCTCTGGACAACCCATACCTATACCCCCCATGCCTTTGCTGCCCACCCTTCTGTCAGCCCGGCAGCGGTGGAACGGCTGCGTGTTGCGATGATTGCCATGAATGATGACCCGGAAGGTCAGGTACTGTTAAAAAGTATCAACTTCAAAGGCATGCAGGCTGCGCGCAATAGTGACTGGGACGATGTCAGAGCCCTTGGGCTGAATATTCTGGATAAACTGATCAGGCAGTAACCGCCATGTCTCTGCGCTGGAAAACCATCCTTGGTATTGCCCTGATTGAGGGCCTGTTATTACTGTTGCTGATCTATACCACGTTGGGGTATCTGCGCAGTTCCAACTATGACGGGTTGCTGAAGCGTGCGCAGACAACTGCTGCACTGTTTGCTACAACAACCAAGGATGCTGTGCTTTCCTATGATCTGGCTTCGCTGGAGACTTTCACTGCTGAACTGATGACAAACCCGGACCTGCGGTATGTACGTGTGCTCGGTGCTGAGGATGAGGTGTTTTCGCAGGCGGGTGATGAGCAGTTGCTGGCGCAGCCGTTTCAGCCCGACCAGGCGCCTGGTGGCGTTACCGATGGTGTTTTCGATGTTCAGGCCAGCATTGTTGAAGGGGGTGAGCGCTATGGCCTGGTACAGATCGGTATTGCAACGGAATCGGTTGAGCAGGCAATTGCTGACAGTCAGAACTGGAGCATTACCATCGCCAGTATTGAAATGGCGCTGGTAGCACTGTTCTCTTTTGTACTGGGTACTTATCTGACGGCTCAACTGGCAATATTGCGCCGTGCAGCCAGGCAGGTTGAAGGTGACAATCTGGATGTGGAAATTCCAGCCCGTGGGCGTGATGAAGTTGCTGAAGTTGGCCATGCTTTTAATGCCATGATTGAACGCCTGAAACAGGCACGACGGACCCGTGATCAGTTTGAGACTGAATTGCAGGAGCTTAATCAGTCACTGGAAGCACGGGTAGAACGTCGTACGGCCGCATTGCTGAAAAGTAATGCGGAGCTGAAAACTGCGAACCGGCAGATACAGGAAACTCAGGCACAACTGCTGCAATCGGAAAAAATGGCGTCACTGGGCCAGATGGCAGCCGGTGTTGCCCATGAGATCAATAATCCGGTGGGCTTTGTGATGAGCAATATCAACAGCCTGCAATCCTATATTGCCAGCTATCAGGCGCTATATCAGAGATTACAGTCTTTGCGGACATTACCAGTGGATAGTGAGGTACGCAGGCAGCAGGAAACCGAATTGCAGCAGTTTATGGCACAGGAAGATTTTGAGTTTATCAATGAAGATAGCCATGAATTGATTGTCGATACTCTGGAAGGGTGTCGTCGTATCCGTGACATTGTGCAGGGGTTAAAGGAATTCTCGCATATCGACCAGACCGAGATGCAGCTGACAGACCTTAATCAGTGTCTGGAAACGACACTGAAAATCGTCAATAACGAACTGAAATATCGCTGTGATATTCGTAAAGATATGCAGCCGCTACCAGAGGTTCTTTGCAATCCTGGCCAGCTTAATCAGGTGTTCATGAATCTGCTGGTTAATGCCGGACATGCGGTAGAAGACGGTGGAGTGGTAGGTATTCGCACCCGTGCTGTGACTGAAGGTGTCGAGATACGGATTTTTGACAATGGCTGTGGTATTGCTCCAGAGCATCTGGACAAACTGTTTGATCCGTTCTTTACCACCAAGCCCGTTGGCGAGGGAACCGGGCTGGGGTTGGCGATTTCATACGGTATTATTGAAGACCATCAGGGCAATATAGAGGTCAAAAGCCGTCAGGGTGTTGGTACCAGCTTTATTATTCGTTTACCTGTGAGCTCCTCAACTGCCTCTTCAACAACTGCCTCTTCAGCAACTTCCTCTTCAGCAACGTTGCAGCAAACGTTGCTGCAGTCACCTTCATCCGGGACAGGGCTACACGTTAACGACTGAACCGGTCGGGTGCCTCTGTATCTGCCTGCATGAATAAAGGACTGAGCCGGATTGCCCGCCGCATCGCCTCTGTTCGCGGCTGAAAAATAAGCGATCCGGCAATCAGTTGTCAGATATCTTCAAACCAGAGCTCTTCGTTAATGTCGCGAGCCAGCATCATCTCTTCGTTATGGCGTTCAATGGCACGGCGTGCAGCCAGTGAGCGCTGAGAGGCCCGTTTTTTCTGTTCGATCTTCTCCTCTTCTTCGAAGCCGACCAGTACATCAAAAATTTCCGTAGGCAGGACTGGGGTGTCCGATGTCTTCCGTATCTGCATAACACTTTCTCCTCAACAGCTGCTGTCGAAGAACCCCGGAAACTCTGTGGTGCCCGAGGCAGTGACAGCGTTCTATTGCGTTGTATCCTACTGTTGGCTGGATATCAACCAGTGAAAAGTCGCAGAAAGGGTAAGAGTGCGCTATGTCAGAACGATTACGTCCTGACGGCAGCGGGGTTAAAGTCGAGTTACGGGCCTTGTTATCTGCGTGATGCTGTGCTGCCAGGGCGGCGTACTGGCAGGCGTTTGTCGTTCTGGCGCAGTGAGCGTAATGAGCGCTTGATCGTCTTCAGATGGTCAAGCAAGCCGGGCCCTAGTCGCATGGCGACACCGACGGCCAGCACATCAATAACCACCAGATGCAGGACGCGGGATGACATCAGGGTGCTCAGATCCTTATCTTCTTCGACATCAATATGGATGGGGATTGTTGCCAGCTCGGCTAGCGGAGTATTACCCGGACAGAGAGAAATAACTGTGGCGCCGGTATCACGTACCAGTTTGACGGTATGCAGCAGGTCTTTGGTGCGACCTGTCTGAGAAATGGCGACCACTACATCATCCTGGCCCAGGGTGACAGCAGAAATTGTCTGCATATGAGGGTCATCATAGGCCGCTGCTGAGATTTTCAGACGGAAAAACTTGTGCTGGGCATCGGTACAGACCGGTGCTGACGCACCAAAGCCATAAAACTCAACCCGGTTGGCTCCAGCAAGCGCTGCAATCGCGTCTTCCAGCTGTTCGGTGGGGAGCTGGTCGCGGATATTGATCAGGTTGCCGATCATGGAATCAAAGATCTTCTGCTTGAATTCACCGACGGTATCTTTGCTGTTCAGTGAAAACTGCTCAAAACTGGCGCTGCTAGCCAGGCCCTGAGCCAGGGTCAGCTTGAAGTCCTGGAAGCCATCGTAATGCAACGCACGGCAAAAGCGGACCACGGTTGGTTCGCTGACGTTAGCTTCGGAGGCCAGATCAACAATGCGCATATGAATCACATCTTCGGGTCTGGCCAGAACGTAATCGGCAACTTTCTGCTCCGACTTGCGCAGCTTGGGACGGGCGTCCGCGATGGACTTGAGCAGATTGAAGGAGTTCAAGGGGACTTCTCTCAGCAGGCCTGTAAAAACCGTACAGAGTATAACAATGTTGTAATGCTGACTCACTCCTGATGGCCTGTGTCGAGCTGATATGGGTCGGATACAGGTCATGCTGTCAGATTGCGGAGCTGTCGGGGCCGTGGTAGGTTCTGGTTTTCCCCCAAGACAATAAATAACAAAGGAGTGCACGCGTGAAACGTCGTGACCTTATCAAAGCAGCGGGCCTGGCAGCCGCTGCAGGTGCTGCTGCTGCAACCACACCGGCTCATGCTGCAAAAACCATCCGCTGGAAGATGGTTACTACCTGGCCGAAAAACTTCCCGGGTCTGGGCACGGGTGCCAACAATCTGGCAAAACTGATTAATGAAATGAGTGACGGCCGTATCAAGGTCAAAGTTTACGGTGCCAAAGAGCTGGTAGGCGCACTGGAGATTTTTGATGCCGTTTCTCAGGGTACCGCCGAGATGGGCCACGGGGCCTCTTATTACTGGAAAGGTAAAAGCCGTGCAGCACAGTTCTTTGCGGCGGTGCCTTTTGGTCTGACAGCACAGGAAATGAACGGCTGGCTGTACCATGGTGGCGGTATGGAACTGTGGGAAGAAGCGTATGCACCGTTTGGTCTGGTGCCGGGTGCTGCGGGTAATACCGGTGTACAGATGGGTGGCTGGTTCAACAAAGAGATCAACTCCGTGGCGGATCTGGAAGGCCTGAAAATGCGAATTCCTGGTCTGGGGGGGGAAGTACTCAAGCGCGCAGGTGGTACGCCGGTACTGCTGCCTGGCGGTGAAATTTTCCCGTCACTGCAATCGGGTGCGATTGATGCCACTGAATGGGTCGGCCCGTACAATGATATGGCGTTTGGTCTGCACAAGGCCGCGAAATACTACTACTACCCAGGCTGGCACGAGCCAGGTACAACGCTGGAATGCTTTGTGAACAAGAAAGCACTGGAAGCGCTGCCGAAAGATCTGCAGGTTATCGTACGTAACGCAATCCGTGTAGCGAACCAGGATATGCTGGCTGACTTCACTGCCAAGAACAACAAGGCACTGGAACAGCTGGTTAACCAGCATGGTGTAGAACTGCGCAAGTACCCGGATGAAGTGCTACAGAAGCTGCGTGTACTGTCTGATGCGGTAGTACGTGAAGAAGCAGAGAAAGACCCGATGACCAAAAAAGTCTACGATTCTTTTGTGGCTTTCCGTGATCAGGCGATCCAGTGGCACGGCGTGTCCGAGCAGGCGTACCTGAACGCCCGTACGTTGAAGTAACATCCTGACCCTCAGGCAGAAAAAACCCGCGATACTCGCGGGTTTTTTTATTGCGAAGGGCCGGTTTCTCTGTAAACCTGCTTTGATCCGCCAATCTGCGGTTATCCGTAGCTCCTCAGTTATCCGTACACTAGAGTCGGCAACCAGGTGGCCAGTGACGGCCACATTGCCAGTGCAGCCAGAGCCAGCAACTGGATAAAGATAAACGGAATAACACCCCGGTAGATTTCACCGGTGCTGATCGATGGTGGTGCTACCCCACGCAGATAAAACAGTGCAAAGCCGAAGGGTGGTGTCAGGAACGATGTCTGCAGATTGATGGCAAACATGATGCCCAGCCAGATCGGGTCCAGCCCCATTGCCAGTAAGATGGGCGCTACAATAGGTACCACCACAAAAGTGATTTCGATGAAATCCAGGAAGAAGCCGAGCAGGAATATGATCAGCATCACCAGCGCCATGGCACCGAAGACACCGCCAGGCAGGTCTTCCAGAAACTCACGAACCATATCGTCGCCGCCGTAACCCCGGAATACCAGCGAGAAGATCGACGCACCTACCAGGATAATAAATACCATGGAGCTGACCTGTGTGGTCGAGCGCATCACCTCTTTCAGAATCTGCAAGTTCAGGCTCTTACGGAAACCTGCCAGTATAATTGCACCAACAGCACCCACAGAGGCTGCCTCGGTCGGTGTTGCCAGGCCACCGAGAATAGACCCCAGTACCAGACCGATCAGTGCAACCGGTGGTACCAGTGCCTTGGCCGCGCGCAGCCAGAGGTTGTCAATGGCATCCAGCTCTTGCTGCGGAATGGCCGGGACTGTAGCCGGTCTCACAATAGCGCAGTAAACCAGATAGATAATATAGGCACCAACCAGCATCAGGCCCGGAATCAGTGCCCCCAGGAACAGGTCGCCAACGGTGACAGTATCAGGTGAGAAAATGCCCTGATCGAGCTGGCTCTGCTGATAAGCAGACGAAATCACATCACCCAGCAGTACCAGTACGATGGATGGTGGAATGATCTGGCCCAGAGTGCCGGAAGCACAGATAACGCCGGTGGCGACTTTTGGGTCATAGCCACGGCGCAGCATGGTAGGCAGCGACAGCAGCCCCATGGTGACGACGGTTGCACCAACAATACCGGTGCTGGCCGCCAGCAGCATGCCTACCACGGTGACCGAGATACCCAGGCCACCGCGCATGGTGCCGAACAGCGCCGCCATGGTATCAAGCAGTTCTTCGGCAATACGGGATTTCTCCAGCATGACCCCCATAAACACGAACAGGGGAACTGCAATCAGTACTTCGTTGTTCATAATGCCGAAGATACGGCTGGGAATCGCCTGCAGGAATATGGCATCGAAATCACCGGTCATGGTGCCGATTGCGGCAAACAGCAGGCCGGTGCCAGCCAGTGAGAAGGCCACCGAGTAGCCCAGCAACAGAATGAAAATTGCGCCAATAAACAGCAGTAGCGGTATGAACTCCAGTAGAACGTCGGTCATAGTGCGTGTTCCTCATCCTGTTTCAGCAGATGTTCTTTACCTGCCAGAATCAGTATGCTGCGAATCAGTTCAGCGATACCTTGCAGGATAATTATCACCGGCATGGCGATAATGGCGCCTTTGAGTATGTAGCGGAAATCCAGACCGCCCGCTTCCTGTGAACCCTCTTTCAGTGCCCAGGAGCTGGCGACGTAATCCCAGCTGATGTACAGGATGAAACCGGCGACCGGTAACAGCAGGCACAGGGTGCCAATCAGGTTGATAATGGCTTTGCCCTTTTCACCCATCGGGCGATAAAAAATATCTACCCGCACATGGCCATCATGTTTGAGGGTATAGGCTGCACCAAGCAGGAAAACAAAACTGTGCATATAGATGACAGATTCCTGCAGTGCAATATTGCCAGTGTTGAACAGGTAGCGCATTACAACGACAACAAAGGTGACCAGCACCATTGCCAGCGTCAGCCATGAGATGAAATTGCCGGTCCATTCACTGAACTGGTCAAGCCCATGCATCAGGCGGGAGAGAAAAGTGGGTTGCTGCATCCCGGACCCCGTGATTTATTTTGTGGTTATGGTTATTGTCCAGCGGTCCGGCATAGCGGTGCAGCCCTGCGATCATCCATCTGCCCGGATGTGCGTTACGCCGGTTGCTGGTCAGAGCTGGTCTGTTGTGCTTTTTGGCAGCGATGACAGCGCCAGGTGATGAACAGTAGCTTCCATCACGAGACTGCCATACAGACAGAGCCAGTGCAGCCGGGCATTATATCAATATCGTCCGGTGGATGGCGCAGCCGGAATCAGACAATTGAATGCAGATTAACTGACGGTAATGCACACCTGTGTTGTGGCGGTCACAGAAGCGCCGTAATTCGAGGTTAAAATACTGCAAATGCAGCCAGATGGCTTACAATAGAGCGGTTTTTAACCCCGCCAGAAAACTGGAGATAAACAATGTCTGAACTGCCGCAGATTGACCGCCAGCTGGCCAGCCTGAAAGACTGGCAGCTTTGTGCCTTCTGTACTGCGCTGAGTGAGCGTATGTATCCCAACTTTGCTCTTTTCTCCGGGCTGGTGGAGTTTGGCGACAGCCGTAAACTGCGCACGGTACTGGATGGCCTCTGGGATCGGTTGGGTAATACTGGCTCAAAGATGAACTTCGAAGTGCAGCTGGGCCATATCGAGGCCAATTTGCCGGATCTCGAAGAGTACAGCATGTACGGTGCTATGCCTGCCCGTGATGCGGTACTGGCGCTGGTACAGACGCTGGAGTGTATGCTGACAGCGGATGAAGAGCTGGCTAGTGAAGTCGCCAGCCTGTCGCGTGAATGTGTCGCAACTTTTATTGAGTTTTCTGAAGCTGACGACCAGTTGTCTGATGAAGAGCTGATCCGCCTGATCAACACCCATGAGCTGATGGAAATCGAAGAAGGGTTTCAGCAGAATGTACTTGATCAGCTCAAGGCTCACAAACAGCCCAGCAAAGCGCTGATGCAGAGTTTGCGTACGCTGGCGGCGAACGACGGTGTTTCCAGCATTGGTGTGAGCATAGACGACTGATGTTGCGCTGGGGCTTGATACTGCTTGTAGTGCCCGGACTGTTGCTGATGGGCACCTACATGTATGAACAGTCACTGGTACGCGCTTGCGTCGAAACCGGTGGTTCCTTCGACTATATCGAACAGTTCTGCGATATGAACACCACCCAGCCTTTTATTCCGCTGATGGTACGCCAGCCGTTGCTGGTAAATGGTGGCATGTTGCTGTCATCGCTGGGTTTGTTGCTTTGCCTGTTCGGTCTCTATGTGCGTCCCGGTCAGGGGCGCTGATCTGTTACTTCGGGGTATTCATGAAAGGATGGAAAGGCGTTCTGCTGGCGCTGGTGGCGGTGGCCGCAATACTGGCAGTACTGGCGCCGAGCTGGCTGGAAGACTGGAACCAGCAACGGGCCGAGGAAGCAAGGCAGTTTCGCCAGCAAGGCCAGCAGTTTGGTCAGCAGGCCGATACACAACAGTGTATGGATAAAGCGCTGGACGGGCTGAAGGGCTGTCAAGGTAATACCTGTACCATCAATCAGGGTATCTTCCTCAAAGCCTGTCTGGAAGTGGCGCAGCCCAATCCGGTACTCTGTGAGGGTATTCCGCCGTTTCGTAACCAGATGCTGGAAGAGGAGAAGGAATGGGCCCGTTTCTTCTGTCGTGACAAGGCGATCAGCCACGAAGGCTGCCGTTTCCTGTTGCGTCGTCAGCAATCATTCTGTGCTGATGGTGTAGCGGTAGATGCCGTCAGCAACGAGCAGACAGGCGGCGAATAAGGTTGACCTGCGACGATAATCGTTGTGACTACAACAGCCGCCGTATTTAGGCAGCTGACCGATATAATCATAAAAATAACCAGGGGAGAAGCCGGTGATCTATCTGGCTCTGATTGAGCAGGCGCTGTTTTTTCTTGGCCTGCTGGTATTTGTTGTGTCGCTGGCCATGTATGCCGGACGCACAAAAGATTTCAAATCGTTGCTGGTATTCTGGCAGCCTACTATCGAATTCAGCCGCACAGAGTTTCTGGTTAACCGCTCCGGGCTGACCATGATGCTTCTGGCGGTTGCCATTCGTATCGGGCTGTATTTCATGAACTAGGCAACACTGAACCAGGTAATAACCAAGGAATCTTAACGACTATGGCAGGAAACCCTTTCCGCGGTGCTAACTATCTGTTGCGTGGTGCCGGGATGCTGACGACACCAGGGCTGCGCACCTTTGTACTGATCCCGTTACTGACCAATATTGTGCTGTTTATCTGTGCAATCTGGCTGCTGATCGACCAGTTCGACATATGGGTAGATTACTGGATCTCCCTGTTACCTGGCTGGTTGTCGTTTGTGGACTGGCTGATCTGGCCACTGTTTGCCGGGCTGGTGCTGCTACTGGTCTATTATGGTTTTTCCATTGTCGCCAATCTGATTGCCGCCCCGTTCAACGGCTTGCTGGCGGAAAAGGTAGAGCTGCGCCTGCGTGGCAGAACCAATGTTGAGGATGAGGGCTGGAGCGATCTGCTGAAGATGATTCCGCAGGCGCTGGGCCGGGAGCTGGCCAAACTCAGCTATTATCTGCCGCGCCTGTTACTGGTGCTGCTGATCACCTTTATTCCGGGCATCAACCTGTTTTCACCGGTAATCTGGTTCCTGTTTGGTGCCTGGATGATGGCCATCCAGTACTGTGATTACCCGATGGATAATAACCGGGTGGGTTTTGGTAAGATGAAAACGCTGCTTAAATCCCACCGTATGACTGCCCTGGGCTTTGGTGGCCTGGTGCAGGTGGGTATGCTGATTCCAGTGGTTAACCTTATTCTGATGCCAACAGCTGTAGTCGGTGCCACCATCTATTGGGTGGAAGAATACGCAGATAGCGAACTGCCACGCTAAATGAATGCTTCCCCCCGCTTTCTTTCGTTGATATTCATATTGGATGGGATACCGCTTCCGCAGTAAAAGGTGTGAACAGGAAACTGAGCCGCAGGTTTTGCTCTGATCAATGGGTCAACTACCACCCAAGGCCTGCTGGCCTTGGGTGGTAAAGCATAATGACAACGTATCTCAGTGCTCACTGTTGCTGCTATGGGTGGAGCGCGGTGGCAGGTTGTCAGCACTATCGTCGTCATCATCGGGGTCATCCAGCTCCAGCCGCTGGGCCCGGGTGACCATGTCCGGTGGGAAATGACAGCTGAATGTGCTGCCCTTGCCGACCTTGCTCTTTATATGCAGGGTTGCACCATGACGTGCCAGTACATGTTTGACAATTGCCAGACCAAGCCCTGTACCACCGCTGGCTGAAGAGCGGCTTTCATCAATGCGGTAGAAACGCTCTGTCAGGCGTGGAATGTGAATTGACTCAATCCCCATGCCGTTATCCTTGACGGCAAAATGACCGCCCTCGGCATCAACCCACCAACGGATTCTGATCAGTCCGTCAGAAGGGCAGTAACGCACCGCATTGAACACCAGATTAGAGAAGGCCGAATAGAGTTCAATCTCCTGGCCGAGCAGGTCATGTTCCTGGTCCAGCTCGAGTACCAGTTCATGGCCTTTATCGCGACCCAGTGCCATACCGTCGTCGTAGATATGCTGCAGCATACTGTGAATCTGGATTGGTTGTTCATCCGAGATCTGGCGGCTGGCTTCCAGTCGGGACAACAGCAGCAAATCGGATACCAGGTTTTCCATCCGTCGTGATTGTTGCTGCATCTGTTCCAGGCCGCGGGCCAGCGGTCGGGGCAGGTCCTGCTCCAGATAGGTTTCCAGATAGCCCCGGATGACCGTCAGTGGGGTGCGCAGCTCATGGGAAGCGTTGGCAACGAAGTCCTGACGGGTCTGTTCCAGTTGCAGCAGGCGGGTAATGTCACGGGCAACCAGCAGGCGGTCACCTTTACCGAATTCACTAATCTGATACTGCAGTTGCAGATCACTGTTAACTGGCGATGGCAGGTCCAGTGGTTCGCTATAGTTGGACTTTTTGAAGTAGCGGATAAAGCGTGGATCACGCAGCAGGTTCATCACCGGCTTGCCACGGTCCGAGGCTGCCCGTAGCCCCAGCAGTCGATCTGCAGAACGGTTCCACCATTCCAGATTACTGTCCTGATCAATAATGACGACGGCATCATTGAGCGCCGCCGATGACTGCTGGAAACGGGTAATCACGTTGCGCAGGTAACTTTCACGGGAACGGTGACGCTTCTGGTAGCGTGACAGTTCATCAAACAGCTCACCCCAGTGGCGTGTCCCCTCGGGTGGTTCCTTGTCGGATTCATGCTGTAACCAGTGCACCAGTCGACTGAACTGACGGATCTGCAACAGTGCCCAGCCACAGACAGCAAGCAGGCCGACCCAGCCGGGCTGGCCGATGATAAAGCCAGCTACCAGTGCAATTGTCAGTGTCAGCAGCAGGCTGCCAAGCATGGAATAGCGGGGGTTCTGCATCGCCGCCTCAGGCTACCTTGGAAGAGAAGCGGTACCCCGTACCCCGTACGGTCTGTACCAGGTAGTCATGGCGTTCGCCCAGGGCTTTACGCAGGCGACGGATATGCACATCGACAGTACGCTCTTCGACATAGACGTTGCCTCCCCAGACCATATCCAGCAACTGGCTGCGCGAGTAGGCGCGATCCTGATGGGTCATAAAGAATTGCAGCAGACGGAATTCGGTCGGCCCCAGATCTACCGGACGGTTTTCGGAGGTGACCCGGTGGGAGATCGGGTCCAGTGTCAGGGCGTCGACGGTGACCGGTTCTTCAATTCCTTTGGGTGTGGTACGACGCAGGACTGCCTTCAGGCGGGCGACCAGCTCGCGCGGTGAGAACGGTTTGGTTATGTAGTCATCAACACCGGCTTCCAGTCCTTTGATCTTGCTGTCTTCTTCGCCTTTGGCGGTCAGCATAATGATTGGAATATCGGATGTCATCTCGTCCTTGCGCAGACGGCGCGCAAAGTCGATACCATTGGTACCGGGCATCATCCAGTCCAGCAGTACCATATCTGGTTTGTTATCGACAATAAGTGCATGGGCCTGATTGGCACTCTCTGCTTCCATGCACTCATATCCTGCCATCTCCAGCGCGACAGCAATCATCTCGCGGATGGGCGCTTCGTCATCAACGATCAGCACTTTTTTGGAAGAAGACATGAGTTCGGCCTCGGCTCTGAAATTTCGGGTGGCACTATTACAAGTCGTTTGTGTTACACAAATATGACATAGCCCTGCTTTTGTTGCCTGGCAAGTGTCAGAGGGGCTGGAAATGGTCATCCAGCCCCTCAAATCAGGCATGAACAGTGTCAGTAATGGTGTGAGCCGGGTTCAGAGAAGCCTGAACAGGCTGATCAGAATGGGGCGTAATGCAGCACAATACCGATAAACAGCACCATGCCGACGTAGTGATTATTCAGAAAAGCAGTAAAGCAGGCTGCGCGTTCGCGAGCACGAATCAGCCATTGCTGGTAGATAAACAGCGTGGCGCTGATGGCCATGGCCAGATCAAACCAGAAACCCAGTTCTGCCTGTACCCGGACGCTGAGCAGGCAGACCAGTGTCAGCAGTTGCAAAATGCCAATAATCAGCCGGTCGGCATTGCCAAACAGCACTGCGGTGGATTTGACGCCAATTTTGAGATCATCATCGCGGTCTACCATGGCATACATGGTGTCGTAGGCTACCGTCCACAGCAGATTGGCCATAAACAGCAACCAGGCGTAGCCGGGCACATCGCCCTGTACAGCGGTAAATGACATCGGGATCGCCCAGGAAAACGCGGCACCCAGTACCACCTGGGGCAGATGAGTATAGCGTTTCATGAATGGATAGCTGGCAGCCAGTGCCAGTGCTGCAAAAGACATCATGATGGTCTGTGTGTTGGTCAGCAGTACCAGCATAAAGGCGGTCAGCATCAGGCTGGCAAACAATATCAGAGCCTCTTTCGGCGTGACTTTGCCCGAGGGCAGGGGACGTTCGCGGGTGCGTTTTACATGGCCATCAATCTTGCGGTCAGCATAGTCATTAATAACGCAGCCTGCGGCACGGGTCAGATAGACACCAGCGGTAAATATCAGCAGTGTTTGCCAGGCAGGGAAGCCATCTGCGGCGATCCACAGTGCCCAGAAAGTTGGCCACAGCAAAAGATAGGTGCCAATCGGGCGATCTACCCGCATCAGTTGCCCGAAGGCTTTCAGCTTGTCGGTGAACGTAGGGATCGTGGGAGCTTGCTGCATGGTCGCTGCCTGGCTGGTGACTGAGTGGGTTTATTCTACCTGTAGCAGTGCAGGCAGAAAAACCTCGCAGACCAGCAGTGGCTTACCGGCCAGGTTGAACACCGAGCGGCGGGCCCAGGCTGTTTCACCTGTGTGCAGATGTAACTGGCTGATCTGTAATGGGCTTCGTTGCATAGTCGGTTCACTGAATAGCATGGTACCCAGTGAACGACTCCCCAGCAGCGCCAGCTGGCGCTGACGACCGGTCAGCGTAGCGGCAGGCAGAATGGAGCGTGCGTAAACCCAGGCCTGGTCGTGACCAATCAGTTGTACTTCGCGAATCAGTGCTTTCTGGCGGCAGCGCATACCCAGTGCTTTGCGTTCACTGGCAGTTGGAATTGCCCAGTGCTGGCCCAGTACCTCGACCCTGAAGTTGCTGTTGCTGAGTTGTACCAGTCGTCGGGTCAGAGAGCCACGGTCAAGCAGCCAGTCGCGCCATTGCAGTGGTGCCTGCAACTGGCTGGGACGGCACAGGGCCTGCCAGCGGGTGTTGAACTGTTTCTGACTGAGGGCGGCGGGGATGGGCACGATCTGACTTCCGGTAAAAATGTGCTGCCATTCTATCATCGGATCTACCACCTGAGTCGAATGTCAGTCATCATTCATGCTTTGAATCTGATGCAATTACAGGTGTTGCTGTGGGTGTAAATCAAACCTCTGTGGTGGTAGAACAGACCCGTAACTGGGTTGAAAGTGTTGTTGTTGGTCTGAACCTCTGTCCTTTTGCGGCACCGGTCATTCGCCAGCAGAGCATCCGTTATGCAGAAAGCGCAGCACGGGACGATGAATCTGTGATTCAGGACTTTCTGCTGGAGCTTGACCGTTTACAGCAGACCGACGAAGCAGAACTGTCGACTACGCTGGTGATTTACCCTGCGGTGTTTGAAGATTTTGCTCACTACCTGGATCTGTTGTCCATCATGGAAGACCTGCTGGAACAGACAGGGCTGGATGGTATTTTTCAGCTGGCCAGTTTTCATCCGGACTATCTGTTTGATGGTGTCCCGGAGGATGATCGTAGCCACTGGACCAACCGCGCGCCCTATCCGACAGTGCATATTATCCGTGAAGGTGAAATGAGCCGGGTGCTGATGCACTATAAAAACCCGGAGCAGATTCCGGAACGGAATATGGGCGTTTTGCGTAATTTGTCAGACGAAAAGCTGGCTGAGCTTTATCCGCATCTGATGAAATAATCATCGGTATATTCTGCTTGCCTGGGCAGGGGTCTGTCATTCAAGGTTGTGACAGGTCTTTATGGGCGAGGTTTTTGCGGTAATTGGTGTCCCGGGCAGGGCGTAGAGCTACGGAATTGAATGGGGCTGCTTGCGGTTGTCGATACTGGCGCTTGTAAGCCTCATATACGACAAAGCCCCGTTAAAAACGAGGCTTTTGAAATAGTGGTGCCCAGAGACGGAATCGAACCGCCGACACGGGGATTTTCAATCCCCTGCTCTACCGACTGAGCTATCTGGGCAACGGGTGCAAATTAAACCCTGTTTCTTTTGCACGGTCAACATTTTTTTTCGGAACAGGTAAACTTTTTTGTGTATATAAAATGCACAGAGTGTATGGAGAATGCCGACGGTGGGATATTTACGGGTCAAACGGCCTTTTAGTATGATGGGAAGTCGTTTCTGGCTCCCTTCTTCTCTGATCACAATCGTCTACCGGAACTTTATACACCGGAACTCTATACGGATTGCCGACGCCTATGTATGAATCCTTTTTCGGGTTGACGCGCGCACCCTTTAAAATTACCCCGGACCCTCAGATGTTTTTTGGTGGTGGTAAACGGCAGGCGCTACTGGAGGCACTGATCTACACCATTGGTCGAGGGGAAGGTCTGGTCAAAGTGGTGGGTGAAGTTGGTAGTGGTAAAACGACGCTGCTGCGTAAACTGGCAGAGGAGATGCGCGCATGTCGGGCCCGACTTATCTATATCAACAGTCCGAATATGCCCTCCTATGACATGTTGCTGTTTATCTGCCGTGAGCTGGGCCAGTCGTGCCATGGCGATGAGCCCCGCTATCAGTTGGTGAATCTGATTCAGCAGCAACTACTGTCGCTGCACCAGGCCGGTTATCACACCGTCATGCTGATTGATGAAGCCCAGGCTATTCCGTTACAGACCCTGGAAGAGATCCGTTTGCTGGGTAATCTGGAGACGGACACAGATAAACTGCTGCAAATTATGTTATTTGGTCAGCCTGAACTCGATAATCTGTTATCTCGGCCCCAGGCGCGGCAAATTCGAGACCGGATTACCTACTCATTACAGCTGGAGCCTTTTGATTGCTGCACGTTGCAGTCTTACCTCAACTACCGTCTGCGAACTGCCGGATACATAGGAAAAGATCTGTTTACAAGTGGTAGTGCACGGCAGATCTATCGACATACAGCCGGTTATCCACGTCAGGTAAATCTGGTTGCCGATAAAATATTGCTGGCGTTATTTGCGGAAGGACGTCGTGTTATATGTCACCGCGCTGTTAAAAAGGCAGTAAAAGAACACTCTGATAAATCAGTGAGCGCTGAAACCGGCAAAATAACAGCCCTGGTCAGAGGGCCAGGGGTAATAGTGCCCTATTGGAAGGCCGTGACTTTTTTATTACTAATAGCTGCCGGTGTGATTTCTTATCTGTCGAGTGAATTATTGAACGGAATGGTTCATAAATTACTGACAGTTTCTTCGGTGGACACGGATATTTTCGTCAGGCGGTTGCCAGCTTCTGATGAACAGTTATGGCAGCAGAGACATCAGCGTTTACGGGGCTGGTTGCAGCAACGCCAGCAACATGACCATAAGTACACCTTGCAACTGGTTGCTGCACCCTATTCTCAGGTTCAGGATTTTATCAGTGAGCATCAGGCCCGGAAACCGGATGGCATGCTGCAACTTTACGGGTATAAGCGAGCGGGTCAGCAGATGGCTGTGGTACTTTCGGGGGGGTATAAATCCAGAGAAAGTGCACGGGCCGCCATGCTGGCCATGACGACTGTCCCTGCGTTGCCGTACCGTCCGTTTGTGCGTTCACTGGCAGATATTCAGACCGAACTGGACAGGCTGGCCATTGTCAGTTTGTCCCAACTCTAGCAGCGGGACTCTACAATACGTGAATATGTCGGGATATAGCGTGAATACGTCGGGATGTGGCATGGAACCTCGGTTGAGCTTAAAGCCGGGGGTGCTTTTGCGGTCTGCAGTGATGGCCTTGTCAGTATCGTTTGTGGCTGGCTGTATGTCGGTTCAGGGCGACAAACTGGCCCCGATTGCACAACGGGAAAGTATCAATGGTCACCTGACGCCGTCGGTACCCGCGCTGGCTGACACTCAGGAAATTCCCGGTACGGTTGATAACCAGGTGTATTTGCCTGAACCCGACGTGGCACCGTCGCTGGATCTGTTTACCGTTTCGGCCGCAGACATTCCGGTGGCAGAACTGCTGTATTCACTGGCGCGTGATGCTGAGTTACAACTGGATGTTTACAATGGCGTGGCCGGTCGAGTTACGATTAATGCCATTGACCAGACGTTGCCCAGTATTCTCAAGCGTATTGCTGACCAGGCCAGTCTGGTATTCGAACTGAATGATAACCACCTGATTGTGCGGCCTGATCGCCCGGTATGGCGTACCTATGAGATCGATTATCTCAATGTCGAACGTTCTGTAGACAGCCAGGTGGTACTGAATATGTCGGTATCGGCTGGGCCGGGCGAGAGTAACAGTGCCTCGAATGGTTCACAGACTGCGGTTTCGACCAAATCCGAATCGCTGTTCTGGCAGAATCTGTCGGCGAATATTCTGGCGCTGGTGACCAGTGCCAAAATGGAACGGGCGCAGGGTGAACTGGAACGACAGGCAGCGTCCGTTCTCAGCAGTCAGAAGGCAGCCCTGGCGGAGGCCGCCGCTGCTGCACAGCAGGGAGATCCTCTTGTTAGCACCAGCACCAGCACCAGCACCAGCACCAGTGCTGACCCTGCCAGTTCGATGGAACCCAGTACGGCCACTCTGACCGTTGATGCCAGTAATGATGTGGTGATCAGTCGTGAAGCGGGTGTGGTTTCGGTCTTTACTGATCATCGAGCTCATGCCCAGCTGCAAGCCTATCTGGATCGTGTTATGCACCGGGTGCGCAAAGAAGTGCTGATTGAAGCAACCATCGTTGAAGTTGAACTGTCTGACGATTTTCGTACCGGTGTCGATTGGGCTGCATTGTCGGACAGTGGCCGTTTCCGTATTCAGCAGTCTACGATTGGCCAGAACTTTGCCGATATTAGCAATACCAGTCTGGGGTCTGGTACAGCACCGGAAAACATCGCTTCGGGCCGTAATCAGACCTTCGGTATTCTGGGCGGTGATCTGGCGGTGAATCTGCAGATGGTGCAGCGCTACGGTGATACCCGTGTACTGTCCAGCCCCAAAATTATGGCGGTTAATAACCAGACTGCGCTGCTCAAGGTGGTGGACAACTATGTCTACTTTGGCCTGAGCTGGGAGCGGGAAGAAGATGATAACGGTAACCTGGAAAGCATCACCTATACATCTGAACTGCATACAGTACCCGTTGGCTTGATCATGAGTGTCACACCGTTTATCAGCAGTAATGATGAAGTAACGTTGAGTGTGCGGCCGACCATTTCCCGTATCGTCGGCTTTGTTCAGGACCCGGCTGTACGACTGGCGGCGGCATCACTGGCGAACCCGGAAGATGTTAAAAGTGAAGTGCCGTTGATTCGTGAGCGGGAGATGGAAGCCGTTCTCAAAGTACGTAATGGTCAGACGGCGGTGATTGGCGGGTTGATGCAGGACTCCGACGACAAGAAACGTGATGGTCTGCCCGGGCTGGAGTCTGTGCCGGGTGTGGGTAATGCGTTTGCTTACCAGGGCAAGCAGCGGAGAAAGTCAGAGCTGGTCATCTTTATCCGTCCGATTATTGTGGAACAACCGGATGTTGAATCGGGCGACCTCAAGGGCTTCCGTCCTTATCTGCCAGGGCAGAAAGTACAGTCATCGACACAGGGAGCCTTCTGATGAGTCTGTTGCTGGACGCATTAAAAAAAGCAGCGCAGGAAAAACAGCAGCAGGGCAGTACGCCGCCGGTTACCAATCGTCCGACAATGGGGGTTGCCGCGGGGCGTCAGGATGGGTCGCAGTTACTGACGATTTTGCAGGGCAATGCACGTGCAGATGATATGCCGGAAGATCGGCCGACGGCCGCTCAGCAGGAAACTGCCGCCCCGGTTTCGCCGTCAAAGCAGAACAGTCATGCCCCTGAAAACGGGTTTTCCCTGAGCCTGATTGATGAAGGGGATGAGTCGCTGGATCAACTGGGTTTCAAGGAACAGCCAGCAGCACCACCTGCAATCAGTTTTGAGTTACAGGATGACAGCGAAGATCTACTGCCTGAAGCCAGTCCTCGCAAAGCAGTTGCGGTGCCGGAGATTGCATTAACCTTGCTGGACGATGAGAGCGTGCTGGATGATAAAAGTCTGGAAGGTTCTGATACAGGTAGCGGGCTGGAAAGGAATAAACCGGCAACCCAGTTATCCCATCCAGATACTGTTGATGCGCCGGTCTCATCTTCACCGATTGCGGGGCTGACGCTGGTGGATGAGGACGTGGAAGCTGACGACAGGGTCACGCAGACGGTTCAGCCTTCGTCAGCAGTCGAGACGGCCGTGCCGCAGACAGCCACGGGGTCAGCATCTGTTTATGAGCCAGAAGGCAGGGCTAAGCCCGCAAGCATGGTGAACCCCGAAACTGTGATCACGCAGGCCTCACCTGCTGATGTTTCTTCCCCTGTTTCCCCACCGTTCCCTGTTTCCCCACCACCCTCTGTGTCAGTGGCGCCTTCTGTGTCAGTGGCGCCCTCTGTGTCAGTGGTGCCAGAGACTCCAGCGCAGGGCAGTACAGAGACTGATGGTGAAAACAGCGACAGTATTCAGGTTTCACACACGCGGGTTGATAACCCGGTCAGCCCGACCCAGCTGTCACCACATAGAACTGTTGAGCCTGAACCTGAGAAGCCTGTTGCAGATATACCAGAGTCGGATCTGGAGCGGCCCCGTAGTGCAGTATTTTCGACAGAGCCCGATATAGTACTCGACGCACTGCGACGACGGCAGCGGCGGCGCAGGGTGCTGGTATTGACGATGATACTGGCGGTTATGATGACAGCCGGTGTCTGGGCGTTCCTGATGTATGAAGCTGAACTGCAGGAAAACCAGCGCATGATGACCCGGTATGCCCAGCGTATGAAAACGGTACCGCTGGAGCCAGTGCAGCCCGTTGCAGCCGCTGCCAATGGGACGCAGATGGGTGAAGTTGTAGTGAAGGGTGCTGGTAATGAAGCTACCGGCAATCCCTCTGTTCAAGGAGTGGGATCAGCGTCGACTGGCCGTGATGTGCAGGCCGGGCCCGCGACCGGGATGCCGTTGTCAGCCCCTGCACATACCAGCCATGTAGCAGACCCGGTAACAGCATTGCCAGCACCGGCGCTGCCCTTATCTGGTCGTGGGGCGTCGTCTGCACTGATTGAGCGTACCAGGCTTGCAACAGATGCTGATCGTACCGTGTCGCCTGCTGATTCTGCCCGGACTGAAGTGCTTCCGGCAGAGGCTCAGGCGATTACTGCCGAGACGGGAGGGACGCGTATCAGTATCCGTCGTACCCCGGCTGCACAGACCGCCGCGCCAGATATTTCCCGTCGCCGTACGGATGGCCTTGCCGTGCAGGGTTATCAGGCGTTTCGTAATGGTCATTATGCGCAGGCCCGGACATTGTATCTGCGAGCGCTGGAGCTTGACCCTCTCAGCCGTGATGCAGTTATGGGGTTAGCAGCACTGGCGGTGACTGAGCGTGACTATGAGCAGGCTGGTTACTATTACCGTCAATTGCTGCAGTACGATCCTACGGATCGTGAAGCCTTCGAGGGGCTGATCGGGCTGCCGGATAGTGGTCTGGATCTGGTTGATATGGAATCCAGGGTGCGCAACTTCCTTGTAGAAAACCCTGACAGCGCCCGTGGCCAGGCTCGACTGGGCGCCTTGCTGGCAAAACAGCAGCGCTGGCATGAGGCACAACAGGCTTTTTTCAACGCATGGCAGCTGGAGCGCAGCAATGCCGGTTATGCACTGAATGTGGCTGTGGCGCTCGATCACCTGCGTAAATATAGTGTGGCACGGCGTTACTACGAGCAGGTATTGCAGCTGGAAACCCGGCCAGGCCATACCAGTAACCTGAACCTGCAATCGGTCCGTCAGCGGCTGACGGCACTGTCACAGCTGGAGAACTGAGTCATGGCCAAGCCGAAACGCCTTGGGGATCAGCTGCTTGAAAAAGGCATTATCAATCAGGATCAACTGGAAATTGCCCTGTATGAACAGCGCCGTAGTGGTAACCGTCTGGGGGAAGTACTGCTGGCGCTGGGCTTCCTTACGCCAGCACAGATGCAGGAAAGTGTCAGTGACTCGGTAGGTATATCCTCGCTGGATCTGAAAACCATCGTGCCGGATGCCGGGGCGTTGGCACTGATGGATGAGCGCTTTGCCCGTGCTAACACGGTGTTGCCGATTGACTTTGATGAAGTTGAAAAGCGTGTCCGGGTTGCGTCCACCAACCCGGACGACATCATGCTGATCGACCGCTTGCGACGGCGGGTAGGCTCGGGTGTCACCATTGTGCCGGTACTGGCGAACGAGCGTGACATCAGTGACGCTATTGATCAGTACTTCGGCTATGAGCTATCCATTGACGGTATTCTCAAGGAGCTGGAGTCGGGTGATATAAACCCGGCGGCCGGGGCGCTGGACGAATACGCCCAGCCGATGGTGCGTCTGGTTGACAGTCTGCTGACCGATGCGGTGAAGCGCGGTGCGTCGGATATACACTTTGAACCGGAAGAGTTCTTCGTCCGCATCCGTTACCGTATTGATGGTGTACTGCGTCAGGTGCGGCTGTTACAGAAAGGCTTCTGGTCGGCAATGCTGGTGCGCCTGAAGGTTATTTCCGAGATGGACATTGCAGAGTCCCGTCTGCCTCAGGATGGCCGCATCACGCTGACGGTGTCCGGCCGCAAGATTGATTTTCGTGCGTCGTCTCAGCCGACCAGTCACGGTGAAAACTTCGTGCTGCGTATTCTGGATCGAGAAAAAGGTATCGTGCCGCTGGATAAGCTGGATCTTGAACCTGATTCACTGGACCAGGTACGGCTGATGATCTCCCGGCCAACCGGCATTGTGCTGGTAACCGGGCCAACCGGCTCGGGTAAGACCACCACTCTCTATTCGGTGCTTAATGAGCTGAATAAAGTCGATGTAAATATCATGACACTGGAAGACCCGGTTGAGTACCCGATGACCATGATCCGCCAGACCAGCATCAATGAGGGAGCGGGTATGGATTTTGCGGCCGGTATTCGATCATTAATGCGTCAGGACCCGGACATCATTCTGCTGGGTGAAATACGTGACCAGGAAACCGCCGAAATGGCATTGCGTGCAGCGATGACCGGTCACAAGGTCTTTGCCACGCTGCACGCCAACTCTGCTATGGGGGCGATTCCACGTCTGTTTGATATTGGTGTCAAGCCAACCATCCTCAGTACCAATGTGGCCGGTATTATTGCCCAGCGACTGGTACGTAAACTCTGCATGAACTGCCGCAAGCCTCATGATGCCGAGCCATTTGAACGTCATCTGCTGGGGGTTGCTGCTGATGAGCCGCTGACACTGTATGAACCAGCAGGGTGTGATCTCTGTACCTTCAGTGGTTATCGTGGCCGTCTGGCGATTATGGAAACGGTGCGTTTCGATAATGAAATGGACGATATGCTGTTGCAGCAGGCGTCCTATAAAGAGTTGCAGGAAGTTGTGGAACGCAAAGGCTTCCTGTCACTGGCAGAAGCCGGAATCCGGCGGGTGGTGCGCGGTGAAACCTCGCTGGAAGAACTGGGCCGTGTGGTTGATCTGACCTCCCGTCTGGGAGGCTGGTAGTTATGTTGAAGGTGCCGTGTCGATGGCCAGTGTAAAGAACTATCAGTGGTTCGGTATTAACAGTGCCGGAGACCGTGTTAACGGTACTGCACGGGCATCATCCGAAGATGAGCTGGAAATACGTCTGGCCCGTTCCGGCATCGATGTCCTGAGTATTCGTGTGCATCGCCAGCTCAATATTACGCTGGGTGGCAGCCGTGTCACGTTGCGCGATATTGTGGCATTAACCATCCAGCTGGAGCAGCTGTTGCGGGCGGGGCTGTCACTGATGGATGTGCTGGATGACCTGGCTGCATCCACTGAAAACCGTGCCATGCGAGAAATACTCAGTGATATTTATGACCAGATGGAAGGGGGTAAATCGTTTTCAGACGCCCTGATGAGTTACCCGCAGTACTTCGACAGGGTGTTCGTTTACCTGGTCAAGGTTGGTGAAGAGAGCGGCAACCTGGAGCATACCCTGGGCCAGCTGGCCGAAATGAAGAAGTGGCAGGATGAACTACAGGCCAAAGCCAAGAAAATCATGATTTACCCCAGCATCCTGTTGCTGGTGATCACCATGGTCTTTACCTTCATGATGATTTTCGTGGTGCCGGACATCGTCAAGTTTGTCACCGATATGGGGGGGGAAATTGGCCCGTCTACCCAGGCGCTGATTGCGACCTCTGATTTCATGGTGGACTACTGGTACACCGTGCTGGTGACACCGATTGTGCTGACGGTGGTGATAAAACTGCTGTTGCGTCGTTCTGACCCTTTTCGTCTGTTGTGGGATCGAATGCTGCTGAAGCTGCCACTGTTTGGTGAAATCATCCGCAAGATCAAACTGGCGCGTATGGCCAATACCATCGGCATCATGTACTCCTCTGGTATTTCATTGCCTGAAATTATTCGCATGGTACGTAATGTGATGGGCAACGCGGTACTGGAGCGGGCGATGGACCGTGTCGGTGTGGCGATTAATGACGGTCGTTCGGTACATGAAAGTTTCGATATAACCGGTGAATTTCCACCGCTGGTCACCCGCATGATCAAAGTGGGTGAGCGTACCGGGCGCATGGATGAAGCGATGGGCAACATCAGCTATTTCTATGACCGCGAAGCCAAAGAGCTGATCGAGCGTATTGAACCGGCCGTTGAGCCATTACTGACCATTACCATGGCGATCATTATCGGCTGGGTGATGTCTGCGGTGCTGGGGCCGGTATACGACATCATTACGCAGATCTGATCGGCACCCCTGTAATCTGATTCTGTAAACGAACAAAACGAGAACGGAAAATATACCGTGAGACTGCTGATCTGCCTGTCCAGCACAGAACTGACCCTGACCGCGGTGGAAGATCACCGGGTATTGCGCCGTTTGCAGCTTGAGTTGCCGTTCCAGGCGCAGCAGCTGGATACAGTGCTTAATGCGCTACCGCCGGGCATTCGTGCGGATCTGCTGGTTGATCTGATTGATGAAGACCGTTTCACCGAATCGGTTGCCCGTGTTATGCCCTGGGAGCAGGAAGCCTTGTTACGCCGCATTCTGCGTCGGCGTAAAGGTGATGAAGCGCTGCTGTATACCCGCTGGCTGGGTACCCATAAAACAGCGGAAGGACGCACCGAAAAACAGGTGCAGGTTGTCAGCCTGAGTGAACCTGAAGAGCTGCAACGTCTGTTGAAGCAATTACTGGCTCGTCAGATCCATGTCACGCGTATTTATTCATTGTCTGAACTGCTGTCTGACGTCTGTATCTCCCGCAAACGGCGACGTAAAAAAGATGATGATCGGGCTGATCTGATTCTGGTACGGACTGCTGAACGTACCTATCGGCAGATTCTGGTGGTTGATGGTATCTCCCGTCTGAGCCGCCAGGTGCAGCTGACGGCGGGCTCCCTGGAAGAGCTGCAACAGGAACAGAGCGGTTTCGAGCGCTTTATCATGGTGCAGCGGCTGGTACCATTTGGTCAGGCATTCCGTTACACCCTGGTGGGCTGGGATGTTGAAGAGGTTGAACACCTGCGGCAGGCCTGTGCGCTGGATACGCGAGCTGAAGTGGTTGAAAAAATGGCCGCCAGCCACCTGCGCGAGCAAGTGGCATTGTTGTCAGATAGCCCGGCGCAGGCATTGCTGTTATATAGCCTGGGGCGGCGCTCGCCCCCTGCGCATTATCAGTTGCCCGAATGGCAGCGGATGCGCAAACAGTATCTGATCCGCCGCAGTATGGTGATTGGCTCAGTGTGCATGATGGTGGCTGCTCTGCTGCAGAGTGTCAGTCTGGGAGTGCGAACCTGGAATCATCAACAGGTGCTGGCACAGATGAAAGGTATGGAGATGCACTACCTGCGTCAGGCCAAAGTGAATGAAGCACGGGCAAATCTGCCTGCTAATGCACGGGATATTCGCGATGGTACCGAGTTTGTAGAAACCGTCCTGCAGCAGCGTAACCTGCCCGGGCTTGAGGGAGAAATGGTCGGTCTGAGCAGGGTACTGCTGCGCTACCCGGAAGTTACCCTGAACAGCCTGCGCTGGCAGCGGCCAAAGCTGGCGGAGCTGGAACAGCAGACATTACAGCTGACATTGTCAATTACCCCGGATGCTGACACATCACTGGCATGGCTCAGTGTGCGGCTGGAACAATTACTGGCTGCATTTGAGCAGATACCAGCTGTCGAGACGGTAGAGCGTAGTAAACTGCCCATTGATACCAATACAGATAATGATCTGCAGCTGGCCCTGGGTGAGAAACGGCAGACCTCCTATCAGTTTGATGTCACGATTGAGATGAAGCATGAAAAAGCGTCACGGTGATGGCCACACACGCCGCCGTATGGCTCAGTGGGCCTGGCCGGTTACTCTGCTGACGACAGCACTGTTGATGGCTGGCGGCAGTTATTATCTGTCACAGTGGTGGGGGGGGCAGCTGGATCGCGAGCATAACATGCAGAAACGGGCGCTGGACCGGGCGCTGGGGCGTCATCTGAACGCCGTTGAAGAGGTTGAGATTGCGCGCAGCCATGCGGCCCGCTACCACCGGCTGCAAGCACAGGGGCTGATCGGAGAACTGGACAGACTGGTCTGGTCGGACGGTTTTCGTGCCATTGGTGAAGAACTGGCACTGGCTGATATTTCCCTGCAATTTTCAGCACGTGAACCGCTGGACCGTGATCTGAAACGGCGGTTTGGCGCTGTGGAGCCGATCTACAGCCAGTTTGGTATGCGGCTGTCATTCAAAGCACAGCATGAAGGTGATCTGTTGACGATTCTACGGCAGCTCGATCAGCGCATCACCCCGATGTACTTTGTTGAGCAGTGTGCTTTGCAGGCACAGTTCCCGGAGGATCGACGCCCGGCGTTCAGTCGGCAGGGCAATGTTGAGACAGCCTGTCAGTTGCAGCTATTGCAGGTTTTACCACGGGAGCGCAGGCCATGAAGCAGTATGAGTCTCTGTGTGATAGGTCTCTGTGTGTCATGCCGGGTGGCATGTCCGGGTTTAAGCGGTTCGGGCTTCCTGGCGGGGCGGCAGCCCTCACGGTAGCACTCAGTCTGACCGTTCAGGCAGAGCCTGTTGCCGGGCTGGAGCGTTTATTTACTACGGTGCTGGAACGTCAGCAGATTGATCTGGAGCGGCAACGTTTTCTGACCGGGACGGAAGCAGCGGGCGAGGCTGTGGTGGTAGAAATTCCAGCCCGTGACCCGGATATTCATTTCCAGGCAGCCCTGTTTCCAGCCAACGAGCCGGCCGTGCTGTGGATTAACGGTCGTAAAGGCAGTCTTGCCCAGTGGCGTAAAGATCGTGATCGGCTGGCAGTACAACAGCTCTGGCTGGAAGGACAGGGCAGTGATGCACAGCTGAAAGTGCAGCTGGATAATCGCCTCTACCGCCTGCAACTTAATGATATTCTCAACCGCTACAGCCACCGGGTTACACCGGCGTATGCCTATGTGCCCGTACCGGATGAACAGATTCCTTCGCTGATCGGGACGCTGGAGCAGCAGAGCACCCGCACTGTATCAGGCCAGCCTGGTAGTACAGGCAATGCTCTGACGGATAAAGCCCTGCAACTGCGTCAGCACAATGACAACCTTGACCAGCTTCTGAAACAGTAATGCTCAGCATCGCCGCAGGTACAGTGCCACCAGATAGAAATGGGAGTCAGAACATGAAAACAGGACAACGGGGCTATGTACTGCTGGTGATAACGGCACTGATGCTCAGCGCAGGTATTGGCTTACTGACGGCCGGTGCTGGCAAAGCGGTGCAGGAACGCCGTGCCAGTCAGGACCAGCAGGTGTTGAAACAGCTACGTAATATCAAGCAGCGTTTGCTTACGTATGCGGCAACTTATCCTGAAACTCATGGCGACGCTGCCAGAGGGCCGGGTTATTTACCTTGTCCGACTTCTAAAGACGATGGCACCTCGGAGGGTTCCAGTGGGTGCCAGAGTGGTGATTTTTCAACGGGCTGGTTACCACGAAAGTTATCAGGCAGTCAGGTCTCTTTTCAGGCTGAGGGGTTGAACTGGGATAATATCTGGCTGGTTGTTGATAATCATCTGGTGGTCAGGAGTGGTGCTGGTTGTGCAGGAGTATCTGTTCGCCAGGACAGCTATTGTCAGCCACTAAATACAGCGCAAGCCAACAACCTGGATCGTATCACTCTGAATGGTAAGGAAGGCTATATTGCGCTACTTATCTATTCTGGTTCGCGGACTTTAAGCGGGCAGACTCCTGATATTGATAATCCGGATATAAGTGATTATCTGGACTATGAGAATGGCGATGGTGATAACAGATTTACCAGCCGTCCAGAAAGTGATGATGAAGCTGATTTTAATGATGTGGTTGTACCGATTACTACCGCAGAGTGGTCGAGAATAATTAAAGCCAGAGTGTTACGCAGTGCCAGTGATGGAAACTGGTGTTCTTCTGGTGGTAGTGCGCCTGCCTGGTTTGCTGGCAACGAATGGAATAAACCGGAAACAGGAATCTGCCCATGAAATATGTACGGGGTTTAGTCGGTTCGAGCCGCTATTCAGGTGCCAGATGTCGAAGTGCGGGTTTTTCACTGGTTGAAGTTGCGATTGTGCTGGTGATTGTCGGGGTAATGCTGGCCAGTCTGAGCGGGCCACTCAGTAGCTGGCGTGATAGTGACCGTTATCGAGAGACTGCCCGGTATCTTGAAACGGCCCGTGCCGCTGTAATGACCTTTGCCAGAGTCAATGGCTATCTGCCCTGCCCGGATACGGATAATGATGGCGCTGAAAATCGTGATGGTAGTGGTGAATGCCTGGCTGTAACTGGCTGGCTCCCTTGGCTGACGCTGGGGCTTGCAAGTGAATCGCCCTGGGAAGCAGTGCCTTTCTATAACGTGCATCATTCAGCAGATGAAGATTGCACAACTAAAACAGAGACACAGTGTTTCTTTTCAACCGATGGGTATGACTTCAGTACTGATGAAGCTGGCCGGGCTTTGTCTGTAGAAGATGAAAATGGTGATGAACTGATTGAAAAAGCCCTGCTGGTTATTGGCAGTTACGGTGCCAATAGCAGAGCTACCGAGGCGAATTGTGCTACGGGTACCAGCAGTGCGGAAGAAGCGCAAAACTGTACCTTTGATAACCGGACTTATCGCTATTTCAGTTACCGGGAAAATTTCGATGACCAGCTGATCTGGCTGGATAAGTTATCGATACTGGGTTTACTGGTGGACTAGCCAATGTTACGGGCAGACAGGAGAAAGGCTGTGGAACGGACAAAGCGCAGGCTCGCGGTGATACAGGGGTTTACCCTGGTTGAAATCGCCATTGTACTGACCATCGTCGGCATGCTGATTGCCGGGTTGACCGGTAACCTGGGAACGCTGGCAGATAAAGACCGCCAGGACGGTGCCGCTGATTATCTGCAAAACGCCCGTCAGGCGTTGCTCGATTATGCCGGAGTGAATGGTTATCTGCCCTGCCCGGATAACGATGATGACGGTATTGAAGACCGAGGAGCCGGTGGTCAGGTGTGTGATGACTGGCAGGGCCGGTTACCCTGGCTGGATCTGGGGCTGAAAGCCCGCTCTGACTGGGATCAGCCTGTTCGTTATGTTGTACACCTGGATGCTGAAGATACTACACGCTGCCCGGCAGCCAGCCCGAATCGCACCGTCTGTTTTTTTGATACTCCGAACTCTTTTAACCTGAAAACCCCGGTTAATGCCGGTAATGCGCTGGAGATCCTTGATGGTACTGGCGCAGGTGCAGAACCGGTAGCTGAGCGGTTGCTGGCGGTGCTGGTGGGTTATGGCAGCAACAGCGCTCGTACCTGGGCTGATTGTGCTACCGGTGGGCGTAGCGCTGCAGAAGATGAAAACTGTGATGCTGATCGTAACTTTGTGCTGGAGCCCTATCAACAGGATGCCTTTGATGACCAGCTGGTCTGGATTGAAGAGCTGGCCCTGAAATCTGCGCTGGTGGCTGAAACCACAAGTGGTACGGGCGCACCGGCGGGTGCGCAGCCGGCACTGCCTGTTACCGGTAACCCTTACGCCCATCTGGTGGCGAGTCTGGATGAAAGCACGGAAGATGATCCCGGTTGCACAGCGGCATCACAGAACTGCCGGGTTGGTTCAGATGGCAATGACACCATGCAGGGGGATAACAACAGCAGTGACCCTGATGACATCATCAACGGTGGCCGGGGTAACGATGTGCTGTTTGGTGGTGATGGTGACGACTGGATTTATGGTGGGCCGGGTAACGATGATCTGTATGGAGAAGCCGGTGACGATGTGCTGTCTGGTGGCTCCGGCAATGATGATATGTGTGATAGAAGAGGTCGCAGAAACAGCGCCAATTCAGGGGGAGGGCCGGGGGATGACCTGGTCTGGGGAGGCTCTGGTAATGATCACCTCTGTGGTAATGCGGGGGATGATATTCTGGTTGGCGGTACTGGCAATGACTGGCTGTATGGCAATGAAGACAGCGACATTCTGATTGGTGGGCCGGGTAATGATAACCATCAGTACGGTGGTTCCGGGGATGATTACTTTATCTACACCTATCAGCGAGAGGGTGACAGTGCTACAGCTATTGATGGAAACCAGGACAGTATGGACGGTGAAGCCGGGCACGATACGCTGTGGTTATTCCTGGGCCCGACAGCTGTGATTACATTTAAAGATAAAGGAAACAGTACGGTGATTACGGCATCCGGTAATCTGCCTGCCTACTCGGGTAAAGCCAGTTTATGGGTGGATGGTGATCAGATCACCCATCTGGAAAGCATTGAAGCAATAGAAGTGTGGAGATTCTGACCGTGGCCTGTAGAAACTGGCAGTTACGTGGCTTTACCCTGGTTGAAATCGCCATGGTGCTGGCTGTGATTGGACTGGTCGCTGGCGGGGCTCTGATGGGCTATCGTGGTTTTGTCGGGCAGGCACATTACAGCCAGACGCAGACTTACCTTGAAAGTGCCCATACTGCCTTGTTGAATTATGCTCAGACACGCGGTTATCTGCCCTGCCCTGCGTCTGACAATTCAGGTCGTGAAGACCGTTCTGGCCCTGGTATCTGTGCCAGTCATATCGGTTTACTGCCCTGGCTGGATCTGAATCTCGACAGCCGTACGCCTCAGGGAGATATTGCGTTTTATATCGTCAATGCGGATGTGGATACCGCCTGTCCGAATGCTGCGGATCAATCCCAGTGTTTTTTTGATATGGACAATGCTCCGGCCTTTAACCTGCAAACGCCCCCCCGTCCTGGCAGTAATGGTGCTGGCAACCTGACGGTGAATAATCCGTCAGGTGATCCGCTGGCGCAGAATGTTATTGCTATTGTCGGCAGTTTTGGCAGCAATGAAGGCATTGCCTGTAACAGGCTGTCTGCGGACGAGCGTGAAAACTGTAACGATGATAATGAAATTTTTGTACTCGACGGTATGCGTCAGAATCCGGCTGATTTCTTTGATGATCAGCTGGTCTGGATTCATGCCAATACGTTGAAAGGTCGAATGCGTGATGCAGGACTTCTCTGAATCGACTCACACACCAAACCATACACCGGCGGCGTTCAGAATTGCTGTACTGGAAGACGATGCGGCACTGCGCGAGATGTGGAGCTGGGTGCTGGAAGATGAAGGCTACCCGGTGCAGGCTTACGCTAACCCGGTGCAGTTTCTGGCGGCGCTGGAACAGGGTGAACAGCTCGATCTGTTGCTGCTGGATCTGGGCCTGCCACCTGAACCGGACACACCGGAGTGTGGCCTGGCATTGCTGGAACAGCTGATGAGTGTGACACCTGGGCTGAAGGTGCTGGTGCTGACCGGGCAGAATCAGCAGGCCAATATTTTCCGTGCAGTGCGGGCTGGTGCCTTTGATTTTCTGGCCAAGCCGGTTGCCGTTGACCATCTGCTGTTATCGGTTCGCCGCGCACAGCTGTTCCAGCAGCAGGAAGCGCGGCTGATGGATGAAGGAGCCCGCCGACTGACCATTGATGCGCCGACAGATCAGGGAATGAAGGCGGTACGTAATGAAGCGGAAAAACGGCTGCTGGTTGCGGTGCTGCATGAAACGGATTTCAATGTGCATGAGATGGCGCGCCGGTTGGGTATCAAGCGGGAAAATGTGTATTACCTGCTGAAAAAATATGATCTCAGCCGAAACTAAGTGGTTACTGCCAGCACTGCTGGTTGCCGGTGGTGTACTGGCCATGCTGGTACTGGTGCTGGTGCAGTACCGGGTACGGCGCGCGCTGCGGGTGGTTGATCAGATTTATGCCCTGAATCAGCAGGGTGAACAGGATCTGCTGTTTTTTCTGTCACAGCTGGGCGAAATACTGGTCGGGCTGGATAATTTCAGTGGCCTGCGCTATCAGGTGCACTGGTATGGTCAGACGTTATCGGGCTCCGTAGGCATTACTTCAAGCTGGAAACAGACGCTGTCCGAACAGCATGATCAGGTACAACTGGAACTGACGCTGTACTGGCAACGTCGGGCCGTGGGTGAACGCTGGATTTTTCAGGAGGTGCTGCTGCGCACTCTGACGCTACTGGTGCGCATGAATGTGCTGCTTAAACAGCAGAGCCAGGTACAGGCACAACTGCGCGCGTCTCAGGGGATGCTGTTTCTGCGTCATGATGTTAAAAACCTGGCCCAGTTTATACAGCTGCAGAACGGTATGCTCAAAGGCGTTGAATACCCCGTACCCGAAAAAGTATTGCAGAGGCTGATACGTTCGTCGGCGCTGGCACAACGTCAGGCTGACGAAATCCTGCTACGTATGCAGCCCGGAGATGACAGCCTGCTGCCGGTGGAAACCTTTGCACTGGGCGCATTCTGCCGTCATAAAGCAGAGGCTTTTGGCATCGCTGTTACGGTGCAGGGGGAGGCGATGCTGACATTTCCGCCATCAGTACTGGATACCGTGCTGGAGAATCTGTACGCCAATGCGTTGCAGCATGGTGGTGTTCATTACCTTGCGCTCACGATTACCGATGCCCCCGTCACACTCAGTCTGTTACAACAGTCACCTGTTGCGCCTCCGTTACGTCATCGTATCTTTGAGCCACTGGCAAGTCAGACAGGAGATCGTAATCGCGGCGTGGGTATGTACCACTGCCGGCAATTACTAAATAACTATAAGGGTAATATTGAGGTAACCTGCACAGATAATGATACGTTGTTTAAACTTTCGTTTAAATAAAATGCTTCCAGGTAAGCATTTTATACTCTGGTTATCTTGAATAACCGGGCGGTATCATATAAGTCGTTACTAAAATAGGTCGTTGGTTTTATTTTGCCTGGAGGCATTATGCGCACGCAGCAAAAACAGGGTGGTTTTACTTTGGTCGAAATCGCAATTGTGATGGTTATTATTGGCCTATTGCTGGGTGGGGCTTTAAAGGGGCAGGAAATGATCAATAACGCCCGTACAAAACGGGTTAAAGCCGACTTTGATCAGATTGTTGCAGCATTCTATTCCTATCAGGATATATACCGGGCGCTGCCTGGTGATAACACCAACGCCACTGCACAACACGGCGGCACTATTTCTACGTCCGGTACTCAAGGTAACCGCTTTATTGAAGGTATCTGGAATAATAACTCCACAGCGGCTAATAGTAGCGAAACACGTGTATTCTGGCAGAACCTGCGCAGTGCGAACCTGCTGGCTGGCTCTGATGATGCTTTACCACAGAATTCATTTGGGGGGGTTATCGGTGTGGGTGGCTGGGTTGAAGGTATGAATGGCCCGGTACTGTGCTTTAACAATATTGATGCAGACGTTGCTCAGGTTATTGATAACCAGTATGACGACGGTGATGGTACTGACGGTAGTATGCGTGGGTTCTCAAACCAGAACCTCAGTGCCGGGGCACAAAATAACTATACGCCTGCATTCGTTGGCATCATCTGTATGGAAATGTAACGTATTTTTGCAGGCTGTAACTTGTTTTTTCAGGCTTTAGGCAAGGGGCTGGTTACTATGCCAGCCTTTTTTACTGGCTGAGTTATTGGTCGTTTTAAATAAACGTTTATCCAATATTCTTGTTATTCATATGCGGTCATTCTTTCAGGCATCGTATATGTTTATTTTATATGAATGTTACTTTTCATGGTGTGCTGGTTTTTATACGGATGAACGCAGGTTCGCCTGTGTATTGGTAAATATCACCGGGTGTCTGAATGACGGAGTTAGAAATTTATACTCTGTTGTTGCACCGGCAGGTACGGTCTAATAAAAGTATCAAGCAGACTCTGTATTGCTGACAGCTTCAGGCCGTAATACGCAAGGCCATCATATTGTAATTAGTGTCGGGAAAAGGATATGTCTACAAACACCAAGCGTCAAAAAGGCTTCACCCTGGTAGAAATCGCAATTGTCATGGTTATTATCGGCCTGCTGCTCGGTGGTGCGCTGAAAGGCCAGGAGATGATTGAAAACGCACGTACCAAGCGTGTGAAAGCAGACTTTGATCAGATTCTGGCAGCGTTCTTCTCTTACCAGGATATCTACCGTGCTTTGCCAGGTGATAACCCTAATGCCTCTGTACAGCACAATAACAATCAGCTGGGCAATGGTGATGGCAGAAGTACCGTAAACAATAATTGGGGCTCGACAACGGATGATCAGGAAACCCGTCTGTTCTGGGAACACCTGCGTGAAGCTGACCTGATTGCCGGTGCTGGCCAGGACCAGCCACAGAATGCTTTCGGTGGCATTATCGGGGTACAGAACGATGTTGGTCCTAATGCCAACCAGATGAATGGCCTGTCCATGTGCTTCAGTAATCTGGACAGTGATGTCACACGCATTATTGATAACCAGTACGATGACGGTAACGGTACTACAGGTACTTACCGTGTTATTCAGGCTGCGGGTAATGCGCGAAACACCAATGTGGATAGCGGATTCAATAACCATACTGCTGGTGTTGAACAGGTGCTCTGTATCCAGATGTAATCGGGTGAGTCACCCTCTATATTCAGAGCCGCGCATTGCGCGGCTTTTTTACCTGGAATCATAATCTGGCTCAGGGTTTAAAGTGATAGGCCTGTACTATCTGCTTGAGTAACAGCCTGATATATGGCGTTTGACAGCCTCTTAATTTTGACAGTCTCTTAATATTGCAGTCGGGAAAAGGAATATGTCTGGAACATTAAAATCTCAGCGCGGTTTTACGCTGGTAGAAATCGCAATAGTTATGGTGATAATCGGTTTGTTGCTGGGCGGTGCGCTGAAGGGGCAGGAGATGATCCAGAATGCCCGAGTGAAAAACCTGATCAAATTCCAGCAGGAATTCAGTGCAGCTTACTTCTTCTACCAGGATATGTATCGCTTCCTGCCAGGTGATGACCCGGGGGCTGACCGCTTTGA
>JAOXSF010000164.1 GCA_025800125.1 Marinobacterium sp.
CGCGATATAAACGCGGCCAGGAATATACTCGCGGTCGGGCCAGGCCGTCCGGTAGAGGGAAAGGTAGCGGTGTAAGCCGCCCTGGTCTTTGAGCTGTAATGGCTCCTGGAATCCCCTTCGTTCACGGAGGGGAGAAGTCAACGATTCTGCTTCAGGAGTATCTCGTTCTGTTACTTGTTTATAGCACTTTATAACATCCGCTATAAAAGCTGGTTCCCGTTTATAAGGCTCCGCCGCTGTTTATGCAGCTTTGTTTTCTTTTTATAAAGAAGATTTATTGTCAGCCGATTAAAGTAGCTGTCTGAAAATTACAATTCAGGGAGTGAATATGCTGATCAGTTCTGTTACTGGCATAGGGGGAGGAGGTGCCGATCTCTCCGGTGCTTCTTCGCAGCTGCAATCCCAGCCTGCCAATACCCTCCGGTCTTCCGATGCTGTACCAACTATAGCTTCAACTATGGTCTTAGCGCCGTCCACCCCTGCGGTAAATGTGGCCCTTAATATTTCTGTGCCTGGTTCGGTTGCGTTTGATTCTGATAGCCAGGCTGTTGTGGCAGTAGCAGGGGCTGATACCTACCAAAAGCCGCAGCTTGTCAGTGAAACATTTTCCAGTGTTCGTTCCGCAGCAGATGGCGAATCAGTACGTGCGATGAAAGAGCATCTGGAAGCATCCGTTGGGCGTTTCAATAATGGTATGGCGTTGAAAGCGTCAGGTTTCCTGTCTCAACTTTCCGCGCTGTCTGCAACAACTCCCGATTTTGAAGGGCAGCAGCGTATAACACAACTATCTGAAGAAGCTGCTGCTGCTGGAGTTGGGCCAGACTTTAGTGAGCGTCTGAGGGATGTTGAGTCAGGTATGGTGCTGGAAGTGCGTACGCGAGAAGGTGATCTCGTAACGGTTGAGCTGGAAGCTGCGCGCGGGAGTAATGGCGAGCCCGGCATTTTATTCAGCATGTCTGTAGAGGGTGAACTGTCAGAAACTGAACAGGTTGCGCTGGATGGCCTGGCAAATCAACTTGGCGGTTTATCTGATCAGTTCTTTGAAAAAGGGGCGGCAGCCTTATCAGAGCTGGAGGGGTTGAATACAGGCGTACTGAATGGTTTTTCGCTTGAGCTGACGGATAAAACGCACGGTGAACTCAAGCTGGAACACGAGGTATCATCAGCAACAGGTGTGCAATCATTCAAAGGTGAGTATCAGGGGTATAGTTTTGATATAGAGACTGCGTTGGGTCAGCTGGTTACAGGAGATAATCTGACCGACAATGCACAGTATCAGCAATACCTGTCACTCATTGATCAGTCTGCTTATGAGTATGGCGCAGATAATGATGTAAGCCGTTTTCTTAAAGATGGCATGAATGTGCTGTTCGGTGTCGTGCCTCAGGAGGCTGAGAAAGAAGGTATTTCAGCTCGTCAGGGAGCGCAGCTGGATAAATTTTTCAGCAACTTGCCGGACTTTAGCGCTCAATTTGAGTCGTCAAAACAGGTGAATCCTTATAATAGCTCTGATACTGCTTATATGTCTTTGGGTATGAATCAGCAGACAGAGCTTTCACGGACGGATACCGGGCAGCTGGATGCCGTGCAGCGTTTCAGTTATGAGCAGACTGTAAAAACCTTTGAGGCTTTGCCTGGGCAAGAACACCCTGACCTTAAAGGCGGTAATTACATCATGCAGACACTTAAGCGAGACGAGTCCGTAACACGGATGTTGCGCTTTGCTGGTGAGCAGCCAGAGGCTGCACTGGAGGCTCGTCAGGGGCGGGAGCTGTTGTCAAGAGAGTATAAAGAGCGCTTTATGGTGGTTGATAGTGATCAGGATGAGCGTAGCCACTCATCAGTGAGCAATCTGATGAAGGAGGCAAAAGAGTTGGGAACTGAGCATTATCAGAACCGTCTGGATGACCTGATGGATAGTGAAAATCTGAAATTATTTGAGCTTGCCGGGCTGTTTCGTGGTGAGCAGGTAGGGAGGGCGGCTGTCTGATTTTATGCAGGGTAATCGGTCGTTGTACTGATTATTATCTTTGTTTGAAAATCAGCTGGTCTTTGGTCTTTGGTCTTTGGTCTTTGATATTGCCGGGGTGTTTAAAAGTTACTGAAGATAAAAATAAAAAACCGCACAGGGTGCGGTTTTTTATTGCGTCAACTGCCTGTATTGCAGTAAATGCTATAAAAGGCATTTACCGCAGGGCTGTCGATGATAAATCAATTGTCGTATTCACGAGCGCTTGGGCCAGTGTATAGTTGACGTGGACGACCAATCTTGTTCGGGCTGGAATGGAACTCGCTCCAGTGTGAAATCCAGCCAATTGTACGAGACATGGCAAAGATCACCGTGAACATGCTGGTTGGGATACCAATCGCTTTCAGGATGATACCAGAGTAGAAGTCTACATTCGGGTACAGTTTGCGTGCTACGAAGTACTCGTCTTCCAGTGCAATCTGTTCCAGTCGTTTGGCGATCTTCAGCAGTGGCTCATCTTCAATACCCAGTTCAGCCAGAACCTGATCACAAGTTGCCTTCATTACTTTGGCACGCGGGTCGAAGTTACGGTATACGCGGTGACCAAAGCCCATCAAACGGAATGGATCGTTAGGGTCTTTTGCTTTAGCAACAAACTCTTCAATGCGAGACTCATCGCCAATTTCTTCCAGCATGGTCAGTACAGCTTCGTTAGCACCACCGTGTGCAGGGCCCCACAGGGCTGCTACACCAGAAGCAATACATGCGAATGGGTTTGCACCGGAAGAGCCTGCCAGGCGAACAGTGGATGTAGAAGCATTCTGCTCATGGTCTGCATGCAGCAAGAAGATTTTGTCCATGGCTTTAGCCAGAACAGGATTAGGCACATACTCTTCGCAAGGGTTGCCGAACATCATCTGCAGGAAGTTTTCTGCATAGCTCAGGTCGTTGCGCGGGTACTGGAATGGCATGCCGATAGAGTACTTGTAGCACATCGCTGCCAATGTAGGCATCTTGGCAATCAGGCGATATGCGCAAACTTCACGATGACGGGCATCATTGATGTCCAGAGAGTCATGGTAGAAGGCAGACAGTGCTCCAACACACGCAACCATGATGGACATCGGGTGAGCATCACGACGGAAGCCATTGAAGAAGTGGCTCATCTGCTCGTGAACCATGGTGTGATTCTTGATGGTGTTTACAAACTTCTCTTTCTGCTCGGCGTCTGGCAGCTCGCCATTCATCAGCAGGTAGCAGACTTCAAGATAGTCAGACTTTTCAGCCAGCTGCTCGATCGGGTAGCCGCCGTGCAGCAGTACACCTTTGGCGCCATCAATGTATGTGATTTTGGATTCACATGCAGCGGTGGAAACGAAGCCCGGGTCATAAGTGAACAGACCTTTACCTGTCAGCGGGCGAACGTCGATTACGTCCGGGCCTTCAGAACCGGAATAGACCGGCAGTTCAATCGCTTCTTCCAGACCGTCGACCGTCAAACGTGCTTTTTTGTCAGCCATCAAGAGGCTCCTATCAATTGTTGTGTTTTTTGTACGGGCCTTATCGTTATTTCTTCCGTGGTAACACTTAATCTGGAAAATACCAGGAATTAGCGTGTGTTGCCCGGTGGCCCGAAAAATAGGCCCCACCAATATAGAGTTTGAAATACGTTTGTCAATCAGTGAGGGATGGGGTTTTATTGCAATGCAACATGGTTATGGAAGGTTTTATCAGGATTGGGAAAGGGCCTGAATAATCATTTAGTTGAAACATGTTTTTCAGGCTGAAAGGCGCTAGACCAAAGGCGTAGAGTCCGGCACCTGCGTTGTATTCGTATAATGAAATGCTTATACTCTCGCCGCGAAGTTTACCCCGGTTAAATACTCTAATGATAAAGGGGCACTTCACTGAGGTACTGAGTCTTCTAGCACTTCCTGTAACCCTATTGTCCTGCAACAGGACAAACACGAGTGTGAACAAGAGCCGTGAACAAAAAAAGACCTGTAAACCTGGATTTAAGAACTATCAAACAGCCGCTCCCGGCTATTACATCAATTCTGCACCGTGTAACCGGTGTGGCATTGTTCTTTGGTGCTGTCTTCATGCTGTATCTGCTGGAGATGTCACTGGAGTCACAGCAGAGCTTTGATGCCGCTGCTGCGATGATGGCAGACAGCTTTTTTGCGAAGCTGATCGCCTGGGGGCTGGTGTCTGCGTTGCTTTATCACTTCTTTGCAGGTGTTAAACACCTGGTAATGGATATGGGCCACTGTGAGGAGCTGGAAAGCGGGCGTATGGCTGCTAAAGCTACCCTGATTGCCAGCGGTGTCGCCTGTCTGATTGCGGGAGTATGGATATGGTAACCAGTATTACAAGCTTTGGCCGCAGCGGCCTTTATGACTGGATGATTCAGCGTGTAACAGCAGTAGTGCTGATGGTGTACACCGTCTTCATGCTCGGCTATCTGCTGATGAATCCTTCGCTGGACTATGAGCAGTGGAAAGCACTATTTGATGGCACTGCCATGCGGATTTTTTCGCTGCTGGCAATCCTGTCCTTTGCGGCGCACGTATGGATCGGTGTGTGGTCTGTGTCCACAGATTACATCAAGGCGACCGGCATGCGTTTCATGTTCCAGTCAGCAACCGGCCTCCTGACGTTTATTTACGTCACCTGGGGCATTCAGATTTTGTGGGGTGTATAAGAGATGGCGAATCTGCGTACGCTTACGTTCGACGCGATTGTAGTAGGCGGTGGTGGTGCCGGTATGCGAGCTGCTTTGCAGCTGGCTCAGTCCGGTCTTAACACTGCGTGTGTAACCAAGGTTTTCCCAACCCGTTCACACACCGTATCTGCACAGGGCGGTATTACCTGTGCTATCGCAAGTGCTGATCCAAATGACGATTGGCGCTGGCACATGTATGACACTGTGAAAGGTTCCGATTATATCGGTGACCAGGATGCAATTGAGTACATGTGTTCCGTTGGCCCTCAGGCGGTATTTGAACTGGACCACATGGGTTTGCCGTTCTCCCGTACTGAAACTGGCCGTATCTACCAGCGTCCTTTCGGTGGTCAGTCGAAAAACTTCGGTGAAGGTGGTCAGGCGGCCCGTACCTGTGCGGCAGCAGACCGTACCGGTCACGCACTGCTGCATGCACTGTACCAAGGCAACATGAAAGCCGGTACAACCTTCCTGAACGAATGGTACGCAGTTGATCTGGTAACCAATGAAGATGGCGATATCGTTGGCTGCATCGCGATCTGCATCGAAACTGGCGAAACCGTATACATCAAAGCCCGTGCAACTGTACTGGCAACGGGTGGTGCGGGTCGTATCTACGCATCTACAACCAACGCACTGATCAACACGGGTGATGGTGTTGGTATGTCTCTGCGTGCGGGTGTACCTGCGCAGGATATGGAGATGTGGCAGTTCCATCCGACCGGTATTGCGGGCGCGGGTGTACTGGTAACAGAAGGCTGTCGTGGTGAAGGTGGTTACCTGATCAACAAAGACGGCGAGCGCTTCATGGAGCGTTACGCACCTAACGCTAAAGACCTGGCGGGCCGTGACGTTGTAGCCCGTTCCATGATCCTGGAAATTCTGGGTGGTCGTGGCTGTGGTGAAGATGGCGACCATGTATTCCTGAAGCTGGATCACCTGGGTGAAGAGATTCTGGAATCCCGTCTGCCTGGTATCTGTGAGCTGTCCCGTACCTTCGCAGCGACTGACCCTGTAAAAGAGCCGATCCCTGTAGTTCCAACCTGTCACTACATGATGGGTGGTGTTGCTACTAATATCGGTGGTCAGGCGATTGCGCCGACAACTGAAGGCCAGGACCAGATCGTCAATGGCCTGTTTGCCTGTGGTGAAGTTGCCTGTGTATCTGTGCACGGTGCTAACCGCCTGGGCGGTAACTCTCTGCTTGACCTGGTTGTATTCGGTCGTGCCGCGGGTATGGAAATCGAGAAGCAGCTGAAAGATGGTTACGCCGTGAAGGACGCAACCGATGCTGATATCGATCGTGCTATGGCGCGTCTGAATCAGCTGAACAGCTCTACTAGTGGTGAGAAAGTCTCTGACGTTCGTAAAGAACTGCAGGACACTATGCAGCTGTACTTCGGTGTATTCCGTGACGGCGAAAGCATGCAGAAAGGTCTGGAACTGCTGAAAGGCATCCGTGCCAAAGTTGAAAACCTGCATCTTGAAGATAAGAGCCAGGCGTTCAACACTGCGCGTATCGAAGCGCTGGAGCTGCAGAACCTGATGGAAGTTGCAGAAGCAACGGCAATCGCTGCGGAAGTTCGTAAGGAATCCCGTGGTGCCCATGCACGTAATGACTTCACGGAGCGTGATGATGAGAACTGGCTGTGCCACTCCATCTATCATCCGGCAGAGAAAACCATCACCAAGCGTGACGTAAACTTTGCACCTAAAACCATGGATGCTTTCCCACCGAAAGTGCGAACCTACTAAGGGGCTGTAAAAATGCTGGTAAGTGTTTATCGCTACAATCCTGAAAAGGATGATGCACCATACATGCAGGATATCCATATCGATATCCCGGGTGGTAAAGACATCATGGTGCTGGATCTTCTGCAGTTGCTGAAGGACAAAGATCCTACGCTGGCCTACCGTCGTTCCTGCCGTGAAGGTGTTTGTGGCTCCGATGGTATGAACATGAACGGTGTTAACGGTCTGGCCTGTATTACACCGCTGTCTGCTGTTGTTGAAAACGACAAGCTGGTACTGCGCCCGCTGCCTGGTCTGCCGGTTATCCGTGACCTCGTTGTAGATATGATGCAGTTCTACAAGGCGTATGAGAAGATCAAGCCGTTCCTGATCAACGACACGCCTGCGCCTGCTATCGAGCGTCTGCAGTCGCCGGAAGAGCGTGCTGAACTGGATGGTCTGTACGAGTGTATCCTGTGTGCATGCTGTTCTACATCCTGTCCGTCTTTCTGGTGGAACCCGGACAAGTTCATCGGCCCATCAGGCTTGCTGCAGGCATACCGCTTCCTGGCGGATAGCCGTGATACCTCTACTGCAGAGCGTCTGGCCAGCCTCGATGATCCGTTCAGCGTATTCCGCTGCCACGGTATCATGAACTGTGTCAACGTATGTCCGAAAGGCCTTAACCCGACTAAGGCAATCGGTAAAATCCGTAACATGCTGCTGCAACAGGCAACCTGATTCGGATCATCAGAGCGGTGCCCAATGGGCACCGCTTTTTTCTGTGCCGGGAAAAAACAGAATTTCCTTACGAATTCGTAGCGACAACTAAGGCTTTAAGCCGAAGCTTTTACTATAATGGCCGCCTGGCATGCATCGGGCATGTCAATATACGGTAACGAAAGAGGGGTCGTCCTTTCAAACGACAGGAATAGTGCAGCCTGTCAGGACTAAACCCCCAAGCCAGGGTGATCAATAATGCAAGAAGGCATCATGGAGCTGATGTGGAAAAATGCCCATCTGTATGGTGGCAACCTTTCCTACATTGAACAGCTTTACGAGACGTACCTGCTGGACCCGAACGGCGTTCCTCAGGAGTGGCGTGAAGAGTTCGACCGACTGCCGAAGGTGGGAGACAACCTGAAGCAGGATGTTCCTCATTCCCCGATTCAGGATCATTTCCTGTATCTGGCCAAAAACCAGAAGCGTGCAACACCTGTTGCAGTCAGTTCTGTAAGTTCGGAACATGAGAAAAAGCAGGTTCGCGTACTGCGTATGATTAACGCATACCGTGTGCGCGGTCACCAGATCGCTGATATCGACCCGCTCAACCTGTTGCAGCGTGAAGATGTACCGGATCTGGATCTGCGTTTCCACGAGCTGTCCGAAGCTGACTACGATACAACCTACCAGCTTGGTTCACTTTTCTTCGGTCCTGAAGAAGCGCCTTTGCGTGACATCATGGCTGACTTGAAAAAGACTTACTGCAGCACCGTCGGTGCTGAGTATATGCATATCGTTGATACTCAGGAAAAACGCTGGATTCAGTCCCGTCTGGAACCGGTTCGCTGCCATCCGCAGCTGGAGCCAAAAGAACGTAAGCATATTCTTGAGCGACTGACCGCTGCTGAAGGTCTGGAAAAGTATCTCGGTTCTCGCTACGCCGGTGCTAAGCGTTTTGGCCTGGAAGGTGGTGAGTCTCTGATCCCTCTAATGGATGAACTGATCCAGCGTGCAGGTAAAGATGGCGCCAGAGAAGTTGTGATCGGCATGGCCCACCGTGGTCGTCTGAATATGCTGATCAACACATTTGGTAAAAATCCTGCGGAGCTATTCGGTGAGTTTGAAGGTAAAAAGCTGGTTGAGACGTCAGGTGACGTTAAATACCACCAGGGCTTTTCTTCCAACATCATGACACTAGGCGGTGAAGTTCACCTGGCGATGGCGTTTAACCCATCTCACCTTGAAATCTCTGCACCGGTTGTTGAAGGTTCTGTGCGTGCCCGTCAGGATCGCCGCGATGACCTGTCCGGTGATACCGTTATTCCTGTGAATATTCACGGTGACCAGGCCTTTGCTGGTCAGGGTGTGGTAATGGAGACATTCCAGATGTCCCAGACCCGTGCCTATAAAACGGGTGGTACCGTTCACATTGTGATCAACAACCAGGTTGGTTTCACCACTAACAAGAAAGAAGATTCCCGCTCTACCGAATACGCAACCGATGTTGCCAAAATGGTATCTGCGCCAATTTTCCACGTGAATGGTGATGACCCTGAAGCCGTACGCTTCGTAACCCAGGTTGCACTGGATTACCGTAACGAATTTAAGAAAGACGTAGTGATCGACCTTGTCTGCTACCGTCGTCGTGGTCACAACGAAGCGGATGAGCCATCTGGCACCCAGCCGCTGATGTATGCCCAGATCAAACAGCAGAAGACAACCCGTGATCTCTACGCACAGCGTCTGATCGAAGACGGTGTTATCACCGCTGATGAAAGCAAGGCGATGGAGAAAGAGTACCGTCGTGCGCTGGAAGCAGGTGAGCATGTAGCCAACGCACTGGTACTGGAACCCAACAGCGAACTGTTCGTTGACTGGCGTCCATACCTGGGCCACAAATGGTCCTTTGATTGTGATACCGGTGTTGAGCTCAAGCTACTGCAGGAACTGGGCAACAAGATCTGTGAAACCCCTGAGGGCTTCTCGGTTCAGCGCCAGGTTCAGAAAATTATTGATGACCGTAAACGTATGTCCGCCGGTGCCATGGCACTGAACTGGGGTATGGCTGAGTCTCTGGCTTACGCATCTATCCTGGCGGAAGGTCACCCGGTACGTATTACAGGTCAGGACGTTGGTCGAGGCACATTCTCCCACCGTCACGCAGTTCTGCATGACCAGAAAACAGCAGAGACTTACCTGCCGTTGAAGAATCTGTCTGCAGATCAGCCAGAACTGACGCTGCATGACTCCTTCCTGTCCGAGGAAGCGGTACTGGCGTTTGAATACGGCTACTCGACAACGACCCCGAATGCACTCGTAATCTGGGAAGCTCAGTTTGGTGATTTCGCCAACGGTGCTCAGGTTGTGATTGATCAGTTTATCACCAGTGGTGAGCAGAAGTGGCAGCGCCTGTGTGGCCTGACCATGCTGCTGCCTCACGGCTTTGAAGGCCAGGGGCCGGAGCACTCCTCCGCTCGACTGGAACGTTATCTGCAGCTCTGTGCAGAGCACAACATCCAGGTATGTGTACCGACTACGCCAGCGCAGATTTTCCATCTGTTGCGTCGTCAGGTGGTACGCCCGCTGCGTAAGCCGCTGGTTGTTATGTCGCCGAAGAGCCTGCTGCGTCACAAACAGGCGATCTCTACGCTGGAAGATCTGGCTGAAGGCGGCTTCAAGCCGGTCATCGGTGAAACCGATCAGCTGGAAGCCAGCAAAGTGAAACGCCTCGTACTGTGTAGCGGTAAGGTTTACTACGACCTCTACAACCGCCGTGCCGAGCTGGAAAAGGACGATGTTGCAATTGTTCGTATTGAACAGCTGTACCCGTTCCCGGAACAGGCCATGGCAGAAGCGATCGCACCATATACGAACCTGGAATCCGTGGTCTGGTGTCAGGAAGAACCGATGAACCAGGGCGCATGGTACTGCTCGCAGCACCATATGCGTTCCGTACTGCATAAGCATGACAGCAAACTGCACCTGGACGGCGTTGGCCGTCCACATGCTGCTGCCCCTGCAGTAGGTTACATCTCTGTTCACCTGGAACAGCAGGAAAAACTGGTTAACGAAGCAATCAACGGTTAATCAACCGGCTGCTGCCTGACGCTACCCGAGTGATGTAGCGATGCTGTATGAAGAGAAAACAGCGCAGCAGCCCGTTGTCTGAGCACCAAAGGAAAAAACATGTCTATCGAAATCAAAGCGCCTACTTTCCCTGAATCCGTAGCCGACGGCACTATCTCTACCTGGCACAAAGCACCTGGTGAAGCAGTTTCTGCTGACGAGCTGATCGTAGATATCGAAACCGACAAAGTTGTACTGGAAGTTGTAGCGCCAGCTGACGGTGTTATCAAAGAAGTTAAAGCCGAAGAAGGCGCCACTGTACTGAGCGACGAGATCATCGGTATCTTTGAAGCCGGTGCTGCTGGCACGGCTGTTACCGCTGATGCGCCTGCTGCTGCCGCGGCTGAAGCCGCTGGCGATGCTGACAAGGTTGGCCCGGCTGCCCGTAAGCTGATCGAAGAGAACGGTCTGGACGCATCCCAGATTGCTGGCACTGGCAAGAACGGTGGCATCACTAAAGAAGACGTGGTTGCCTTTATGGCGAAAGGTGCTGCTGCACCAGCTGCGGCTCCAGCTGCAGCACCTGCTGCACAGGCCAAAGCCCCAGCTGCGCCCGTAAACGTACCTGCGGGTGAGCGTGTTGAGAAACGCGTTCCAATGACGCGTCTGCGTGCGACCATCGCCAAGCGTCTGGTTGAGGCACAGCAGAACGCTGCCATGCTGACGACCTACAACGAAGTCAACATGAAGCCGGTTATGGAACTGCGCAAGCAGTACAAAGACCTGTTCGAGAAGACCCACAACGGCACTCGTCTGGGCTTCATGTCCTTCTTCGTTAAAGCAGCCACTGAGGCCCTGAAACGCTTCCCGGCTGTAAACGCGTCTATCGACGGCAACGACATGGTTTACCACGGCTACCAGGATATCGGTGTAGCCGTATCTACTGATCGCGGCCTGATGGTTCCAGTACTGCGTGACACTGACAGTATGGGTCTGGCAGACATCGAAGGCACTATCGCTGATTTCGGTAAGCGCGGCCGTGAAGGCAAGCTGGGTATGGATGACATGATGGGCGGTACCTTCACTATCACTAACGGTGGTGTGTTCGGTTCCCTGATGTCTACACCAATCCTGAACCCACCTCAGACTGCTATCCTGGGTATGCACAAAATCCAGGAACGCCCAATGGCTGTTAATGGTCAGGTTGAAATCCTGCCGATGATGTACCTGGCGCTGTCTTACGATCACCGTATGATTGATGGTAAGGAAGCAGTACAATTCCTCGTGACTATCAAAGACCTCCTGGAAGACCCTGCACGTATGCTTCTGGATGTCTGATTGATTCAGCCCCCCATTAACGAGTGAATTGACGAGATAGGAAAGATACATGTCTGACAAATTTGACGTGATCGTAATCGGTGCTGGCCCTGGTGGTTATGTTGCAGCAATCCGCGCTGCACAGCTGGGCCTGAAAACCGCATGTGTAGAGAAGTGGGTTGATGACAAAGGCGGTGCTGTCCTGGGCGGTACCTGTCTGAACGTAGGTTGTATCCCATCCAAAGCGCTGCTGGAAACCACGCACAAGTACAAAGAAGCTAAGTCTGACTTCGCTGTACACGGTATCAGCACTGGCGACGTTGAGATGGACGTTGAGCAGATGGTTGCTCGCAAGAACAAGATCGTTGGTAACCTGACTGCAGGTATCGGTGGTCTGTTCAAAGCCAACGGCGTAACTCTGCTGCAGGGCATGGGTAAACTGCTGGCTGGCAAACAGGTTGAAGTAACCGCTGCTGATGGCACCGCGACTGTTTACGCTGCTGACAACGTAGTACTGGCGTCCGGTTCCGTACCGGTTGAGATCCCGCCAGCACCACTGACTGAAGGCCTGATTCTGGATAACGCTGGTGCACTGGACATCACTGAAAAACCAGCGCGTCTGGGTGTGATTGGTGCCGGTGTTATCGGCCTGGAGATGGGCTCGGTATGGGCGCGTCTGGGCACTGAAGTCACTGTTCTGGAAGCGATGGACGAGTTCCTGGCTGCAGCAGATAAAGATGTTGCTAAAGAAGCTGCCAAAATCTTCAAAAAGCAGAAGCTGGACATCAAGCTGGGTGCGCGTTGCACCGGCACAGAAATCATCGATGGCAAAGAAGTACTGGTTAAGTACACCGATGCTGAAGGTGATAAAGAGATCGTTGTAGACAAACTGATCGTTGCTGTAGGTCGTAAGCCGCAGACTAACGGTCTGCTGGCGCAGGATTCCGGTGTCAAACTGGATGAGCGTGGCTTCATCTTCGTTGACGAACACTGCGCAACAGCCGCACCTGGCGTTTATGCCATCGGTGATTCCGTACGTGGCCCGATGCTGGCGCACAAGGCGTCTGAAGAAGGCATCATGGTTGCCGACATCATCGCTGGCAAGCACGGTCACATGAACTACGACGTGATCCCGAACATCATCTACACCCACCCTGAACTGGCGTGGGTAGGTAAGACCGAGCAAGAACTGAAAGCCGAAGGTGTCAAGTATAAAGCGGGTAAATTCCCATTCGCTGCGACTGGTCGTGCGATGGCTGCTAACGACACCGACGGTTTCGTTAAGGTTCTAGCGGACGAAGAGACTGACCGCATTGTGGGCGTCCACATGGTCGGTGGTCAGGCGTCCGAGCTGATCGGTCAGGCTGTTATCGCAATGGAATTCTGCTCTTCCGCAGAAGACCTGCAGATGACAATCTTCGCTCACCCGACTGTGAGTGAAGCCCTGCATGAAGCTGCGCTGGCAGTTGACGGCCACGCCATCCATATGGCTAACCGTAAACGTCGCTAAGCATACCTGTTTAAAAATTTCGGCTGGCCTTCGGGCTGGCTGATTTTCAGCAAGACGCTTGTTGTTAAACCCGTAAGGGGCAGCCACTGCGCGGACTCTCCACCGCAACGGGCTGAATAATCATTAGTGACAACACAACGGATTAGAGCATGAACCTTCACGAGTACCAGGGCAAACAGCTGTTTGCCGAATATGGTCTGCCGGTTTCCAAAGGAATCGCGGTAGATACTCCAGAAGCAGCTGCTGAAGCAGCTAATACAATTGGCGGTGACAAGTGGGTTGTAAAAGCCCAGGTTCACGCCGGTGGCCGTGGTAAAGCGGGCGGTGTAAAGCTGGTTGATTCTCCAGCTGAAGCACAGGAATTCGCTGCCAACTGGCTGGGCAAAAATCTGGTGACGTACCAGACAGATGCTAATGGTCAGCCGGTTTCCAAAATTCTGGTAGAAACCTGCACTGATATCGCTAACGAGCTGTATCTGGGTGCGGTAGTAGATCGCTCTACCCGTCGTATCGTATTCATGGCATCTACTGAAGGTGGCGTGGAGATCGAGAAAGTAGCAGAAGAAACGCCAGAGAAGATTCTGAAAGCTATCATCGATCCAATGACTGGCGCACAGCCTTACCAGGGCCGTGAGCTGGCATTCAAACTGGGCCTGCAGGGCGACCAGATCAAGCAGTTCACCAAGATCTTCCTGGGTCTGGCGAAAATGTTCCAGGAAAAAGACCTGGCGCTGCTGGAGATCAACCCGCTGGTTATCACTGAAGAGCAGAACCTGCACTGTCTGGACGCTAAAGTCGTTATCGATGGTAACGCTGTATACCGTCACAAAGACCTGCAGGCGATGGAAGACCCATCTCAGGAAGACGAACGTGAAGCACGTGCAGCTGAGTGGGATCTGAACTACGTAGCGCTGGACGGCAGCATCGGCTGCATGGTTAACGGTGCGGGCCTGGCAATGGGCACCATGGATATCGTTTCCCTGCACGGTGGTTTCCCGGCAAACTTCCTGGACGTTGGTGGCGGCGCGACTAAAGAGCGTGTAACCGAAGCGTTCAAGATCATCCTGGAAGACAGCAAGGTGAAAGCCGTTCTGGTTAACATCTTCGGTGGTATCGTTCGCTGTGACCTGATCGCAGAAGGCATCATCGGTGCGGTTAAGGAAGTAGGCGTAGAAGTACCAGTAGTTGTACGTCTGGAAGGTAACAATGCAGATCTGGGCTCCAAACTGCTGTCTGAGTCCGGTCTGGACATCATCGCAGCGACCAGCCTGACTGACGCTGCTCAGCAGGCAGTTAAAGCAGCGGAGGGTAAATAATGTCCGTACTGATTAACAAAGACACCAAAGTAATCTGTCAGGGTTTCACTGGTGGTCAGGGTACCTTCCACTCTGAACAGGCGATCGCTTACGGCACCAAAATGGTTGGTGGTGTAACGCCAGGCAAAGGTGGCACTGAGCACCTGGGCCTGCCTGTATTCAACACTGTTGCTGAAGCAGTAGAAGCGACTGGCGCTGAAGCGTCTGTTATCTACGTACCAGCGCCATTCTGTAAAGATTCCATCCTGGAAGCTGCTCACGCTGGCATCAAGCTGATTGTCTGCATCACTGAGCACATCCCGGTTATGGACATGCTGGAATGTAAAGTTAAGTGTGACGAGCTGGGCGTACGCCTGATCGGTCCTAACTGCCCGGGCGTTATCACGCCAGGCGAATGTAAGATCGGCATCATGCCAGGTCACATCCACCTGCCAGGCAGCATCGGTATCGTTTCCCGTTCCGGTACACTGACGTACGAAGCGGTTAAACAGACGACTGACGCTGGCTTCGGTCAGTCTACCTGTGTAGGCATCGGTGGTGACCCGATCCCAGGTTCTAACTTCATCGACATTCTGGAAATGTTCCAGAACGACCCACAGACTGAAGCGATTGTAATGATCGGTGAGATCGGTGGTACGGCTGAAGAAGAAGCGGCTGAGTTCATCAAGGCGAACGTAACCAAGCCTGTTGTTTCTTACATTGCCGGTGTAACTGCACCAGCGGGTAAGCGCATGGGTCACGCGGGTGCGATCATTTCCGGTGGTAAAGGTACTGCGGACGAGAAATTCGCAGCACTGGAAGACGCTGGCGTTAAGACTGTACGTTCCCTGGCTCAGATCGGCGATGCTCTGCAGGAACTGAAAGACGCAGGTAAGTGGTAAGCACACTGTCCTGACTGCCTGAAGGCAGATTGATTTAAAAAGGCAGCGCAGGCTGCCTTTTTATTTTTCCTGTAAATTCTGCAAGCTCTTGATACAGCAGGGGTTTAATCAGCTAAAGCGATCCACTTTAATTGTGGTTAATCTGATTCGAGCGATACTAAAGTTCAGGTTGTACTTTTTTCGAGCAACCCGTTAAATACCCCTCGTATAACAGCGTTAACTCGCTATGCAGTGTTCGCCATAGCGTTATTACACCTGTTATTTTTATATAAACAGTCTTTTTTACTTTTTCAGGCATCATGAAACAGTTCAGCACAATTGCGCAGCATTGGAACCATTCTCATCGAGTCAATCGACCGATGATTATTGTCGTGCTGTATCCGTGTGGTGGCTGTTACTGCTGATTTGCCTGACAGAGCCCGCGGAGATTTACCGCGGTCTGTATCACTCTTCTATACTTCCCCGGTTAATCTCTGCATTTTTAAGCAATCCTTTTCATTTTGAAATTAGCTGTTGGCGCTTTTGCTGTGCTACTGCTTTTCGAATGATACTTTTGATTAACAGGGAGATTAACCATGACTCTGATTTCACTTTTCGCTGCTGCCTGGAACCGTTACCGAGCTTACCGTAATAACGTGCGTAACCTGCGCGAGCTGCGTACACTTACCCCCGCTCAGTTGCGTGACATTGGTGTGCGTATTGAAGGCGAGCGCATTCTGTCGATTCACGATGAACTCAATGCTGAATATCAGCCTCGTAAAGAAGCGATAATAATACCGCCGCCGGAGGATAACAGATAACAGTTGCCCCGGTGCCCGGCACCGGGGCTTATACCCGTCACCCTGTATGTATAAAGGAGAAAAACAGTGTCGGATCAAACATTGCAGGTGCTGCCATTATTTCCACTACCAACGCTGGTTTATCCTGGCGGGTTGTTACCTTTGCAGATTTTTGAGCCACGTTATCTGCGCATGGTCAAAGACTGTCTGAAGCATGGCAGTGGTTTTGTTGTTATACAAACGGTGGAGTCCGAGCATTCAACCCAGACGGCATCTGAAAATACGTTTTATGAGGTTGGGTGTTACTGCGAAATCAGTGACTGGCATCCGCTACCGGGAGACTTGCTTGGGCTGGAGGCGCGCGGGCTGTATAAAGTGCGTGTTCATAGCCATCATGCAGAAAACGATAATTTGCTCATTGGCCAGTGTGAGCTGTTACCCGCAGAGTTACAGGCCCAGACAGGCGAGCAGCATCAATTACTGAAAAAGTTGATGCAGGATGTTGAAAAGCATCCGATGATCCAGATGCTGGGGCTGGATATTGACTACGATAACGCGAGTGAACTGGGATACAGATTGGCAGAATTTCTGCCTTTCAGTGGCCCTGAAAAGCAGCTATTACTTGAATCTGACTCTGCTATGGCCCGGCTGGATGCGATACAGTCGCTGATTCGTGAATTGAATGGAGGCTGATATTCGACCCTGGTCGTAATCGGGTGCTCAATGGTTGCGCCTTTGCGGAGCCTTCTTTAATCTGTCTTGCGATTTCCTGATCAAGACTTCTCCTCCATTACATAGCCCGGCCTGCTGTTTACAGGCAGGCCATAATCCGGGAGCGATGCTGGCCATGAAAGTGCTGTTACCGCTGCTGTTGTTAGCCCTCTTTACCCTGCCATTTACGCTGAAGGCTCTGGCCAGTCAGCAACCGGCTCTGATGCTGGCAAACAGTTATCGGCCGGAAATATCTTTATCCAATTACTGGGTCAGTGAAAAGCTGGACGGTGTTCGAGCCTACTGGGATGGGCGTAATCTGCGCACCCGCAGTGGTTATATTATTCATGCTCCCGACTGGTTTATTGCTGATTTTCCAGCACAGCCGCTGGATGGTGAGCTCTGGTCAGGGCGTGGACGCTTTGCAGAAACGGTTGCCATGATACGCAGTGACAATGTTACCGACCCACGCTGGCAACAGTTACGTTACATGGTTTTTGACCTGCCAGGCTATGAACACCAGCAGCAGCCAGCTACGTTTGAACAGCGCCGCCTGGCATTACAATTACTGGTGGGTTCTCTGCATATTCGCTGGTTACAACCGGTACAGTATTTCCGTATGGCCAGCCATGAGGCATTGCAGGATGAACTGGCACAGGTTGTACGCAAAGGTGGTGAAGGTTTGATGCTTAACCGGGCTGATAGTCATTACCGCGCAATACGTAGTGATGCCATCCTGAAACTGAAACCCGTTTTTGATGATGAAGCGATTGTTGTTGGCTACAAGCCTGGAAAAGGGCGTTACACGGGGATGGTCGGTTCACTGAAGGTACGTAACCGTGACGGTATCACCTTTCATGTGGGTAGCGGTTTACGCGATAGTGACCGCCAGAACCCGCCACCGGTTGGTGCCACTATCACCTATGCTTACAGTGGCGAAACCAGCAAGGGAAAACCACGCTTTCCCCGTTTTATCCGGGTGCGCCCACCTGAGTAAACTCTGTCGTAGTGCCGGTGGGCTGCTGACATTCAGTTTTCAGCCAGCCCGTCCCAGCGGTACACTTTAAGATTGATGCGTTCACCGATGAATTCCACGCCATCAGCTTCCAGTCGTTGGCGCTGGCGTTTATAGCCATCGCTATCCAGTGCAAAGGATATTCGTCCCTGAGCATTAATCACTCGAAACCAGGGCAGGCGGCTATCCTTTGGCAGTTGGCCCATCATCCGTCCGACCGCGCGTGCCTGACGGGGCAGGCCTGCCAGCTCCGCAACCTGGCCATAACTGGCTACTTTCCCTGCTGGAATAGCCGCTACAATCTGCCAGACCTTCTGACGGCTCAGTTCATCCAGCGCCATTGTTTAGCGCTTCTCGCCATCAGTGTTTATTTCTGGAATCAATGCCAGCAGGTCAGTAATGGCAATATCTATTCCCTGTTGTGATAGCAGGGTTGTTACCTGGCCACGATGGTGGGTCTGATGATTGAAAAGATGCGTAACGAGTAAACCGAATGGGCGGGTCGAAGCAATGCCCTGGGTGTTATGGTAAGTCAGCGGATGGCTCAGATGTTCTGGCTGTAACTCGTCACACCAGTCGATAATCAGCTGGTCCAGCAGTTCGCGCTGCATCTGCAATTCTTCAATATCGTCAAACAGAGTGGCATTCAGCGCAGATGGTTTGGGGATATGGTGCAGGTTGGCCAGCGCAGCAAAATCAGCCGGATGGTCAGCAAAACGTTGCAGCCAGATAATATCGCCGACCATAAGATGGTTCAACGTACCTAGAATCGAACCGAAAAAAGCGCCCTGATTATCACTCAGCTGCTCTGCTGTCAGGCCTGAGGCGGCGGTGTAAAGCGTTTCGTTCATCCACTGATTGTACTGCGCCATCAGTCGCAGACTCTGTACTTCACTCATTAGACTCTCCCCGTGACAGCTGATCAGTCGCGGGTTCGGCTCCGTTCCGCCGGGACATACAGCTGCTGCATCAGATAGGTTTTAAAGTCGTCTTTATAGGGCTGGCTCTGTAAAGCTACCCTCATACACTCAAGCCAGGCATCTCGCTCTGCTGGGCCGATCTCCAGATGAGCATGGGCCGCTGGAATACGGATAAGACCGTACTTTTCGCGGTAAAGTTTCGGGCCACCCAGCCAGCCGGAGAGAAAACGCGCCAGCTTTTCACTGGACTCGGTCAGGTCTGCCGGATGCATTGCCCGGATATGCTGCGCCTGGGGGAGTTGCTGCATTGCGTTGTAGAAAGCCTCGCAAAGCTGTACCAGCCCCTCATAACCCCCTGCTGCTTTGAAGGATGTATCACCTTCGCCATAGTGAAGTTGTCCGTGATCAGTATTTTGAACAGTCTGCATAATTATCCGTAAGTATCATGAGGGTGAAAATATCAGATCCGGTGGGTTTCTAGCTGAAAGCCAGTAATTTTACGGCCCAGCAGACTGACGCGACCTTCATAACGATCATCGCCGGTGCTTGAAAATGCAAAGGTATAGGAGCGCCACACTCTTAGTCGCCCACTGTCATCGCGTTTCAGCCAGAAACCGCGCAGGGCGATGCTCTGATCCAGCAGTTGAAGGTCCATCAATTTGCACTGCTGTCTGACTTCTTTCAGTGCAATTTCTTTAACCTGCTGCGCTTTCCACCAGTGCAGCATGATGCCACAGACCAGAGTCAGCCAGAGCAGGTCTGCCAGATCAATATACATGGCACCGCCTTTATCCCTGTTAACAATGAAGTCAATGCTATCACAGCCGTGTCGGGGTACTGTAACCATGGTTATAGGCCATGGAACAAAGCATAGGGAAGGTTGTATGCACGCAGATTTTTTCAGGTACTGGGCTAAGGCACAACCCGGTCAAGTGGGAACTCCCCCGTATCACCTGTTGCCCTGGCATGGGCTGGACGTGGCAGCCGTGGGCTGGCAATTACTTGACCCGCAACAACCCCGTTGCCAGCAATTGGCAAAGATACTGGAGGTTGAACCAGACTGGTTGCAGCGCTGGTTTACCTTCTGCCTGGCATTGCATGATCTGGGTAAATTTGCCTCGGGTTTTCAGGGCCTGGTGCCAGGGTTGAGTGATGAACTGATCAGCCCGGATAGCCGCTATACCTATAGCGAGCGTCATGACAGTCTGGGTTGGTGGTTATGGCGCGAACGGCTATTCAGACCTCTGTTGTCTGGTGTCTGGAAAACGCAGCACCACTGGCGTCAGGCCGGGGCCGCAGCAGAAGCTCTTGGGCCCTGGTTACAGGTTGTATTTGGGCATCATGGCCAGCCGCCGATTGCACGGGGCGATATATCAAGCGCGTTCAGTGATGCTGATATTCAGGCAGCTAGTACCTATGTGGTAGCGGTTGCTGATCTGTTGCAGCCTGACTTCACGCCCTTGCATGACCCGGCTGTGCGGCAACGTCTGGTAGCCGTTAGCTGGCAACTTGCCGGGCTGACGGTGCTGGCGGACTGGAGCGGCTCCAGCCAGCAATACTTTCCTTATAAGACTGAACCGATGCCATTAACCGATTACTGGCAGCAGGCGTTACAATAGGCAGACAAGGCGGTACAGGCAATGCGGCCTTTTCCGGTAGACGTTGCCCCTTTTCAGACCATCGCACAACTGTTTCCCTTTATTGAAGCGCCTACACCGCTACAGCAGCAGGCGGCCAATGTAGCCCTGCCCGACGGCCCACAGTTATGGATTATGGAAGATGTAACCGGGGCGGGGAAAACTGAAGCAGCGTTAACGCTGGCTAGCCGGATGATGTCGGCCGGGCAGGCAAAAGGGCTTTATATCGGCCTGCCTACCATGGCGACCGCTAACGGCATCTATAACCGGATGGCGGACGACTATCGCCGTCTGTTTACCGAACAAAGCCAGCCTTCGCTGGTATTGGCCCACAGTGCCCGCGAACTGTCGCAGACCTTTACCGACTCTGTCCATTTGTCACAACAGCAGCAGGATAGGAGTTACCAGCCTGATGAGCTCAGTGCTTCTGCATTCTGTAACAGCTGGCTAGCTGACAGCCGCAAAAAAGCCCTGTTTGCCGAGCTGGGGGTTGGTACCCTTGATCAGGCGTTACTGGCAGTCTTGCCTGCCCGCCATCAGTCACTGCGTCTGCTGGCGTTGAGTGAACGCATTCTGCTGGTTGATGAAGTCCATGCTTATGACCCCTATATGCAGACGCTGCTGGAACGATTGCTACAGGCCCATGCGGCCCAGGGGGGCAGTGCCATCCTGCTGTCGGCAACGCTGCCACAAAAAATACGTCGCTCACTCTGTCAGGCCTTCAGGGCAGGGCTTGGCGCTGATAAGCCGCAGCTAAAGAAGGGCGACTACCCGCTGTTAACCGGTTGCAGCGCAGACAGTCAGCTACTGGAGCACTATATCCCAAGTCGTGCTGAGGTTAGTCGCAATCTTGCGCTGGTACGGCTTGATAGCCCGGAGCAGGTTAAAGCGAAAATCTGTGCAGCATTACAGGCGGGGCAGGCCGTCTGCTGGATTCGTAATACTGTTGGCGATGCCCGAGCCGCCTGGCAACAGGCTTGCGATGAAGGCTGGACTGCACCAGAACGTCTGATGCTGTTCCATAGCCGTTTTGCACTGTGCGACCGTGTAACCGTTGAAGCGGAGGTTTTAAGCCGCTTTGGTAAACAGTCGGATAGCACACAGCGCCGTGGCCAGCTGCTGATTGCCACTCAGGTTGTTGAGCAATCACTTGATCTGGACTTTGACTTTATGGTTACCGACCTGGCACCGATTGATCTGCTGATTCAGCGAGCTGGACGTCTGCACCGGCATAGTCGAGATGTAGAGGGTAACCCGGTTGATAAGGATCAGCGTCCGCCACCACTGCTGGCTATCCATGCGCCTGCACCGGTCGCGGATGCCGATGCACACTGGCTGAAACCGCACTGGCAGGGCAGTCAGTGGGTGTATCAGGATATGGGGCAACTCTGGCTGACGCTGGACAGCCTGCAACAACAGCGCTGGCAACTGCGTATGCCCGAGGATGCCCGCACATTGATTGAGCATGTCTATGGTGAAGATGCACCCTTTACTGTCCCTGAGGGTCTGGAAGACAGCAGTCTCGATGCTGAAGGGCAGCGCAGTGCTGAAAAGCGCCAGGCGATGGTAAACCGGCTGGACCTGACTAAAGGTTACTGCCGTGATAGCAGCAATGGCGGCTGGGAAGAAGAGATGGCCACACCAACCCGGCTGGCTGATGAAACCGTTACCGTGGTACTGGTGCGATTACGACAGGAGGAGCTGCAACCCTGGTGCAATGAAGGCCTGCACCGCTGGCAACGCAGTCAGATCAGCTTGCCGGAAAAAGACTGGCGGATTGCCCGGCAGCAGATCCCCGAAGCGCTGACAGAAAAGATAAGTCAGCTTAAAGAAAACGTTACAGAGCTGCGCTGGGCCGAGCTACTGCCACTGGTGGATGGACTGGCGGATTGTTATAGCGCTGAGGGTGGGTGGTTGAAGCCAGAGTGATGGAAAGGCACCTGCTCTGTTTATCTGGAGCAGGTGCCAGGCCCTGCGTGGGCAGGGAACTGTTAGATAACCGCCATCAACACGGTTCATTTCGAGTAAACTCGACAACAGCGAAATCGTATCATAAAAGTAGAGTGAACAAATTGAATATATAAAACGCCAACAACACTTAACTTTTTCAGAAATCCTGGTTAGTATCTGATCAAACGTAATGATTGGAGCTTTGACAGGTATGTTGACGATTGACCCTTCCTTGCTGGTTTCTGCAATTAACTCTTTGAATCCAAGTCCTAATGGCCTTGTGGCCCTTGCACTGATGTTATGTGCACCAGCATTCTGGAAGTGAGGTGTTGGCGGTAGTTGATTCAGCTGTAGGATGGGCAAAGGCGCGTAGCGCTGTGCCCATCGTGATATATCGCCCCCAAAAAATATCAGCACTGGATTCTTTCATGGCCACTTTACGTGGTGCAGTTTTAGCTGGAAGCCGTGTACAGCTTTGTATTTCCATGCAGAGACATGAGGGAAGAAGCCCCGCTTCATCTTCCCCGTTTTCAGATCAACCTCGGCTGATTCTATAAAAATACCTGGTTGTGCTGGCGGTGGTTAATTCCGTACGCTGTCAGCCCCCTGCATCTTTCAACGGAGGAGAGATGAATCTGATTACCAGTCCCTGGCTGCCGGTTATTCGGCGTGATGGCAGCCAGCAGTGGATAACCCCCGCCCAGTTGACCGAGCCGGATAACCCGGTGATAGAGCTGGCGGCCCCCCGCGCTGATTTTCAAAGTGGCCTCTATCAATGGCTGGTTGGTCTGTTGCAGACCACCTTTACGCCTGATAGCGGTTCAAGCTGGCATTCGCTTTATGAGACACCGCCGCAGCCCGCCCGGCTGGAGCTGGCATTTGCTGTGCTGGAGCCCGCCATGGAGCTGATCAACCCTGAAGGTATCGCGTTTTTGCAGGACTATGATCTGCCTGATGGTGAGGTCAAACCCATCGCCGGGTTACTGATTGATGCGCCAGGCGGAAAAACAGTTAAAGACAACCTGGACCACTTTATTAAACGGGATGTCGTGACCGGCCTCTGTCCTGGTTGTGCTGCAACGGCGTTGTACACCTTGCAGGCCAATGCGCCCAGTGGTGGTGTTGGGCACCGTACCAGTATGCGTGGCGGTGGGCCGCTGACTACCTTACTGCGCCCGCCTGAAACTGATGCCACCTTATGGCAGAAGCTCTGGCTGAATGTGCTGGAAGACGCTGAACTGCGTACCGATAGCCCTTGTGATGCCACGATTCTGCCCTGGCTGTCAGCAACCCGTACCTCGGAGAATAAAACCGGTGTAGAAACCGGGCCGGAAGATGGCCATCCATTGCAGATGTACTGGGGTATGCCGCGTCGTATCCGGCTGGAGCCCTCAGACCGTACGGGTTGCTGCTCATTATGCGGGGCTGAAGACCAGCCACTGATTACACAGTTTCGTACCCGTAACTATGGCGTTAACTACAGCGATAGCTGGCTGCACCCGCTGACCCCTTATCGGTTTGATCTGAAAAAACAGCAACCCCCGCTTAGCCTGAAGGCTCAACCGGGCGGGCTGGGCTACCGCCACTGGAGTGGTATGGCATTTGTGAATCCGGATAACGGTGATAAAGCTGCGCAGGTGGTGAGGTTTTTTAATGCCACACGGTTTGAATGGCTCAGTGGTTGGGATGACGACAGTCAAAGCCCCCGGCTCTGGTGCAGTGGCTACGATATGGACAATATGAAAGCCCGCTGCTGGTATGACTACCAGATGCCGCTGTTTATCTGCTCACTGGAACAGCAGGAACGGCTGATTACCCTGAGCGCTGCAATGCTGGAAATTGCCCAACTGGCGCTATCCACCTTGCGTAGCCATCTGAAGGAAGCCTGGGCCAGCCGCCCGAAAGACCTTAAAGGGGATACCGGCTACCTCGACAGTGAGTTCTGGCAGCAGACGGAAAGCGGTTTTTATCAGCGGTTGCAACAGTTCAGCCAGTTAGCACCGCAGACAGAGCCCGGTGAGGCCATGGCCAGCTGGCTCGGTTATGTCTACGGCGTACAGCAGGATCTGTTTGACCGCTGGGCGCTGGAAAGTACCCCGCAAGACCTGAACCTGAAACGGATTATGCAGGCGCGCAGTGCCATGGTGCGTAAATTCTATTTCAGCAAAACCGTTAAACAGTTCAAAGCCCGTTACCCCGTAGCCGTACCAGACGATAGCCCATCCTCAGCAGACAACAGGGAGCCAAGCCAATGACCGCATTAACCCTTAGCAGCCGTTTCAAGCCCGAGAGCCCAGGGGCTGAAGCGCTGTTGCGCTGGCATCGCTGGTTGCAGAACCTGAACGAAGAGGGCAAAGGTGGCCAGGCGGAGCGTGCCCGGCTGAGACGGGCAACCAGTCTGGATGAACTGTTGCTTAACAGTGGCCTGACCAGTCTGCTGCACCAGCGGGGAATACCAGAGCTGGAGCGCAACGATGGCGACACCATGGTGGCGATGGCAATGATTGCCGGGGCACTGGCGCACTGCCGTAACCATGATGCTAAACATAGCTTTGCCTGCCAGCTGGCATTGCCGCAGGAAAAAGGCGGTAAAGCGCCGGTCAGTGAAGCACGTTTTAACCGGTTGCAGAAAAGCCGTGATCACGACGAGTTCTACCGCAACCTGGTACGAGTGATCGCCCTGCGAGGCAAAACGGTCAATGTACTGTCGCTGGCCAACAGCATTCTGCACTGGTGTCAGGAATACCGTTACGGCATCAACCGCAAGCCCACCGCCCGGCTCGCGGTGAACTGGGCCCGTGATTATTTTGATGCGCTCAAAGACTGACGCCCTTCAAGACTGACGCCCTTCAAGACTGATGCGCCTAAAGACAGACGCCCTGAAAAACTGATGCTTTTAAAAGATTGAACAGGATTAAAAGGACAGAATCATGAGTACAACCGACACAACTCAGACTGACAGTAACCGTAATAACCGCTTTATCCAGCTGCATCTGCTGACATCTTACCCCCCGGCTAACCTTAACCGGGACGATATGGGCCGCCCTAAAACCGCACGTATGGGCGGTGTTGATCGCCTGCGGGTGTCCTCCCAGAGCCTGAAACGCCATTGGCGGACATCGGAGCTGTTCCAGTCGGCACTGGAAAACCACTTGGGCACCCGTACCAAAATGCTCGGTGCTGAAGCCTTTGATCAGCTGGTGGCTGCTGGTGTGGCTGAAGGTAAGGCCAAAAAGTGGGCGCAGGCGATTGGTGGTGTCTTTGGCAAACTGAAAAAAGCCAAAAAAGATAACCCGCGTGAAGACCTCGAAATTGAACAGCTGGTGCATGTCAGCCCCCGCGAACGCCAGGCAGTTGATGCGTTGGTACAGACGCTGGCCAAAGAGCAGCGTGAGCCGGAAAAAGCAGAACTTGCTCTGTTGCGTCAGGATAACCAGGCGGTTGATATTGCGCTGTTTGGGCGCATGCTGGCGTCCAGCCCGGCGTTTAATATGGAAGCTGCCTGTCAGGTAGCTCATGCGATTTCCGTTCACCCGGTGGTGATTGAAGATGACTACTTTACCGCCGTGGATGATCTTAACGATGGCAGTGAAGATGCCGGTGCGGCGCATATTGGCGAAACCGGTTTTGCCGCCGGGCTGTTTTACAGTTACATCTGCATCAACCGTGCGCTGCTGGTGGAAAACCTGGGCGGGGATGAAACCCTGGCCCGTAAAGCCATTGCCGCACTGACGGAAGCCGCCGCCAAAATTGCCCCGTCGGGTAAACAGAACAGCTTTGCCAGCCGGGCTTACGCCTCTTTTATTCTGGCGGAGATGGGTGATGAGCAGCCGCGCTCGTTATCGGCTTCGTTCCTTAAACCCATTGACCAGCGCAATAGCGATGATTTTGCCCGTGATGCGATTACTGCACTGAAACAGCAACGGGATAACTTCAATGCCGCCTATGGCGCTTGCTATAGCGGGTGCTATGAACTCAACGCTGTTGATGGTGGAGACAACAACCTGGCTGGATTGCTGGCCTTTGTCAGTGAGTAAGCTGTCAGCGAACAAGGAGTTACCTGTGGACTATCTGGTTTTTCGACTCTATGGCCCGCTGGCCAGCTGGGGGGAAATTGCGGTGGGGGAAACCCGGCGCAGTGCGCTCTACCCAGGCCGTTCGGCACTGCTGGGGCTGCTGGGGGCTGCGCTGGGCATTCGCCGTGAGGATGAAAAAGCGCAGCAGGCGCTGGCCGGGGGGTATCAGTTTGGCTGCAAACTGCTTAACAGTGGCAGCCTGCTACGTGACTATCACACCACTCAGGTGCCGGACTCTGTGGGCAAGCAGGCTTACCGTACCCGTCGTGATGAACTGATCACCGGTGCTGAACGGCTGGGTACTATTCTGTCCAGCCGCGACTATCGTTGTGACAGCAAATTGCTGGTGGCCATACAGGCCACAGCACAGGCTCCCCACAGCCTTGCTGAGTTGGCCGAAGCGTTGCGGCGGCCAAAGTTTCAGTTGTCACTGGGCCGTAAAGCCTGTGTGCTGGCTGCGCCGGTCATGCCGGAACCTGTGCAGGCGGATGATCTGAAAAGTGCTCTGGACAGCTATCCCCATACGCAACTGCTTGCCCGTGAATGGGATGACCAGCGCTGGTTGCCCGGTAATGAAGCGATCTATACCTGGGAGGGTGAACATCACGCACTGAGCGCCGTGGAAGATCTCAGCACTGCCCAGCAACTGAGCCGCTATGACCAGCCGGTCTCCCGCAGGCGCTGGCAGTTTGCCCCGGCCAGCCACTGGTACTGGCAGGCCCCACAGCAAAAGGAGACTGCTGTATGAGCTACCTTTCCCGTATCAGCCTGCTGCCGCAGATTGGTGAACAGTCACAACTGGCCAGGTTACTGATGGGCAATCAGTACGGTATGCACCGCCTGCTCTGGGACCTGTTTCCTGGCCGTGATGGTGAAGCGCGTGATTTTCTGTTCCGTGAAGAGCAGTACACCGATGGCCGAGGTCGTAAATTGCCGTTGTTTTACCTGGTATCACCCCGCGAGCCGCAAACTGATTCACCGCTGTTTCAGATTGATAGCAAACTCTATCAGCCTGATCTTAACGCGGGTGACCGGCTGGCCTTTATGCTGCGAGCGAATCCGGTGATCAGCCGTAAAAACGGAGGCCAGCGTTCCCGTAGCCATGATGTGGCGATGGACGCCCAGCACCAGTGCCTGACCCAGCTATGCCAGCAGGCCGGTGTCAGCACGGAAGGGCCGAAGCGGGCCCGTATCAAACGGCTGGACGCACTACCGGCATCTCAGCTGCAAACCCTGATACAGGGCTATCACCCTGCTGTGCCTGCGTCGTTATCGGCACTGTTAAAACTGCAACAGCAGCAGGCGCTACAGCAATGGCTGCTACAGCGTGGTGAGCGTAACGGTTTTCAACTGGATGAAGGCAGCCATCTGCAACAGACTGCCTGTCGCTGGAATGCGTTACCCGAAAAAGATCGTGGTAAAAATCGCCGCCAGGCAGGTTTTACCAGTGTTGATTTTGAAGGTGTGCTGACAGTAACAGAGCCTGAAGCATTCACCACCATGCTGAAACAGGGGCTGGGCAAAGCTCGTGCATTTGGCTGTGGCCTGATGATGGTACGTCGTATCTGAAGCCATTTCCGAGCCCTGAAAACGGCCTGAAATCAGTATAGATGAATGGTCGTTTCGGGCCTTGAAAAGTTGGTAGAATTTACAGGGCTCTTTTTGTTCTTTAAAAACAGATAGTTACATTTAGAGTGTTCCCCGCACACGCGGGGATGAACCGAAAGACTCCTGTGCACAACGGTAATTTCAGACGTGTTCCCCGCACACGCGGGGATGAACCGATCAATATTGTATGAGTAGTTATAGCCCGCATGTGTTCCCCGCACACGCGGGGATGAACCGCCTGTTCATCTGTGCGTTATCAGAGCTGGGCCGTGTTCCCCGCACACGCGGGGATGAACCGAAAGTTGCAAATATGGTGCGGCGGGTTCAGAAGTGTTCCCCGCACACGCGGGGATGAACCGATTAGATCAGAGCATATACATTCTGCAATAGAGTGTTCCCCGCACACGCGGGGATGAACCGCAGATGTATCTATTGCTGTAGTAGATACACAGGTGTTCCCCGCACACGCGGGGATGAACCGGCATGGAGATTGGCGCGCCCAGCAGGATTCGAGTGTTCCCCGCACACGCGGGGATGAACCGACGATAGAGACACTTTAGAAACTCTGGTTTCTGTGTTCCCCGCACACGCGGGGATGAACCGTAGCCGAAGATTACGCAGGTAATAACGCTACCGTGTTCCCCGCACACGCGGGGATGAACCGCGGCAGTCTGTATCTCTGTGTATCTGAGTAGTCGTGTTCCCCGCACACGCGGGGATGAACCGGATATGCAGCAGCCATGGCTAATACCTCTGATGTGTTCCCCGCACACGCGGGGATGAACCGGCAGGGCGTGTGGCGAGCCTGCCATGCCGGGAGTGTTCCCCGCACACGCGGGGATGAACCGCCATCGAGGTCACAGTATGTTGTTCTACCAAAGTGTTCCCCGCACACGCGGGGATGAACCGAAATAGGAACTGCATGATTTCGTTCAACCCTAGTGTTCCCCGCACACGCGGGGATGAACCGCATCCGAATACCTACATAAAATAGACGAGCTAGTGTTCCCCGCACACGCGGGGTTTTGAGTAATCGCGTATCTGTATCAGTGCAGTTGGCGCTGTTCTGATACAGACTGGAATTAATTTTTAACATGAGGGTGACAATGGATGTCGTTTATTCCCCTGAAGCCGATCCCGATCAAGGATCGTAATTCGATGATTTTTCTGCGCTATGGTCAGCTGGATGTGATTGATGGCGCTTTTGTGCTGGTCGACAGTACCGGGGTACGTACCCATATTCCGGTGGGGTCTGTGGTTTGTATTATGCTTGAGCCTGGCACCCGTGTGTCCCATGCGGCGGTCAAACTGGCGGCTACGGTGGGGACGTTGCTGGTCTGGGTAGGGGAAGCCGGGGTGCGGATGTATGCGTCGGGCCAGCCAGGTGGAGCGCGTTCTGATAAGTTGCTATATCAGGCAAAACTGGCACTGGACCCGGCATTGCGGCTGAAAGTGGTGCGTAAAATGTTTGAATTGCGCTTTGCAGAAGAACCGCCAGCAAAACGCAGTATCGAGCAGCTGCGCGGTATTGAAGGGGCGCGGGTGCGCAAAACTTATGAATTGCTGGCAAAACAGTATGGCGTTAAATGGCAGGGCCGCCGCTATGACCCCAAAGACTGGGCCGCCGGTGATAAAACCAACCAGTGCATCAGTGCTGCAACGTCCTGCCTGTACGGTATTACCGAAGCGGCTGTTCTGGCGGCCGGTTATGCGCCAGCTATCGGTTTTCTGCACAGCGGTAAGCCGCTGTCATTTGTCTACGATATTGCCGATATTATTAAATTTGACACCGTTGTACCGGTAGCCTTTCGGATTGCTGCCACTCACCCCCATAAGCCGGACCAGGCCGTGCGTCAGGCCTGTCGTGACCAGTTTCGTTCGCAAAACGTATTGAAAAAGCTGATTCCACTGATTGAGGAAGTGCTGGCAGCCGGTGAAATTGCTCCGCCTGACATGCCTGAAGATGCTCAACCACCTGCGATTCCTGAAGCAGAGTCGATGGCAGATAGTGGCCATCGTAGCTGAGGCTACCGGGCAGAGGATGATAGGAGGGCAAAACAATGAGTATGCTGACGGTAGTGACCGAGAACGTACCGCCACGTTTGCGGGGGCGACTGGCAATCTGGCTGCTGGAAGTACGCGCCGGGGTGTATGTGGGCGATGTATCACGCCGGGTACGTGAAATGATCTGGCAGCAGATCATCGAGTTGGCAGATGAGGGTAATGTGGTAATGGCCTGGGCGACAGCGACGGAGTCCGGGTTTGATTTTCAAACCTGGGGACAGAACCGGCGCATGCCTGTTGACTTTGATGGCATGCGGCTGGTCCGGTTTCTGCCATTAAATACCGATTGATCCATAGAGCGGCAGGGCTTTCATCCGCCAGTGGTGGGCGCTGGCAGTTGTATTGTCATTGTGGTGCCTGTGCCTGGCTGGCTGTGGGCGCGAATACTGCCTCCCAGCTCTGTTACCAGTTGCTGCACACTGTGCAGGCCCAACCCGGTGCCGTGGCCTACATCTTTGCTGGTGTAAAAGGGGTCAAAAATACGGGGTAACAGTGTTTCTTCAATGCCGCAACCATTATCTGTTATCTGCAACTCTAGTTGGCCATTTTGCTGTTGGGTATGCAGGGTAATACAGGGGTGTGCAGTCTGTTGCAGGGCATCAATGGCATTCTGTAACAAATTGACAATGCTGCTGGATACCCGGGCACCGTCAGCAACAAATTCAGGCAACGGTGCCAGTTGCTGCCTGATTTCAATACCGGTGAGCTGGTTGGCCAGAATACGTTGTGCCTGTTCCAGCACGCGGTTCAGATTGATGGCACTGAGCCCTTCGCTGCTGACATGGGAGAAACTGTGCAGGTCGGCGACAATATTGCTGATACGGTCGACACCTTCACTGCACTCACTGACGACATCCTGCATATCTTCCAGCAGGTACTCCAGTTGTTGTTCCTCTGCATTGCTGGCCAGTTGCTGCAACAACGCGGCCTGGCCTGTCGGGTCTGCCGGGGGCTGTAAAAGGGGGTGCAGCAATGGCGTCAGCTGATTGATATAACCATTCAGGCTACCCAGATTGGAGCGGATAAACCCGATTGGGTTATTGATTTCATGGGCCATGCCTGCGGATAACTGGCCGATTGCTGCCAGTTTTTCCGCCTGAATCAGTTGTAGCCGGGTATCTTTCAGTGTTTGTAGTTGCTGCTCCAGTTGCTGTTTCTGCTGCTCCAGTTGCTGGTTCTGTCTGGCAACGGTGGCTGTGCGTTGCTGCACCATCTGTTTTAGATGGCGCATGCTGAGCCGTGCCTTACGGGCCAGATTCCATTTACTGGTCAGTGCGCTGGCCAGCTGTTCCACTTCTACCGGGTCAAAAGGCTTTTTCAGAATCAGTAGCTGATCACTCTGGCCCAGCCGACGGAAGGTGTCTTCCCAGCTGTAATCAGAGTAGGCGGTACAGATAACCGCTTGCAGGTGTGGGTCAGCCTGCCATAGTTTTTCCAGTGTCTCGATACCGTCCCAGCCCGGTGGCATACGGACATCAACAAAAACCATGGCGTAGGGGCGTTGTGCCTGACAGGCTGCCATGACTTTCTCTAACGCTTGCTCACCCTGATAGGCTGAATCCAGCTCAAAGCGTATATCAGGCTGAGGACTGTTTACGGGCTGGTTATCTGCTGGATTATTCCGTGTTGTGGGCGGTGCATCATCACCAAACAGATCAGCCTCCAGCAGATCCAGATGGTTGTCCTGCTGGACGGGGCAGAGCACCTTGCGAAAGTCATCATGTATGTTCTGGGTATCATCTACCAGCAGAATACGGTTGTTGTGTAGCGGGTCCGGGTTATCGGGGTGTGAGCCTGTTGTCAGCAAATCGTTGTGCTGTGTGTTCATGCGGCATGCTCCATTACACTGACAGGCAGTTGCAGGCTGAAGGTGCAGCCCTGGCCTGGGCCGTCACTATGCGCCTGTAGTTGGCCCTGCATATTTTTTGCCGTCAGGGCACAGCTATGCAGGCCGAAGCCGTGGCCGGAAGACTTGGTCGTAAACCCGTGGCGGAACAGGTTATGTTTCTGGTCTTCGTTCAGGCCGGTGCCGTTGTCTGTTATATCAACCGCCAGACCGGTTGCAGAGGTGTCTACACTGAGCGTCAGGCGCGGCTGATTCGGGTTCTGTTCTGCAATTGCTTCACAGGCGTTACGTACCAGATTAACGAAGATCTGCATCAGGCTATGGCGGTCAGACTGAATCTGGGTTGCGCTGAAATTGCGCACTACGTCAATGCCCTGGCTACGAATCTGTACGCTGTGCATTGCCAGTGCATCGTCCAGCACTTCTGCCAGATCAAGGGGTTCAATAACAGAGTTGTGCCCGGCAAATTTCTGTTGTGAGGCAATAATTTCAGCAATGTGGGCAATGTTTTTGCTCAGGCTGTCGAGTTCCTGCTGTTGTTGCTGTTGTTCCTGTTGCAGCCGTTCATCCAGCCCTGACAGATAGTCGGGCAGCTGGGCCCCTTTGTTGCCTGGGGTAAATAGTGTTGGCAGGTCGTTGCTGTGTTGCTGTAGCAGGCCGCTGATCTTGCTGACACGCCCGGTACTGCTCTGGCTGACCTGGTTTTGTAGTAATGAAACCGATGTAGTGACGGAGTTCAGTACATTACCTACATTGTGCAGAATGCCGGTGGCAATTTCGGCAATACCCGCCTGGCGTGATGCCGCAACCAGTTTCTGATTCAGTTTCTGGACTTTCAGCTCCTGTACCTTGCGCTGGGTGATGTCTCGCACAATCAGGGTGTAACCGTTGTGTTCGTTATCCAGAGGCGCGGCGTTAAGCTCCAGCGGGAATTTACGGTTGCTGCGGGTTTCACCGGTGTGTTCACTGCTGTTGCCTGCCGCAATACTGATCTCTTCGTCTGAGAGAAGGGGGATCAGTTCGCGGATATGGCTTTCGGTGTCCTTGTCCAGTGGTAGCTCAAACATGTCGTAGGTGGTGCGATTCATGTTGAGAATTTCACCACGGGGCGAGATGGTAATAATGGCGTCTGGCGCGGCATGCATGATTGATTCTGTTGCGGCCTGAGCTTTTTCGGCGGCGCGGCGTTCTTTTTCCGCCTGGTGTACTGCTTCAAACAGGCGCTCACTGTAGCGGTTGAAACTCTGGCTCAGGCGACGGATTTCGTAGGGGCCATGGTGCAGGCGAAAGGATTCCTGTTGCTGTTTTTTCAGAGGCCGGCGCGCCTGACGATGAAGTTGTTGCAGCGGGCGCACCAGGGTGCGGGTGGCCCAGGCCCAGATCAGCAGAACCAGCACCACATAGGCGGCGACATAGCTGGCCAGGCGGGGCATCAGGTTCTGTTCAGCCAGTTGCATGGCGCTCTGGCTTAGCTGCAGGTTGCGACCAAAGTGGTTATACAGGTTGTCCATCTGTTCGACAATCAGTCCGCTTGCTTCATCACTCTGGCGCAGTTGTTGAGGCCACTGGTTGTTTTGTGCAGGGGGGAACCTGGCTGCTCGCTGTACCAGCGCGTTAATCTGATGCAGGTGCTGTTTCAGGGTCGGTGCTTCTGCGGGGGCAATGTCTTGCAGTTCGGTCAGGGTGCTACCCAGTTCATTAGCCTGCCGGGCAATGCCCGCAGCGAGGTAACTTTGCTGCTGGCTGAAAAACAGATCAATGGTAACAAACCACTGGTTAAACATGGTTTCCAGGTGGCCCACATCGCGCATGGCCAGCTGGTTTTGCTGGTTCTGGTCGCGTAGCTGTTCCAGTTCAGTAAATTTGAACCAGACTGCACTGTACAGGGCAAGGCCTCCCAGCAGACAACCCAGGATAATCAGAAAGGTCTGTATGGCTATGCGCATAAACGACTCCTTGTTGGCCGGTTACAGTGCCTGGCCTGGCGTGTTGAACAGCGGTGTTGTATTGCTTTTTAGCGCATTGTTTTTTAACGCGCTGTTTTTTAAGACATGGCTTTTTAAGACATTGTTTTTTAAAGCATCGTTTTTTAAAGCACCGTTTTTTAAAGCATCGTTTTTTAAAACATTGCTGTTTGAGACACTGCTGTTTGAGACACTGGCTTTTAAATTATGTTGCGGTGTTAGCAGTGGACGGCTGGTAATCAGGGTTTCCAATGCCATCAGTTCTGTGTGACTGCCACAGCTGTCGCTGTTCGTAAAGGTGCGCCCGTGCAGGTGCTGGAAGGCTTGCTGCGCCTGAATAGATGGCCAGGGCTGGCTACTGCTAATGCTGGTGATTGTCATGTTCGGGCTGATGCCCCACCAGAGGGTTAGTTGTCTGCCCTGGAGCCGGTGGATGCCCTTATAGATAACCCCCAGTGACTGACCTTTGGCATCCAATACCTTGGCCATGCGAGTCTGTTGGCGATCAGTGCCCAGGCTGACATCGCCAAACGCCTGTTGCAACGTCTCTGTAACGCTCGGGTTGTCCTGTTGCTGGTTTAGCTGGATACGGGCGGCCGCCGGAAATGCTTTCCGTGCCTGTTGTAGCATCTGTAATGCTTCAATTTCCATCGCCCAGACCTGCTGGGTAACCAGCAGGGTTTTCAGGCCGTTACGTATTACCACGCCTGCCAGCTCAACGGCTTTGTCAGGTACTTGCAGTAATTGGCGGTTGGCTGAGCGTCCATCGTTCGCCAGCAGGGTTTTCAGTTGTGCGAAATTTTTGCCACGAAACTGATCTTTAACAGCGGTCGTTTCCATCAGATGGCGGGCCCGGTTACGGCAGCGCTGGAAGCTGTAATCCTGAATGTTCAGGTTCAGGTCCATCGACCAGGCGATCTCTACCAGCCCCCAGCGGCTTTCTTCTGAACGTACATGCACCAGCCCCAGTATCTGTTTGTTACGCAGGGCGACATACAGTGTATGACGCCCCAGCTCGCCAAAGTGCAGCACATTGGGAGGCAGGTTTTCATTAACATACTGGCGTGTACGTTCGTCAACTGTTTTAACAATCGAGCGAAACCGGGTGCTATCGGGGTACAGTTGCTGAATATGGCTGGCTGGGTCGCGCAGGGCACAATACGCTTGTGCCCGAGCCTGTTGTGGCAGGAGCAACGGTAACAGGCACACAGCGTACAAGGCTGCCGTAAGGGCGGTGGCCTGTAGCTGACGATGTGCTAACGGGCTGAAGTTGATGGTTCGCATGGGTCACCTCTGTCAGAATCGGTAGCGGGCCTGAAGGTTGATAATGCGCGCTTTACTCGCGCCCTCAAACACACGGCTGTCATGCTGATACTGCAAGGCAAAGCTCCAGTGGCTGTCGGGCGCATAACGTAGCCCTGTATTATGGCGCAGAGCCTGTTGATTGCCGTCCTGGCGATCCGTTGAAAAATACAGGTTCTGCCAGAATAGCAGCCAGGTTTCGCGTGGGTTGCGCCAGTTCAGTTCGACAATACCGTTGAGTACATCGTTACCGGCATCATCGCCTATATCCAGTTGCGCATAGAGCCCCCAGAGGTTGTGATACCACTGAGCATCCAGCCCCAGTCGATTGCGCTCGGTGCGGTTGAGCTCAGCGTGATAGAACGCGATGCCGTAGACCTGATTATCATCGCGTGGGGTTCCCAAACGCCCGGCCCAGACAAAAGACCCCTGTTTGCGTTCTGCTTCCTGGCCACCGCCCAGGCTATAACTGACTTCATACTCCAGAGCAGGTAGTTCACCGTTGATGCTGGTGCCCCAGTCTGCTTTGACACCCAGATTACGGCCATGGCTGTAATTACGCAGAGTACCGTTAGTGTCGATAACATGTTCAAGGCCGTAGGGAATTTCAAAATGACCCAGTCGGAAATGTGGTGCTTGTGGGCCCAGCGCCGTCCAGTTGAAATTGACGATACGGTAGACCAGCTCGCTATCATCCGGGCCATCAAAAAAACCGGGACGCATGATCAGGTTGTCGATGTGTGTCCAGTACAGTTGCACAACCAGCGTACCAATGTCGCCATCAGGGCGGCTGAACACTTTGTGAAGATCCAGCCCGGCAGTATGGGTATACCCGGTTTCATTGGCGTGGTCGAAGTGGCTGACCCGGCTGCTCAGATCGAGAGCCAGCCGCAGGTTGTCTGCCCAGCGGGCATCTGGAGTCAGCATTCCGTCGGCCTGACTATAGCCGGTCACTGTCAGTAACAGGCCGGCCAGCAGCAGGTGTCGGCCTGCATAAGCAGGTGTTGGGCAAACAGGGGGCATTGTGTTGACTCCATCCATCGTGCTGTTCCGGTTAAAAAACCTTGTGCAAGTGTAGCGGGTTCTGCTCAAATTCACGGCTGGTGTTTCGATTTTGGCACATTTTATGCCACGTCTGTGCAGCTGCTTCATTGCACTGGGGCAAAGCTATGTCACAATATTTTTGTAATACGTACAATCGGCAATGGCTGCTTGCCCGGTGTGTCTATTACCCGGTGTATCTGTTGCGTCTGCTGACGATGATGAAAGGCGGCCTGTTTTGTGAGTAGAAAGCCTGTGCAGTTATACAAGTATCTGTCCAGTTACCATTGCCAGTTATAAGGCACCTGCCAGTTATAAGAGCACTTGCCAGTTATAAGAGCATCCGGCCAGTTATATATAGAGAGCCCGTTCTGTTATGAAAAGCTATCTGTTTTCCACCGAAGATGATCGTGGTGGCGTTATTCTGTGTGATATTGATGAGTTTGAAGGCGCTGTGGAATATTTGCAGCAACGTTTCAAAGGTGTGGTGCGGGTTGAACAGGGCTATACCCTGTGGACTAAAGAAGAGGGCTTTGGCGAAATCCCCTATAACCCGGAAACGGCGTTTGTCGCGCCGACCTAACCCTCCTTAACTGTCGCCTTCCTGAGCCGACGACTGCCCTGATGGTCTCTTCATCTTTGGGTTTGCGGTAAACTCCCTGCCTGTCTTTCAGGGAATCGGGAACCCCGCCCATGCTTCATGTTTATCATTCCAATGCGCTGGACCTGCTCAAGGAACTGCTGGTTCAGCATATTCAGCGTCAACCGCTGAATGACCCTTTCGCTGCTGAAACTATTCTGGTGCAGAGCCCTGGTATGGCCCAGTGGCTCAAGCTGGAGCTGGCTGATGCACTGGGCATCGCCGCCAGCCTGGAATTTCCGCTACCGGCTTCGTTTCTCTGGAAAACCTTTACTCAGGTACTGGATGGGGTGCCAGAGCGCTCGGCCTTTAACAAGGAGGCGATGGGTTGGAAGCTGATGACACTGTTGCCGCCATTGCTGGCACAGGAAGCGTTTGCCCCGTTGCAGAGCTACCTGGCTGATGACCCCCAGGGCGTCAAACGCTACCAGCTGTGTGCCAAAATTGCTGACGTGTTTGACGGTTATCTGATGTATCGCCCGCAGTGGGTGGAAGACTGGGAGCAAGGCGGTGCTATGGGCGCAGAGAGTCAGCCCTGGCAGCCGATTCTGTGGCGGGCGCTGTACCAGCGTACCGCTGAGCTGGGCCAGCCCCACTGGCACCGCGCCAATATGTTGCAAGCTTTCATTGATGCGCTACGTAGCCCGGCCAGTGCTGCCCATGGTGCGGCAGCACTGCCTGAGCGGCTGTTTATTTTCGGTATCTCTGCACTGCCAGAAAAAACCCTGGAAGCGCTGGAGATGCTGGCCCAGCGGTGTGAAATCCACCTGCTGGTGGGCAACCCCTGTCAGCACTATTGGGGTGATATTCTTGACCAGAAACAGCAGGCCCGGTTGCGCCGTTGGCTGAATAAACCCGGTGTCGAGCTGGACAGTTATTTTGATCACGGTAACCCGCTGCTGGCCTCTATGGGCAAGTTGGGCCGTGATTATATCTATCTGTTGCAGGATAAATGCCCGCACGAGATCACCGCCTTTGTTGAGCCTGAAGGCGACCACCTGCTGGCAGCGATCCAGTCCGATATTCTGAATCTGCATGACCGCAGTCAGCAGAGCGCGCCAACCCTCTGGCAGCCGGATGACAGCTCGTTGCGCCTGCACAGTTGTCACAGCCCGCTGCGGGAGATGGAGGTGTTGCAGGACCAGCTGCTGGCGATGTTTGAAGCTGACAGCACGCTCAGTCCTCGGGAGATCATTGTGATGATGCCCGACGTCGCTGCCTATGCACCTTATATTGAAGCGGTATTTGGCAATGCCGAGCCGGGCCGACGTATTCCATACTCCATCTCTGACCGCTCATTGTCTCAGGAAAGCCCGCTGTTGCAGTGTCTGATCCGGCTGCTCAATCTGGCCGATAGCCGCCTGCCGGTCTCCGAAGTGCTTGAACTGCTGGAAGTGCCCGCTGTACTGCGGCGCTTTAACCTCAGTCAGAGCGACTTTGACCAGCTGCGCCACTGGATCAGCCAGGTGCAGATCCGCTGGGGGCTGGACAGTGAAAGCCGCAGTGCGCTGGAGTTGCCCGCTTTCAGCCAGAACAGCTGGCAGTTTGGTCTTGACCGTATGCTGGCCGGTTTTGCACTGGGCGATCAGCTGGCCCCCTGGCAGTCGATTGCACCCTATGGCGATGTAGAGGGGCTGGATGCGGCACTGCTGGGCCAGCTGGCGGATTTTATTGACCTGCTGCGTGAGTGCCGGGCGTGGTTCCAGGGGGAAGCCAGTCTGAGTCAGTGGCAGCAGCGTATTAATAGCCTGCTGGAGCGTACTTTCAGCGCCGATGAAGAGGATGAACTGGCGCTGGATCAGGTGCGAACGGTGCTGGAAAAGCTGGCCGAACAGCATAAAGATGCCGCCTTTGAGGAAACGCTGGATGCGGTGATCATCCGTGACTATATGACTGAAGCTTTGTCCAGTCAGCGCTCCAGCCAGCGTTTTATGATCGGTGCGGTTAACTTCTGTACCCTGATGCCGATGCGCTCGATCCCGTTCCGGGTGGTCTGCCTGGTGGGGATGAACGATGGTGTTTACCCGCGCACGGTGGCACCGGTCGGATTTGATCTGATTGCGACCAGTCGTGAAAAACAGCGCGGTGATCGTTCTCGTCGTGATGATGACCGTTACCTGTTCCTGGAAGCGCTGATGGCGGCGCAGCAACGGCTTTATATCAGTTACATTGGCCGCGCAATTTCCGATAACCGCGAAAAAGTGCCATCGGTGCTGGTTAATGAGCTGCTGGATTACTGTGCCGATAGCTTTGTTGTTGATGGTTGTACGATTGACGGCAGTACGGTTAAAAAATCGGGTGAAAAGGATCTGCGCAAGGCATTGCTAACCGAGCATCCGCTGACGGCGTTCAGTCCCCGCTATTTTATGGCGAACAGCCCGGCCTCAGGCCTGTTCAGTTATGCTGCTCAATGGCTGCCCGCTGCGGCGGCCCGTTTGCAGCCACAACCGTCGTTTATCTCCCGCGCGTTACCGGAAGAGATGCCAGAGCAACTGGAGCTGGACGAACTGCTGCGCTTCTACCAGAACCCGGTGCGTTACTTCTTCCGTGAAAAGCTGCGGGTCAGCTTTGATACCCCCGATGCCGACAGTGACGATGAAGAACCGTTCAGCGTTGCCGGGCTGGATGACTACCTGATCAAACAGCGTTATCTGCAGAGTGCTATCGCCTGCGAGCCACTGGAACCACTGGATGAGTTGCTGGTAGCTGAAGGTATTCTGCCGCTGGGCGTGGCCGGGCAGCAGCAGCTCAGCCGTCTGCGTACCGATGCCACTGATCTGGCGGCCAAATTGGCCCCTTGGTGTGAAGGCGAGCCGCAACGGCTGGAGGTACGCCTCGATCTGACCCTCAGCGTCGGTAAGTTGCAGCTGTCCGGTTGGCTGGATGGTATCTATGGTGGACGGCTGGTGCGCTGCCGGCCATCCCAGGTGCAGGGGCGTGACCGCCTCGCCTGCTGGTTGAATCATCTGGTGTACTGTGCGCTCTATCCGGTGTCGCCACAGACACCAACCGTTTACCGGGGGTTGTCCGGGGCGGTGCTGTTTCAGCCACTCAATGCACTGGACGCGCAGCGTGAACTGACCGCTGTGTTGGAGCTGTGGCTGGAAGGCCGTCGCCGTCCACTGGCGTTTGACCCGGCCAGTGGCTGGGCCTGGCAGCAGGAGGATGACCCGGACACCGGTGCCAGCAAGGCGCGCCAGCGTTTTGAAGGGGGGTATCGTCAGCATGGTGTCTGTGAAGACCCCTATATCAGCCGGGTTTACCCGGAGTTTGACAGTTATCAGGAGCCTCTGGCGCTGTACAGCGAGCAGATCTTTACGCCGATGAAAGCTCATATGGAGGATCAGAACGATGACTGATGCGATCCGGCTGGAACTGATGGAGTTCCCCCTGACTGACCTGCAACTGATTGAAGCCAGTGCTGGTACGGGTAAGACTTTTACCATCGCCATCCTCTATCTGCGGCTATTGCTGGGGCTGTCGGATGTACAGGGACGGCCCGGTCTGCCGGATGAGCATGATCAGCAGGCGACACAGCTACCGCCGGGCCTGCTGCCGCAGGAAATCCTGGTGGTAACCTTTACCGAAGCGGCCACGGAAGAGCTGCGTGACCGTATCCGGCTGCGTATCGGTGAGATGCGCCGGGTCTGTCTGGCGGGTGAAAGTGATGATTCCATTCTGCAACAACTGCTGAATGCCTATCTGGAGCTGCGTGCCGATAGCGGCTTGAGTGAAGCTGAAATTTTGCAGCAGGCAGCCCGTACACTGGAAGATGCTGCCCGTTCCATGGATGAGGCGGCGATCTTCACCATCCATGGTTTCTGTCAGCGTATGCTGCGCCAGCATGCCTTTGAAAGTGGCAGTCTGTTTGAGAGTGAACTGATCACCGACGACACCCCCTGGCTGCGACTGGCGCTGCTTGATTTCTGGCGCAACCATCTTTATGCCATGCCTGAGGCGGTCAGCCAGCAGGTGTTACAGCTCTGGAAAACCCCGGATGAACTACTGGCCGAGATCCGTCCCTGGCTGCATACCCATGGTTTACAGATGACTCCGGCGTTACCAGAGATGGATCTGGAGGCTGCCATGGAAAGCTACAGTACCACGCTGGAGCAGATCCGCCAGGCCTGGTTAAGCTGCGATGAAGACATTGAGGCGCTGATTGCCAGCTCGGGTGTGAACAAGAACAGCTACCGGAAAACCTCAGTGCCGAAGTGGCTACAGGAGATTGGCGGCTGGCTTAAACGCGGCGGTGCGCCGGGTAAAAAGCTGATCGAAATACTGGAGAAGTTCCGTCAGTCTACGCTGATGGAAAAGTCGAAAAAGAACCCGCCCCAGCTGGCGCTGTTTGCCCAGCTGGACAGCTTGCTGGATCAGCTGGCTGACAATGAAGTGCCGCTGCGGGAGTATCTGTTGCAGAAGGCATGGCGCGAAGTGGGTCAGTCGCTGGCGCAGCATAAGGCAGAGCGCCGCCTGCTGGCGTTTGATGATCTGCTCAGCGGGCTGGCTAATGCCCTGCGCCAGGATGATCAGCAGCAGCTGGCCGAGGCGATCCGCCAGCAGTTCCCGGTGGCACTGATCGACGAATTCCAGGACACCGACCCGCAGCAGTTCTATATCTTCAATCGCCTCTATGCGGGCCAGCCTGGACGTGGACTGATTATGATCGGTGACCCGAAGCAGGCGATCTATGCCTTCCGTGGTGGCGATATTTTCACTTATATCAGCGCCCGGCGTTCGGTTGCTCAGCCGCGTACCCTGGATACCAACTGGCGTTCTACCACAGCGATGATCAGCGCGGTGAATGCGGTCTTTGCCGGTTGCGAAAATCCATTTATCTACGATGAAGATATTCCCTTTCAGCCGGTACAGGCCGGTGGTAAAGCGGACAGTATTCCGCTGACACTGGGCGGCCAGCCGCTGCCAGCATTGCAGGTCTGGCAGGATGATGAACTCCATGGCCGGGGCAGCTACCGCAGCCGTTTTGCCGAGGCAACGGCGCTGGAAATTGAACGCTTGCTGGCCGGTGCCCAGCTGGGTGAGCGGGCACTGGAGGCGGGCGAAATTGCGATTCTGGTACGTGACCGTAATGAAGCGCGGGCGGTGCGTGATGCGCTTGGTCAGCGTCGTATCGCTTCGGTGTACCTGAGTAACCGCGACAGTGTATTTAACAGCCAGGAAGCGCTGGATCTGTACCGCATTCTGCTGGCGGTGCAGGAACCCACCGATGAACGTGCCCTGCGTGCTGCGTTGGCCTGTCGTCTGCTGGGGATGAATGTTACCGAGCTGAACCTGCTTAATGAAAATGAGAACAACTGGGAAGCGGCGGTAGAGGAGTTCAGCGGTTATCGAGACTGCTGGCAGCGTCTGGGTGTATTGCCGATGCTGCACCGTTTGCTGCACTACCGGCAACTGGCGGTAAAGCTGCTGCAACAGATGGGCGGTGAGCGCCGCCTGACCGACCTGTTGCACCTGGGCGAGCTGTTACAGCAGGCCAGTACCGGTATTGAAGGGATGGCCGGGCTGCTGCGCTGGTTTACCGACCAGGTGATGTCCGATGATGGCGCAGGGGATGATCAGCTGTTGCGGCTGGAGAGTGATGCCAATCTGGTGACGGTGGTGACCATTCATAAATCCAAGGGGCTGGAGTACCCGGTGGTGTTCCTGCCGTTTGTAAGTGATTTTCGCGAAGCAAAAACCGGCTTCTACCACGATAGCGAAACCCAGGCACCGGTCTGGGCGCTTGATAATAACGAAGATGCGGTAGCGGCGGCCGATGGTGAACGCCTGGCTGAGGAGTTGCGGCTGCTTTACGTTGGCTTGACCCGTGCGGTGTATCGCTGCTATATCGGTGCCACCGAGATTAAGGTGGGCAACTACCGTAAGAGTCAGCTGGCCCGTTCTGCGCTGGGCCATCTGCTGGGGGTTGCCAGTCAGCTATTACCGCAAGCACTGGATAAACTGGCTGCCAGTGAAGGTGTAGCCGTCAGCCCATTGCCAGAGTCCGGTGCAGATGGGCAACTGGACCTGCTTGGGATGGCTGAAGAGGAAGCACCGCAGCTGAATGCGGAGCAGTTTACCGGTCGTATCAACCGTGACTGGCGACTGTCCAGCTACTCAGCACTGGCTTATCACAGTAGTCATGGCGGTGGCCCGGCATTGCCACAGCCTGGCGTTGACCTTGAGGTAATGGATGAGGTCGCCCCGGTACCTGCGCCAGAGCAGCCTGAACATACTATTTTCAGTTTCCCCCGTGGTGCCCGTGCTGGTACGTTTTTGCACAGCCTGTTTGAAGAGATCCCTTTTATGGCACCGGATACCCCGGAGGCTCAAGAGACCAAACGCCAGTTGCTGATCCGCAACGGTTACGGTGTCGAAGTACCCGAAGAAGCAGCAACAGCGATGGCCGAGGAAGAAGCACAGCCCTGGCTGGCGGTGATTGATCAGCTGATGGTGGATGTGCTGGAGGCTGATCTGCAGGGGATGCAGCTGGCACAGTTACAGGCGGCAGATATGCTGGTTGAGATGGAGTTTATGTTGCCGGTCAGCCGTTTGAATGCGCCGCGTCTGAATACATTGATTGAAGCCCATGACCCGCTATCAGCCCAGGCGACCTCGCCGCTGCAATTTGACCAGCTGCGCGGCATGTTAAAAGGCTTTATCGACCTGGTATTCCGGGTGGATGGTCGTTACTACATTGCCGACTACAAATCCAACCACCTGGGCGATAGCCTGGCGGATTACCACCCCCAGGCACTGGATGAAGCGATGCTGTCTCACCGTTATGACCTGCAGTACCAGCTGTACAGCCTGGCGCTGCATCGGCTGTTGCAGCAACGTTTGCCGGACTATGATCCGTCCCATCATCTGGGCGGGGTGTTCTATCTGTTTTTACGCGGTATGAAGGCGGGCGAACAGAACGGGGTGTTTTATCGTCCGGCCAATGTGGCGCTGGTGCAGGCGCTGGATGCGCTCTTTAAAGGGGATGAACAGCTTAAAGGGGAAAGCCCCTCCCTGGGGCAGGGGGCAATTACCGAGGAGACAGGCCAATGATGCCATTACAGCAGGCGCTGAAAAAAGCGCTGGAGCGTTGTGAGCTGCGAGCGCTGGACTTGCAGTTTGGCCGTTTCCTGGCCCGTCAGCAGGGCAGTGAAACCCTGCAACTGGCCGGGGTGCTGGTCAGTGAGGCGCTCAGTCAGGGCCATAGCTGTCTGCCACTGGACAGCGCACTGGCGCACTACGGTACTCAGCTGCATGGCCTCTATGCCCGTTTGCAGCAATCAGCATTGCAGTCCGACGGTGTCTTGCTAGGTGACGGTACGGTACTGGCACAAAGCGGCGCAGTAACGCCGCTGGTACTGGATAACGGTGCGCTCTATCTGTATCGCTACTGGCAGTATGAACGTCAGGTAGCGAAAGCATTGCTGGGCCGTACTGCAACGCGCCAGCTGGATGCAGGCTGGTTACGTCAGGCGCTGGACCGGCTGTTTGGTGCGGCGGCTGACGGAACCGCTGAACCAGACTGGCAGCGGGTTGCGGCGGCTGTAGCGCTTAGCCATCCACTGGCGGTTATCAGTGGTGGGCCAGGTACCGGTAAAACCACGACGGTGGTGAAGATGCTGGCGCTCTGGCTGGAACGGGCGCTGCTCGATGCCGGTGAGCAGGGCAAGGCCAGAGCTCCTGTCATTCGGCTGGCGGCACCGACCGGTAAAGCCGCAGCACGACTGGCAGAGTCTATCGTCGGGGCGCGGGACAAGCTGGATATTGACGAGTCTATCCGTGAGCTGATCCCTGATCATGCTAGCACCCTGCACCGGTTGCTGGGCAGTCTGCCCAATACCCGCCGTTTCCGCCACCACCGTGATAATCCGCTGCATCTTGATCTGCTGGTGGTGGATGAAGCCTCGATGGTGGATTTGCCGTTGATGGCGCGGCTGCTGGACGCGTTGCCAGACGGCGCTCAGCTGCTGTTGATCGGTGACCGTGATCAGCTGGCCTCGGTGGAGGCCGGTGGTGTGCTGGCGGATATTGCTGGACGGGGTGAGCCACTGTACTCACCGCAACAGATGCAGCAGCTGGTGCAGAGCTGTCAGCTGATACAGGGCTGTCAGCTAAGACAGGGCGAAATCGCGCAACCGGGCGCGGCTACGCCGATTGCTGATTCGCTTGCTTTGCTGCGTAAAAGCTACCGCTTCCATGCCGACAGTGGCATCGGCCATCTGGCGCGGGCGGTGAATGCTGGTGACAACGCACAGTGTCTGAAAGTCTTCAAACAGCAATACGATGATATTGCCGTGCAGACCCTTAATGAAGCGAGTTATCCGGCGTTGATTGCGCAAGCAGTGGAGGGCTATCGAGACTACCTGCAACAGGCGCAGCAGGAACAGAGTGCTGAGGCTGTGCTACAGGCCTTTGGTCGTTGCCAGTTACTCTGTGCCTTGCGCGAAGGGCGTTACGGTGTAGAAGGGCTGAATGAAGCGATAGAGAAAGCGTTACAGCGGGCCGGTCTGATCAGTCTGGAAGGGCTATGGTACAGCGGGCGGCCGGTGATTATCACCCGTAATGACCCGGCACTGGGGCTCTATAACGGTGATATAGGTATTGCGTTACCTAATGCTGATGGCCAGTTACGGGTCTGGTTTGAGCAGCGTGAAGAACCGGTACTACCTAGCCGTCTACCCAGTCATCAGACGGTATATGCCATGACCATCCACAAAAGTCAGGGTTCTGAGTTTGATCGGGTGTTGATGGTGCTACCTGAACAAGACAACCCGGTGCTGACCCGTGAGCTGGTGTATACCGGTATTACTCGCGCTAAAGTGCGCTGCGAAATCTACGGTAGCTGGGCCATTATGTCCGCTGCGGTAGCGCGGGCGACCCGACGTAGCAGTGGCCTGGCAGGTTTGCTATGGGGAGAGAGTTTGAGCGAGCGTTATAACCCCGGCACATCATAAAATAATTTTCAGGCACCGGTGGCTGCCTTAGAAGCCTCGCCCGACAGGGCGGGGAGCAGTCATTTCTGACCGTTATTATTTCTAAAGGTTGTTATTTCTAAAGGTTGTCACTGTGGTCACTCAATTGCACTGGCAGCTTTTGCTTTGCTTGCCTAACCTGTAGGTACTGGGGCTGGCCAGTCGTTATCTGCTCAACAACTCTCATCAACCAGCATACAAACGGAACTTGACCCAGGAGGGCCGGGCTTCCGAGGGAGCGCCGGTCCTCCGTCTTTATTGTCTCTTCCTTTTCCTGCCTGGATGGCCTTTATGAGGGGCGTTTGAGCCGGGGGCTTTATCATGTCCAGATCAGGCCTGTTAAAGCAGGCAGCTTATGGTGCTGTTAATGCACTGGGGGTGGCACTCTACATTGAGTTAGTCAATACGTTGGCAATGCTGGAAACCAGTATTGAGGTACGGTTGCAGTTGTATCAGCAGCGTCTGAGGCAGGGGTTCAGAGTTAAGGCGTTAGGAAGGCGGTGTATTCGATGTTGTTCATAACTGAGTTGTTCAGAGCTGAGTCGTCCAGAGCATAATAGTTCAGAGTAAAGCTATTAAGGAAGGCGGGTTGAAATGTCTGCCAGAGTGACTGTAAGCACTCTGGCATAGCTGTGTCGTGTTCAGCGACGACGACGCGGGTGGTGCTGACGCAGTTGAGCTTCATCATCACGGATGCGGATTGGCTCCATACGAGCTGGGCCGCTTTCGTAGCGCACAATCAGATAGAGCAGCGCAGTCAGGGCGATCAGGGTTGCGAGTGTAGCCATATCAATCTCCTTAACCGGGGTGCCCGGTATCTGATGAGCGGTAGAGGCACCGCGTTTCAGCTGAGCCCATACCTTAAATCAGTTTATAAGGTCAGGGCAATGCTCTGAGCAGGATTTATGCCTGCTGTTCGGCCAGATAGGCTTCAAATTCAGTATAGCCGCCGATGTGTTGCTGGCCGATAAAGATTTGTGGCACGGTTTCAACCGGTTTACCGACGGTTTGTTCCAGGTCGGCTTTGCTGATGCCTTCCTGATGAATGTCGATATACCTGAAGTTGAGTTCTTTGCGCTCACAAAGTTCCTTGGCGCGTACACAGAAACCACAACCTTCACGTCCGAAAATAGTTACCCGCTGCATCTGTTGATTCTCCATCAAATCTGTATCTGTTTGGCAACCCCAGCACTACATTCACCTGTAGGTCAGGCTCTGTCGTGCTGTGCTGCAATAGGGTCATTGAACAGGATTCAGTGTTGTGCAGCCAATTGGCTATGCTTATCTGTACGATAGTGCGATTCAATTGGATGCTGCTTTTCTGAACGGTGTCTGGCTATTGCCACCTGGTTGACAGGTTACCAGTCATCACGGCGTTTCTTGCGGCGGCCAAAGGCAGGCAAAATCAGGCCCAGAATCACACCGCCCAAAGCTACCAGGCCACCATGGGTAAACCAGCGCAGCAGGTTGCTTTCATCACGGGTGTCGAGCTCCAGTTGCAGGCGGCGTATGTCGTCATTGAGCTGTGATACCTGGGACAATATGGCTTGTTTCTCGGCGTTCAGTTCATCGTAACGACTGTTGAGAGAGTTGTATTCAGCGCGCTGTGTGTCCAGCTTGTCACGGCTGGCTTGCAGTTGCTCTTCCATTGCTGGCAGGCGTTCTTTGATACTCAGGCCGGTTTTGACATACTTGGCCGGCACCCAGCCCTCGCGGCCAGTATAGGTGCGAACCTTGACGTATTTGGAACCGCTGTCGCGATCCAGAATTTCTACAGAATCACCGCTGTTGGTACGACCTGTAATACGATACTGCTTACCAGGCCCGCCGTGCATGAACAGTGAGACTGCGTCCGAGATGTGTCCCTTCTCTGCAAGAGCCTGGCCTGCTGTCAGTATCAGCAGAGCAGAAATAACGAGTTTCTTCATAACACCAACCAGAAATTTTACGTCGCGCTTATTCTACTGAGTTGTTACAGCCTGTACAGATATGAATAAACATTCGTCTGTTAAGCCGCTGCGACTTATAACAAGCAACGGCTTAACAGAAAGTGACCTTATGGTATGGGGCTGGTGGTTTAATCTATTTTCGGCTGTTCTGTCCTTTGGCTGGTGGTTGCTCTGTTGGTACTGTGGATGGTGGTCGCCTGGCGTTTTCAGGCCGCAATTCCTGAGACAGAGCATCTTGAGATAGATTTTCCTGAGAAAGAAGTGCCAGGCGTTGACGCAGTTCTGTGTTTTGCTGACGCAGGCGTTGTGTTTCCATCCGGTAGTTGAAGCTTTCGTCATAGCTTGATTCCAACCGAATCTCCAGGCGTTCAATCTGGGCTTGCTGGTCGCGGGCTGTGGTCTGTAAGCGGCTCAGCTGGTTCTGTAGTTCTTCCAGCATGTTCAGATTTCCGTCATCACCAGGTGGTGTACGTTCATGGTTGTGCATATCACAGACAATATGGCTGTATAACGCTTTCAGATCGGAAGACTCCCGTTTGCTGTAACGTATACTGTTTTCCAGTGCCTGATGAGCGCTGGCAGAGCCAATTGCACCGGCCAGTTTATGTTCCAGCAGGCGATGGAATTCAATCAGTTCAATAATTGTTATATGGCTCTGGTGGCGTATTTGCAGATCATCCAGCAGGGTTTCCAGTGCTTCTTCACAGGCCTGTTCGTTCAGATAACGGGCGAGCAATGTCTGGGCTTCCTGTAGTTTAGGGGTCAGGGCAATGTATGTATTCAGCCCGAGTGGGCGTGCGCGGCGTGTACTTTTTTGCTGGGTGCAGATATTGAAAAATTCTGTTGTCTGAGTGCGTTCCTGCTTGCCGGTATGCCACAGCAGGCTACCGAGAATATAGCCGAGCAGGTTAAATAGCAGTGACCAGAGTGTGGTATGTACAAAGGGCGGTAAGCCGTCCAGTCCGAACAGAGCTTGTGGGCGTAACAGATCAATACCCCAGGGGCCCAGTTCCAGCAAACTGTTGCCAGGAGCGTACTGCTGAATAAAGGCTGGTAGCGCCAGCGTCCAGAACCAGACAAGTGAACCCAGCAGTAGACCAGCCATCGCACCCGCTCGATTACCGCTGCGCCAGAATAATCCCAGCAATGCAGCCGGAGCCAGTTGCAGAATAGCGGTAAACGAAAGCAGACCAATGCTGACCAGGATGTAAGTATCAGAAAATTCCAGTGCGAACAGATAACCGCTTATTACAATCAATGTGGCAGAAGCCCAGCGTAATTGCAGTAGACGTTGTCGTAACGGGTTTAACAGGTCGCTCCATTCCAGTAATGGCAGCAACAGATGGTTGGTCAGCATGGTAGCCAGGGTTAGCGTGGTGATCAGCACCATACCGGTGGCGGCAGAAAAACCACCAATAAATGCCAGTAGAGTTATCAGATCTGAGCCAGCTTGCTGAGGAAGTAGCAGGACAAAATAATCTGCTTCATTGCCTGATAAGCCCATCAGCAACCCGGCCCCGGCAATCGGGATAACAAACAGATTGATCAGTAGCATATACAGTGGAAACAGCCATAAGGCGGTTTTCTGGTGATGGAGATGGCAGTTTTCTACCACTGCAACATGAAACTGACGTGGCAATAGCTGGACGCCGACAAAACCAAGAATAATCAGTGTCAGCCAGCGCAGCCCGCTATCTTCAGTGGCACTGGCGCTTAACAGATGCTGCTGTCCTGCTTCTTCCAGTTGCTTCAAAATGTCGATAGGGCCATCAAATAGCCACCAACTGACAAAAATACCAACCCCCAAAGCCGCCACCAGTTTGATAAGGCATTCGGCAACCAGTGCGCTGATCATGCCCTGATGCCGCTCGGTTGGGTCCAGTCGACGCATTCCGATGATGATGACGAACAGGATAATCAGCACCGTTGTCATCAGACCATGCACGCCCCAGGTGGTAGTGCTGTACTGTTGCTGGGTCAGAATCTGGATGGAGTTGACAATGGCTGTCAGTTGCAGCGCGATATAGGGCACAAGGCCGATCAGTGCAATCAGGGTCACCGCAGCAGCCAGAGCTGGGGAGCGGTTGTAGCGGTTGGCGATAAAGTCGGCCACGCTGGTGGTATGCAGGTTCTCCTTGATGAGAATCATCCGTTGCAGACTGAACCAGCCCAGCACAATTCCGAGTAATGCGCCCACGTAGATGCCCAGATATAGCAGCCCGCTATGGCTGGCAAAGCCAACACTGCCGTAGAACGTCCAGGAGGTGTGAAATACAGCCAGTGAGAGGGCGTAAAGCCAGGGTTTGTTGGTGTTGAAATGCCCTTTGTCGAGCCGTCGTTCGACCCATTGTGCCAGGCCGAACAGTACGGCCATATAACTGACAACAACCAGCAGCATGGTAAGTGAACTGAACATGGAGGGCCTCCTGTCTTCCTTTCTGCCCTGCGCCAGACTTGCTGTCTTGCGCTGGGCCTGTGATGCCTGCATCAAGGTCAGACTGCTGTTTCTGGCTGAGGTTTCAGTAGTAGGCTTTCCATGCAGTCGGCCCAGTCAGAGCCAGAACCAGAAGAGGCACTGTGATCAATAAGAGGCACTGTGATTAATAAGAGGCATTGTGATCCAGAAGGGATACGGTGATGGGCCAGCAGGTGTGGGAATGCGAATCGGCGGCGTTATGCCAGGAGTCAGGAATGAGGGTCTGACGATTGTTTGGCAGTCTTGTGGTGACAATGCTCTGTCTGGCAGTTATGAACCGGAGGTACGGGGTCAATGCCACTATCCCCCCAGGGGTGGCAGCGGCCAATACGGCGGATACCCAGCCAGAGGCCACGAACAATACCGTGGGTTTCTATCGCTTCAATCATATAACTGGAACATGTCGGGTAAAAACGACAATTGCTACCCAGTACTGGGCTGATCAGATACTGATAACCTCGTACCAGTAATATCAGCAGGCGAGAGATCAGGGTTTTCATGGAAGTATCCGGTAAGTCAGTAAGGTAAACGATTGTACCACTGACGGATAACAGACAGGTATGAGCAGGTTGTGAATATATGAGCGGGTTGCGAACAAAAGCAGGTAGCCAGAAGCTGGCTACCTGCTGTATGAGTTTGTTGCCTCGTGACTCCTTGTCCTGCGAGCCATTGCCCTGCGAGCTATATATGTCGTGAACTTTGCGGCCTTGGGTATACGTTTTCAGGCGCAGATTCAGTCTTCTGTCAGATTCAGCGTGTCCAGTGTTCGTTCGCGTACGGTTTTCAGCAGTGCTGCATCGTTTTCCAGAGACTGGCCGTAAGATGGCACCATCTCTTTCATTTTTTCCTGCCATTCAGGGCTCTGCAAGCGGTCAGCGAAGCAGGTCTCAATCACATTGATCATGGTTTTTACGGTGGTAGATGCACCAGGTGATGCGCCCAGCAGAGCTGCCATGGTGCCATCTTCGGCGGAGATAACTTCGGTGCCAAATTCCAGTTTGCCGCCGCCGTTGCCATCTTTCTTGATGATCTGCACACGCTGGCCTGCGTAAGCCAGTTCCCAGTCTTCATCTTTTGCATCCGGGAAGAAGGTACGCAGTGAGTCAACACGCGCACTGTGTGACTGCATGACTTCGCTGATCAGGTACTTGGTCAGGTCCATGCTTTTGGCGCCTACGCTGAGCATCGGTGCAATATTACCCGGATTGATGCTCAGTGGCATATCCAGGAGGGAGCCGGTTTTCAGGAACTTGGTGGTGAATCCTGCAAACGGGCCGAACAGCAATGCTTTCTCACCGTCCATGATGCGGGTATCCAGGTGGGGAACTGACATCGGTGGCGCACCAATCGGTGCCTGACCATATACTTTGGCGTGGTGCTGTTCAACGATCTCTGGCTTTTTACATACCAGCCACATGCCGCTGACCGGGAAGCCGCCGTAGCCCTTGCCTTCTTTTATACCGGTTTTTTGCAGCAGTGGTAGAGATGCACCGCCTGCGCCGATAAAGATAAAGCCCGTGTTGATGATTTCGCTGCCGCCGCGTTCATGGTTTTTCAGGCGTACGGTCCAGCGGCCATCGTCCAGCTGACGGAAGGCGTTCACTTCACGGTTCAAGCGCAGCTCAAAGCCTTGCTGGGTTTTCAGGTACTTCGTCATACTACGGGCCAGCGCGCCGAAGTTGACATCAGCACCGTGAGGAACGCGGGTACCGGCAATTTTCTGATTTGGATCGCGGTTCTGCATCACCAGCGGCATCCACTGACGCAAGACTTCAGGGTCTTCGCTGTATTCCATTTCACCAAAAGATGCGGTTGCACTCAGGGCTTCATGGCGCTTGCGCAGGAATTCAACATTCTCTTCACCCCAGACAAAGCTTTGGTGAGGAACGCGGTTGATAAACTCTGATGGTGCAGGCAGGACGTTATTTTCTACCAGCCATGACCAGAATTGCAGACTGACTTCAAAGGCAGAGTTGATGGTGAAGGCTTTGTCAGTGTTGACGTTGCCATCAGGCTGTTCAGGGGTGTAGTTCAGTTCACAGTACGCTGCGTGACCTGTACCGGCGTTATTCCAGCCATTGGTACTTTCATAGGCAACGTGGTCGAGACGTTCGACCATCATGATATTCAGAGAAGGGTCCAGCTGCTTGAGCAGCGTTCCCAGGGTGGTGCTCATCGCACCGGCCCCGACCAGCAACACATCAACATGCTTTGTAGTCATACGCACTTCGCCATTTCAAACAGACACCGGGTACAGCGCTGGCTGTGAGTCGCATTACCAGCTGACTGTTACGCTGTGTCCTCACCTGGTGTTCAGATAAGTCTGACCTGGAATGGTCATGAATGTGAGTTATCGTTGTTGTCCGCTGTACAACGCCCTCAGTGGCGCAACAGGGTTCACATCGCAGGCGGTTTCTGGTTTGCAGAAACTACACTGCCTTATCCGCAGGTGGTTGATTTATTTGCCCCTTTTTTTGAAAGGGAACCTCCGAATGGGGTCGGTCAACCCGGAACACATCGCAACGCTCTGTTATACGGGTGGTAACAGGGTGCGAGTGCCATGAATACCGGTATCTGGCCCGGTTTCATGGTTTATCAATTTTGCGCCGCATTATAGGCTAACCGGCCGTGAATGAAACGCTACCGGGCGGAGGAGATTTTTATCAGTATTGATAAAAATTGCCGCCAGGCCCTGTAACTACAGGCCTTGAATGAGCTTTTTATACTTTGGTCTGTTCGATAAATGACGAGTATTCATATGGTGAATGCTCGTCATTTGTCACAGCTATGATGCAGGTGCGCTGGCCATGTATTTCAAGCCTGGTTGTGTGTCTGCAACGGTGGTCTGCTAAAGGTGTTCTTCGGCATACTGAGCCAGCGGTGAGCGGAATACGCCTTCGAAATGAATGTTGGCGGCACCTTCAAATGGTTTGAAACGCTCAACGATGTAAGTCAAACCTGAAGTCAGTGGGGTCAGGTAGCTGGAATCAATCTGTGCCAGATTGCCCAGACAGATCATTTTGCAGCCTTTGCCACTGCGGGTCAGAATGGTTTTCAGTTGGCTAGGGGTCAGATTCTGCGCTTCATCTATCAGTACTACAGCGTCCTGGATGCTGCGGCCACGAATAAAGTTCAGCGATTTGAACTGAATATTCGCTTGCTCAATGGCATAACGAATACTGGACTGGGGGCGGTCGTCGTGCTCGTGCATGGCCTCCAGATTGTCGTGGATAGCACTAAGCCAGGGGGTCATTTTTTCCTCTTCGGTGCCGGGTAAAAAGCCTATATCTTCAGCAACCGGTGGTGTTGAACGGGTAACGATAATCTTGTTGAAGCGTTTCTGTTCAATTACCATTTCCAGCGCACAGGCCAGGGCGATCAATGTCTTACCGGAGCCAGCCGCGCCATTAAGGATGGTCAGGTCAATTGTCGGGTCCAGCAGTGCCTGCATGGCAAAGCCCTGTTCAATGCTGATCGGCTCGATGCCCCAGCAGTGCTGACGCATCAGGTGTTCATAACTCAGGTCCAGCAATGTCAGGGTCTGGCCATCAATCTTTACCACCCGTGCGGCAAATTCATCCTGTTCATCATGAATGTACTGATTGAGATAGGCATCAGGCAGTATGCCTTGGTTGATTTCGTGGTACGTGTGGCCGTTGTCCTGATAACTGTTGATATGCTCAACTCGATCCAAGAAATTGCCTTGCAGGCGCTTATGGCCTGAAGGGAGCAATTCCAGATCAGATACCAGCTGGTCGGTGCGGTAATCCTCAACCCGCTGTAACCCGGCTCCCAGTGCTTTAAGCCGCATGTTTATATCTTTGGTAACCAGAATAATTTCACGCGCTGAATGCTGATCTGTGTGTTGTTGCTGCAGGTGCAGAGCGCTGTTGATGATCAGGTTATCTTTACAGTGTTGAACAGGCAGGAAATGTGGTGCTGATTCATGGTGCGATCTTAGCTGGTGGTCGGGGAAAATGCTCAGGCAGCCCAGCTGCACCGCAGACTCAGCCTGGCCAGGCAGTTCAATGGTAACGCCCTTCAGGATTTCATCGGCACTGCTGTCTCCGATAATCTGGTCAATTGCACGGATGGCGTGGCGAGCTTCCTGGGCAACATTTTTCTTGCGGTCCTTTATGTCGTCCAGTTCTTCCAGTACTGTCATCGGGATGACAATGTCGTGCTCCTCAAATTCATAGAGGCAACGCGGGTCGTGTAGCAACACGTTGGTGTCGAGGATATAGAGCTTTAATCCAGTCATGGCTTCGTCCTCTGCAATCTGCGTAACAGCATCGGCAGGGTGGTTAGCCAGAACCTTCAGGTATGCGGTGCTGACTTCACAGCCGTGTTGTCCGCAGTCATTGTATTCAGCTTCTACTCTAGGAGTATTATCCATGGTCTATCAAGTCCTTTACGATGATTGGCCGAACGTCAGTTGAAACCGGTCAGTTGAAACCGGTCAGTTGAAACATCGTGCTGTTAACGCGCTGTGACGGTGTGATCATTGGGCTGTTGATTTTTATGATGAAATGGGAAAGTGCTATGCAGCCATCCATTGTGATTCTGACAGGGGCGGGTATCTCTGCAGAATCAGGCATTCGTACCTTTCGTGCGGCAGACGGGCTCTGGGAAGACCACCGCATTGAAGATGTTGCAACACCAGAAGGGTTTTATACTGATCCTGACCTTGTACACCGGTTTTATAATCAGAGACGCCAGCAGTTGCTTTCGGGTGATGTACACCCCAATGCTGCCCATGAAGCACTGGCCCGGCTCGAAAAAACATTACCAGGTGAAGTGTTACTGATTACGCAGAATATCGACAACCTGCATGAGCGAGCAGGCAGCGAAAACCTGATTCATATGCATGGTGAGCTGCTGAACCTGCGCTGTGTATCGTCTGAGCTGATCTACCGGAGCGAGCAGGACTGTACACCTGAAGATCTCTGTCAGTGTTGTGGCAGTAGCGGTACGTTGCGTCCGGATATTGTCTGGTTTGGTGAGATGCCGATGCAGATGGAGCGTTGTTATCAGGCGCTGGACCATTGCCAGCTGTTTCTGTCGATTGGCACGTCTGGCAATGTTTACCCGGCAGCAGGGTTTGTTGAAGTGGCAAATGCTGCCGGTGCGCGCACGGTGGAGATCAATCTGGAGCCTTCGCGGGTGCATACGGCCTTTGATGAGCATATTCATGCGCCAGCAGGGCAGGCAGTGCCTGAGTTTGTTGATCGGTTACTGGCTGGTCAGTGAAAATGGTCAAGTGGCTGCCAGGTTAAGCCGGTGCAGGAAAACCGTTTTCAGTGGTCGTATTCTGACCGGTGGTGCGACTAACTCTCTGAAAAAACTGCACTTTTATCATCATTCTTTGCCATAAGCTGGTGCCAGTCATATAGTGAACAGGTGAACTTCATTGAATTGTCATCGGTCTACTGGATAACAGGACTCATTAAACAGGAGTCATATTTCGCATCCATACCGGGTGCAGTACAAGGGAATAACAATAACCGATAAGACGTCGCACTGCGGCTGGTATGCACCACAGGCGGAGATTCGCGTTATCGCACTGCCTGCCTGTGTGCTGTTACTTGCACAGCATTGCCTGAAATAGAGCTTTCTTGACTGGAATAGAGCTTTTAAATGAGGTGCAGGGCTTTTAACTGAAAAATAAAGCTTTTAAGTGAGATAAAGCTTTTAAGTGAAATAAAGCTTTTGGATGAGATAAAGCTTGCTGAGCCCGGTTGCCTGAACCGGGCTGCTGCGTCTGAATAGCTGATCAGGCTTATTGAAAAAGCTGCTTGCCCGCTGCCTGAAAGGGGTGTCCACGTCTTCTGTTCCTGCGTTTTGCAGGAGGTGGTACTTATGATTAACGAACCCTATGTAACAACCAGCGTAACGCCGCTGGACAGTCTGGATACGCTTTCCCCCCATGAGGTTGCCAAACTGCAGGATGTCAGTCAGGGCGGTCTTTATCGCCTGTTCCGGCAGTGTTCATTGGCGGTGCTTAATTGTGGCAGTGAGATGGACAGCACACGACTGGTGCTGGATAAGTTTCGGGATTTTGACATTCGTGTCAGCCAGAAGCACCGAGGCTTGCAGCTGGATCTGATTAACGCACCGGTGGGTGCATTTGTTGATGGTGAGATCATACAGGGAATTCGCGAGAATCTGTTTTCAGTCTTGCGTGATTTGTTGTATGTGGGTGTTGAGCTGGACAAGTGTTGCGATGGGCTGGCAGCTGACTGCCTGACCACCAATGAGGTGTTCCATATTCTGCGTCATGCCAACGCGCTTAAACCCCATGTGAAGCCGAACCTGGTGGTGTGCTGGGGAGGGCATTCAATTGCCCGTCATGAATATGAGTACACCAAAGCGGTTGGTTATGAGCTGGGGCTGCGTGGTTATGACATCTGTACCGGTTGTGGCCCAGGGGCGATGAAAGGGCCCATGAAAGGGGCGGCAATTGCTCACAGCAAACAGCGCATTGCCAGTGGTCGCTATGTTGGCATTTCAGAGCCGGGAATCATTGCAGCAGAGAGCCCGAATCCGATAGTGAATGAACTGATCATCATGCCGGATATTGAGAAGCGACTGGAAGCTTTTGTCCGGCTCGGTCATGGTATTATCGTGTTTCCGGGTGGGGCTGGAACGGCGGAAGAAATTCTCTATATGCTGGGCATCTTGCTGCATGAACGTAATGCCCATTTGCCATTCCCGCTGGTGTTTACAGGCCCCGCTGACAGTGAGGCTTACTTTGAAACCGTGGATCGCTTCATTCGCCGTACGCTGGGTGAGGCAGCCGCGGACAAGTATCGCATTATTATTGATGACCCCCATGGTGTGGCTGTCGCGATGAAAGATGGTCTGGAAGCGGTTACCCGGTATCGCAAAGCCACCAGTGAATCATTTCATTTCAACTGGCAGCTGCATATTCCTGCTGCATTCCAGCAGCCATTTGAGCCAACCCATAACAATATGACGGCACTGAATCTGTTCTATGATCAGCCTGACTATCAGCTGGCAGCTAACCTGCGTTGTGCGTTGTCCGGCATTGTGGCTGGTAATGTCAAAGAGCAGGGCATTCAGGCCATTGAAGAGCATGGGCCTTTTGAGTTGTCTGGTGAAACTGCTCTGATTGAACCATTGGATGAACTGCTGCGATCGTTTGTGGAGCAGCGCCGAATGAAAATAAATTATCAGGACTACGAGCCTTGCTATCGCCTGCGCCCACTGACCGATATGGCTGAAACTTGATTGCTGACAGGCTGTGAAAGCACCGGACTGAAAATACCAGATCAATGCTGCACAGCCTGATTATTCTTGTTCCTGCGTCTTTGCGTGGGAATATGTTTTCCGTTGAAGGTGTTGGATACTGGTTAAAAGTGTTGGACATTGGTTGAAAGTGTTGAGCACTCCCCACCCTTATATCAGCGCCCGACTGGGCGAAGCCTTATACAGACTGTGGCCAATCAGATGCGCTCAAATAGTGCTGCAATTCCTTGGCCGCCACCGATACACATGGTCACGACAGCGTAACGTCCTCCGGTACGTTGCAATTCATACAGCGCCTTGACGGTAATGACTGCACCGGTTGCGCCAATTGGGTGGCCCAGTGATATACCGGAGCCGTTCGGGTTCACCTTCTCTTCGGGCAGGTTCAGATCACGACATACGGCCAGTGCCTGGGCGGCAAAGGCTTCGTTAACTTCCCACAGATCAATATCGTCAACGCTCAGGCTGGTTTTCTCCAGCAAGGTGCGTACAGCAGGTACCGGGCCAATGCCCATATATCTGGGTTCAACGCCTGCAAAGCTGTAATCGACCAGCCGTGCCATCGGTTGCAGGCCCTGAGCTTGTGCTGCATCTGCTGCCATCAGCGTTATTGCCGCCGCCGCATCGTTGATACCAGACGCATTACCGGCGGTTACGCTGCCGTCTTTTTTAAATGCGGGGCGCAGTTTGGCCATATCGGCCAGCGTACAGCCCATACGGGTGTGTTCGTCGGTGTCAAAGCTGATCAGCTCCCGACGTTTTTTAATTTCGACAGGCAGAATCTGTTCTTTGAATAGCCCGGCCGTGATGGCGGCTTCAGCACGGTTGTGACTTTGTACTGCCAGTGCATCCTGTTCTTCACGGCTGATGTTCCATCGTTCCGCGATATTTTCAGCGGTAATGCCCATGTGGGTATCGTCCATCGGGCAGGTCAGTGCGCCCACCATCGCGTCAATGATGGTGCCATCCCCCATTCGCTGCCCAAAACGCCCTGCGGGTAGCCAGTATTGTGCCCGGCTCATCACTTCTGCGCCGCCTGCGACAGCGGTGTCACATTGATTGCAGCTGATCTGTTGTGCGGCAGTAACAATGGCCTGTAAACCGGAGCCGCAGAGGCGATTTACGGTCAGGGCCGGGGTTTCAACCGGCAAACCGCCATTCAGTGCTGCAACACGGCTCAGGTACATATCCTGACGTTCAGTGTGTACGACATTGCCAAAGACGCAATGGCCCAGCTGGTCGGGCTGCAAGCCAGCCCGGCTGATCGCTTCCTGAACACAGGCTGCGGCCAGCTCGCCCGGTGATTTATCTTTCAGACTACCGCCAAAACCACCGATGGCGGTACGTACTCCACTGAGAACAACAATTTCTCTCTGACTCATATTACATCCCTTTGGTTTGCCTGACGTTGCTGTCATCTGTTTTTATTCGCTGGTGATATGTTGAGCGGGTGATATATAAAACTGATGACACATTATCTGACGAAAGAATTAGCTGACAAAAAAGTGCTCAACAGTCACCAGTTATTCAACCTGGCAGGGGCAAGGTAAAGACGAAATAGGTAATTGGTGGCAGGCATCAATGCTGATCATCACGTTGCGTCAGTCGCTGATATGCTTTTAAAGAGTGAGTGTTAACGCTGGATGCTCATTACAGTTCTTATAAAAACAGGAGTGCAGCATGGCAATTTCAGATCTGATTCTTGCTTTTCTTGGCATGTTATTGCTGGCAGCTTTGCTGCAACCGCTGGCACAGCGGTTGAAACTGCCCTGGAGTCTGGTGCTGGTAGCAGGCGGCTTTATTGGCTCTGAATTGCTGGTTGCCAGTGGTGTGGATACAGGTCTGCGCTGGCATCATTTTAACGATCTGGTGTTCTATGTTTTTCTGCCAGTGCTGATTTTTGAGGCGGCACTACATATGGATGGGCGTCTGCTGCTGAGAAACCTGCTGGCTATCCTGCTGTTATCAACGCCGATGATGATGCTTTGTGCGGGTATCTGTGCTGTGCTGCTGTTTTACGGTATCGGATATCCGTTGTATTACCCTTGGGTCGTTGCTTTGTTAACGGGCGCGATTCTGTCAGCGACGGACCCGGCGGCGGTACTTCAACTGTTCCGTCAGGCGGGTGTTTCTGAGCGCCTGATTCTTTTGGTGGATGGGGAAAGTCTGTTTAATGATGCCACCGCGATTGTATTGTTTACCTTGCTCACGACTCTGGCTCTGATGCCCGATGGGCAGATAACGTTGTCTATGGCGGCGTTAAGCTTTGCTCAGATCTTTTTCGGTGGTGTCGTTACAGGTGTGGGGGTGGCTGTGCTGGGGTGGATGCTTTATCGCCTGCTGGATAACAGTTTTAACCGAATGATTGTAATGCTGGCAGCGGCGTATGGTGGCTTTCTGCTGGCGGAATACTTCCACGTTTCAGGAGTGATGGCGGTGTTGATGTCCGGGCTGGTATTTGGTGAATTGCAGCGCAGGGAGGGAGACACTCCAGTACGTAATGCGTTGCATCACCTCTGGTCATTTGGTGCTGAACTGGCGAATGCCTCGATCTTCCTGTTACTGGGTGTGACGGTGACTCTGGTGATGTTTCAGGAGCAGTGGTTGGCCATGTTGCTGGGTATTCTGGCAGTATTGCTGGCGCGTGCATTGGGGTTACTGATTACAATACCACTGATCAATCTGTTACCTGGGTATCCACCGATCAGTCGTGCAGAGCAAATGGTTATCTACTGGGGGGGAATTCGAGGTTCGATCTCTGTGGCATTGGCGTTAGCTCTGCCATTACAGCTGGAAAGCTGGTTCACGGTGCAGTCTATAGCCTATGGTGTTGTTCTGTTCACGCTCTGTATTCAGGCGCCTACCATGCCATGGCTGATTCGTCACCTTAAACTGGGTGGGCAATCCTGAACAGCCTGATCCAGGCCTGTTATCCGGTACAATAATGTTCTGAGCCGGTGGAATTTTAGGAGCTGATCAGTATATTGTGGCGGCGTGTCAGTTGTCCTTTCAGGTGCAGGTTTGAAACAGAAATTAGTGATCACACTGACCACAGTGTATGGGTCGCACCAGTACACTCTTGGTCAGGCTGCCAAATATATCTTTGCCCTGTTCCTGGTGTTATCCGCGATCAGTTTTTTTATTTCCAACAGTCTGCTGGTGGTTACCCGTAGTGATCTGACTGATCTCTCGCAGAATCATCAGCAGCTATTGTCAGAATATGGCGAAGTGGTAGAAGTACAGCAGCAGTTCGAGCAACAAAATGCCGAGCTGGATCAGGAACTGGGCGAGGTGCGCAACGAGCTCGGTGTATTGCGCAGTGAACGTGACGCACTGGCAAGGCTGAACAGTACACTGGATAAGCAGCGTAGTGAGATGCTTGCACAGAAAACAGCTCTTGATAATGCGCTTAACAAGTTGCAACGCGAACGTGATTCCCTGGCTGAAAAAAACCTCAGCCTGGCAGAGCAAAATCAGCGTATTGAGCAGACCACCAACCAGTTGGCTGAGCTGGAAAAAATGATGGGTCTGTCTGCGGGAGACCGCAATGCCAGTGAGCGTATTGATCAGTTGCAACGGGTAACCGAAGAGCGGCGTTATCTGCTGAATCAGATTCCAAGCGGTGTGCCGCTGAAAAATGGCGCGCGGGTAACGGCTGGCTATGGTATGCGTATGCATCCGGTGTTGAAAAAGCGGGCGCTGCATCCTGGTGTAGACTTTCGTGCTAAACAGGGTACGCCGATTTATGCTCCTGCTGATGGTGTAGTGGAATATGGTGGATACCACAAGAAAAGCGGGTTTGGTAATCTGATCATTCTGCAGCACAATTTCGGTTTTAAAACCTATTATGCGCATCTGAAGAAGGTGGTGGTAAAAGGGCGGCAGTTTATCAGCAAGGGAGAGCTGATCGGTTATACCGGCAACACCGGTATTTCGACCGGCCCGCATCTGCATTACGAGATCCGACATATGTTTAACAAGCTGGATCCCAAGCCGTTCCTTGCCATGAATATCAGTAACGTCGAAGAGACCTTCAGGTCAATAAAAGCTGTTAAATGGGAATCATTAAAAAAACATTATCCGCTAAACCGGAGCGCGCCGCAGTAACCATTATTGCCCGTGGTAATTTCTTCACCGGCGATGTGCGGGCCATGGGGCGCATGCATATTGATGGTGCGGTGGACGGCACCATTACCTCCAGTAGCGGTGTCAGTATTGGTCGTGAAGGGCGTGTTAAAGGCAAGATCAAAGCACCACGTGTTAATGTCAGTGGTGTGCTGGAAGGGGAAGTACACTGTAATGAGCTGCACATAGAAAGTGGTGGCGAGCTGCGTGGTTTGGCCATCTGCCGCAAAATGTCGATAGACAGTGAAGGCACTTTTGTCGGTGAGCGACGAACCATTGAAACGGTTGTCTCGCCGGAGCCGCAGCCTCAGAAACCTGTGGCTGCGTTGATGTCTGATATGATTGATGCCCTGCCTGATCGTATTGTCTTGTCAGGTGATGATGGTCAGCAGGCTGAGTCGTAAGTTACCGATAATAAAGCAGCACTAATAAAAGAGCGGTGATGTTGGTTGATATATGTGCTGAGTGTAATTAAAGGAGACCGACCATGTGTGAACTGCTGGGCATGAGTGCGAATGTTCCAACAGATATCTGTTTCAGCTTTGCAGGCCTGATGCAGCGTGGTGGTGGCACTGGTCCGCATAAGGATGGTTGGGGGATTGCTTTTTATGAGGGGCGGGCGATGCGCTGCTTTCATGACCCAAACCCCAGCGTTGAATCAGAGATTGCCAGGCTGGTAAAAAACTATCCAATTAAAAGTGAGGTGGTCATCAGTCATATTCGTCAGGCGAATGTGGGCAGTGTTTGTCTGGAGAATACCCACCCCTTTTCACGTGAACTTTGGGGACGCACCTGGACATACGCCCATAATGGTCAATTGGAGAAGTCATTATTTGACTGGCCGTTAACGTTTTATAAGCCTGTCGGCACCACAGACAGTGAGTTTGCATTTTGCTGGCTACTGGGTGAAATTCGTCAGCAATTTCCTGAACCACCAGAGGATGTTTGTGAGCTGGCTGCCTTTATTCAGGCTCGTTGTGATCAGCTGCGGGCGTTAGGGGTTTTTAACATGTTGCTCAGTGAATCAGAGCATCTGTTTACCTATTGTACAACCAGGCTTTCCTGGTTGACCCGGCGTGCGCCTTTTGGTGAAGCATCGTTGAAAGATTGTGAAATGACGGTCGATTTTTATAAGGAAACGACACCTGATGATGTGGTGACTGTGATTGCAACTGAGCCGTTGACTGAGTACGAACAATGGACTGCATTGGAAACGGGTGAAATGGTGGTGTTTCATAAAGGTGAACCATTGATTGAGCACTGTTCAAGTTCGTCAGCAAGCTAAACGCTTTATAACGCTGTATAATGCCAGGCCCCTTTTCAGGGGCCTGTTTTGTGTCTGGTGGGTACATCCTGCCAGTTTAGGCTCGCTTCATCTTCAGGTTTTGAGCCATAACTATCTGCTCTCTTTATTTTCATTTCTGCTCTGGGTGTTCTGCTGTGACTGATCAACTGACTCCGCTTTATGAAGCTCTGGACGGCTGTATGCTGGCTGACCGTTTCCCGCTGCGCAAGCGTTTGCAGCAATTGCGTCAGCGGTTGAAAGATGGTCGTCCAGCTGACCGAATGCAGGCTGAAATTCAGACCCGGATTGAACAGTCGACCCTGCGGGTTGAGCAACGGCGTCAGCTACTGGGTGACATCACCTACCCTGACCTGCCCATTAGCCAGAAGCGTGAGGATATCAGTCGGGCGATTGCAGAAAATCAGGTAGTGGTGATCGCCGGTGAAACCGGGTCTGGTAAAACCACTCAGCTGCCCAAGATCTGTCTTGATCTGGGGTTGGGGGTTAAAGGACGTATCGGTCATACCCAGCCTCGACGACTGGCGGCGCGAACTGTTGCCGGACGTATTGCAGAAGAATTGCAGTGTGAACTGGGTAGTACTGTTGGTTATCAGGTGCGGTTTACTGAACAGGCGGGAGAAAATACCCTGGTCAAGCTGATGACTGATGGTATCTTGCTGGCGGAAACACAGCAGGATCGTTTACTGAATCAGTATGAAGTGCTGATTATCGATGAAGCCCATGAGCGCAGCCTCAATATTGATTTTCTGCTGGGTTACTTGAAGCGGATTCTGCCAGAGCGTCCTGATCTGAAGGTGATTGTTACGTCGGCAACTATCGACCTGGAGCGCTTCTCCCAGCACTTTGAAGATGCGCCTGTTATTGAAGTGTCTGGCCGTACCTTTCCGGTAGAGGTGCTTTATCGTCCGCTGCTGGATGCGGGTGATGATGATAGCGCCAGCATTGATCAGCAAGAAGGTGTATTGCGTGCAGTACATGAGTTGCAGCAGATAGAGCGTGAGCAGGGGCGTGAGCGCGGTGATATCCTGGTCTTCCTCAGTGGTGAGCGCGAAATTCGTGAAACCGCGGACTTCCTGCGTAAAGCTGAGTTGCGTGATTGCCAGATCCTTCCTTTATATGCACGGCTGAGTGTGGCAGAACAGAATAAGATCTTTCATGCAAGTCGCGGTGCCGGGCGGCGAATTGTATTGTCTACCAACGTGGCGGAAACTTCGTTGACGGTGCCGGGTATCCGTTATGTGATCGATCCAGGTTTTGCCCGCATCAGCCGCTACAGTTATCGTTCTAAAGTGCAACGCTTGCCAATTGAACCAGTCTCTCAGGCTAGCGCCAACCAGCGTAAAGGCCGATGTGGCCGTGTGGCGGAAGGTATTTGTATCCGTCTTTATTCCGAAGAGGATTTTCTGTCCCGGCCGGAATTCACTGATGCTGAAATCCGTCGTACCAATCTGGCGGCAGTTATTTTGCAGATGCTTAATCTACGTCTGGGTGACATCAGTGAATTTCCATTTCTGGATGCACCGGACTCACGCTATATAAATGATGGTTTCAAATTGCTGGAAGAGCTGGGTGCGGTAACCGCCAAACGGCAGATGACGGCCAGTGGTCGTCAGCTCAGCAAGTTACCGATTGATCCGCGTATCGGTCGTATGGTGATAGAGGGGGCAAAGCAGGGGGCTTTGCGTGAGGTACTGATCATTGCCAGTGCTCTGAGCGTGCAGGACCCTCGGGAACGCCCCCATGATAAGAAGCAGGCGAGCGATGAAAAGCACCGTACCTATGCCCATGAAGAATCTGATTTTCTGACGCTGGTAAACCTCTGGGACCTGTATGAAGAGCAACGTCAGACGCTGAGCCAGAACCAGCTGCGTAAATACTGTCAGAAAAATTATCTGGCTTTTATGCGTATGCGTGAATGGCGTGATGTGCATCGCCAGCTGCATATTATCTGTCGTCAGCTTGGTTACAGCGAAAACGAAGCAGCCGCAAGCTATGAGCAAGTACATCGTTCACTGTTGGCGGGTTTGCTCAGTCATATAGGTACGAAACATGAAAATCGGGAGTATCTGGGTGCGCGAAACCGTCGCTTCTTTATATTCCCGGCCTCGGCATTGTATAAGCGTTCACCAAAATGGTTGATGGCAGCCGAGATGGTGGAAACCAGTCGTCTGTTTGCCCGTATGGTGGCGCGTATTGAGCCAGCCTGGGTAGAACCGCTGGCTGAACATCTGGTGCGACGCAGTTACCTGGAGCCGCACTGGGAGAAAAAGCGTGCCCAGGTGGTGGCTTTTGAGCAGGTAACCCTTTATGGCCTGATTATTGTGGCAAAAAGACGCATTAATTATGGCCGTATTGATCTGCAGACCAGTCATGAGATCTTTATTCGTAGTGCGCTGGTTGAGGGTCAGTTTCATACTCGAGCGCCATTTTTTCGTCAGAATCAGACGTTGTTACGCGATATTGAGCAGCTTGAGGCGAAATCCCGGCGGCGTGACCTGTTGGTAGATGAAGAGCAACTGTTCCAGTTCTACGAGCAGAAGTTTATACAGCATGAGGGAACGCATGTTGTAAATGGCAGTGGTTTTGAACGCTGGCGTAAACAGCTTGAACAGAGCAATGAAAAAGTACTCTTCATGGCGGAAGAGGACGTGTTGCAGCGCTCTGCTGCACATGTCAGCGCTGCGCAGTATCCGACAACCCTGCAAGAGCGTGGTATGAGTCTTAAACTGGGCTACCAGTTTGAACCGGGAAAAAAACAGGATGGTTTGACTATGCAGGTGCCTCTGCCGCTGCTGAAGCAGTTGCCATTGCAGCGACTGGAATGGTTGGTGCCGGGTATGCTGCATGATAAGTGCTGCACCATTCTTAAAGGTTTGCCGAAGCAGTTACGTAAAAACTTTGTGCCGATTCCTGATCATGTCAGTGCATTTATTGACGCTGTTGAGTTTGCTGAAGGTGATTTGTACGAAGCTCTGGCGTTGCAGCTCAAGCGTATGAGTGGGGTCGCCATAGATCCGGCGCAATTACGAGCCGTTGAGCTGGAACCTCATCAGCAGGTAAGTCTTGAACTGCTGGATTCTAAAGGCAAAACCGTCGGCTTATCGCGTGATTGGGAGGCGTTGTGCCAACAATATGGTGACCAGGCAGAAGAGGCTATCCTTGATGATTCTCCGTCGCATTGGGGGCGTAAGGGGTTAACGCGCTGGGACTTTGGCGCTCTGGATGAGGTGATTACTGTACGCCAGGCGGGTGGGCTGGAGCTGGAGGCTTGGCCTGCACTGGTGGACCAGGGCGATAGCGTTGAGTTGACGCTTGCGATGTCAGCATCGCAAGCGCTTCGTCTATCTGTGCGTGGTGTTGCGCGATTGGCGTTGCTGTCAGTGCGTGAGCCTGTGCGTCAGGCGCGTAAGCAGCTGGCAGATCTGCAGTCCAGTCTTATTCTGGTAGGCGGCCTTTTTGATCGTAAAGCGTTAGAAGAGCAGATTATGTTGCAGGCTGTACGTCAGATAATGGCACTGGATGAGGTTTTGCCGCGTACTGCGCAGCAGTTTGAATGCTGTTTGAAAAATGTTCAGAAAAACCTTATGCAAACTGCTAATCAGATTGCAGGGCAGGTATTAAATATTCACCGTAGCTACCACCAGATTCAGAAACGTCTTAAGGGGCGTGTCGATCTGGCAGCGGTAACGGTGCTCAATGATATAAAACAGCAGCTGGGCGGGCTGGTGCATGCAGACTATATAGCGGCAACTGTGGCAGTAAGGTTGAAAGAGTATGAGCGCTATATGAAAGCAATTGAGTTGAGGTTAGAGAAATATCAGCGAGATCTAAATCAACAAAGATTTTACAGCGATCAGCTGTCAACTTTCTGGCAGCAGTATGAGCAGCGTAAGGCACAGCACGATAAGCAGGGTATCGCTGATACCGAACTGGAAACCTTCCGCTGGTGGCTGGAAGAGTACCGTGTATCGCTGTTTGCCCAGCAGCTGGGTACGAGGGTGTCGGTATCAGAGAAGCGTCTACGTCAGCAATGGCAAAAGGTGCATGCCTGATAGTGCGATAAAAAGTGCCACTAATGTATTGAAGATTATCGAACTTGACGTATATCAAGCTGCTCATGGGCGAGCCAGATGATATTGAATGTTCGATGAATCTACCGGTTGCACATCGAAATTCCCTGTGCTGTAATGCGCAAAATTTTGGTGCAAAGTGTTGGTCGTCACAGACGCATTAATACGAGTATCAACAAGTTTTAAAGTCCGGTTAATTCTGTTATGTAACAGACAAGGGCATCAGGCAGGTGATAAACTGGTGATCATCTGTTTGAAATAAACAGAATTTATAGTATTTTTCTAGCAGCTCTTATTTTAAGAGCCAGAAAAACCTAGAATTCACTACTAGTATGTTGAATATTGAAGGGGAAATTTTAATGAAGAAGTCACTGATCGCACTGGCTGTTGCTGGCGCTCTGGCTGCTCCAATGGCTGCACAGGCTGACGCTACTCTGTACGGCTCTCTGCGTATTAAACTGGTAGACAACGACGCTACTAACCTGGACGTACAGGACAACTCTTCCCGTATTGGTGTTCGTGGTTCCAGCGATCTGTTCTCTGGCGCGAAGGCTATCTTCCAGTTCGAGCAGGCTGTAAGCACTGAAACTGGTGCATGGTCCAGTGGTCGTCTGGCTAACCTGGGCATCACAGGTGATTTCGGTACTGCTATCTTCGGCCGTATCTGGACTCCATACTACAACTGGACTGGTGCTCAGACTGACGTTTCTGACTCTTCCGTTTCTGCAGCTTCCGTATACGAAATTGGTCTGCACCGTGCGTCCAACATCATCGCATACGTTACTCCTAACATGAGCGGCTTCACTGCTGCTGTAGCAGTAGCTGCGACTGAAGATGCTGCTGATGAGAATGTTGACGTTTCTCACGTTGCTGCTAACTACAATGCTAACGGCCTGAACGTTGGTGCATCTTACCTGGACATCGAAGGTTCCGGTGAAGAAGTAGTATCTCTGGGTGCTGGTTACACTATGGGTGACCTGTACGTAGCTGCTCGTTACGAAGATCGTGACCTGGCTGACCAGACTGCTTGGGAATTGGCTGCTACTTACGACATCGGCAACACTAAACTGGTTGCTGGTTTCATCGACGACGAAATCTCTTCTGACGACCAGTGGGTTATCGAAGTTCAGCAGAAGCTGGGCAAGCAGGCGCGCGTATTCGCTTCTATCGTTGAGTACGGTGGCGCAGCTGACAACGGTTTCGAAGTTGGTTACCGCGTAGACTTCTGATCCCCGCATCAGCAGTTTTCTCTTGAAAAAGGCTCCTTCGGGGGCCTTTTTCTGTTCTAAGACAAGTAATAAGAGCATATCCGGGTTGGGTCATTGCGCTTATATGGCTAGAATTACACCCCAGAGAATAAATATCAGGGGTGATATACCTTATGTTGATCAAAACATTAACGGCTGCTGTGTTGCTGAGTGCTTCCCTTGTGGTGCAGGCTGCTGATAGCTCTGAAAGCGAGTATTCTTCTGATCCCCTGGAAGGGCTGAATCGGGTTGTTTTTTCATTTAACGATACGCTGGATGGTTTGGTAGTTAAGCCGTTGGCGCAAGGTTACCGCTTTGTTACCCCTGATTTGCTGGAAACTGGTGTCAGTAACGTTTTTGATAATCTGGGTGAAGTCAGCAACATTCTTAATAGTGGTTTGCAGGGCAAGGTCGAAGGGGCTGTAACCAGTGCTGTCCGGTTAGTTTTCAATAGTACCATTGGTCTGTTTGGTGTGTTGGATGTTGCTACGCCAATGGGATTGCAAGAGCAGGATGAAGACTTTGGTCAGACGCTGGCCGTCTGGGGCGTTGATAGTGGCCCTTATCTGGTGCTACCTTTGTTAGGGCCTTCTACTGTGCGTGATACGGTTGGTTTGACGGGAGATTACCTTGCAGATCCGGTTAGCTGGATTGATGATACAGGAGACCGTAATGCGGCTACCCTGGTACGTGTAATTGATGCCCGTAGCCGTTTATTGATGTCGGAATCGCTTATTTCTGGTGATCGCTACAGCTTTATTCGTGATGCTTATCTGCAACGTCGAGATTTCTCTATTAATGATGGTGAAATTACCGAGTTTGATGACGATAACTTCTGATATTGCAACCAGGTAATATTCGCGTTACCGTGATGGCTCATGAATCGGGAGCTCAACCCGTGGCAGGTTTATGAGTCATTCTGTTCAGACACTTCTTTTATATCATCCTGATCCTTTGGTGGTTGATCAGATTATAACAATCTGTGATAACGCAGGTGTGCAAGTGCGTATACAGGCCGCTTTTAGCTTGGGAGAGGCGCTGGCTGCGCTCGAAAGTATGCGCTGTGCTGTTGTGCTGGCTTGTGCTGGTGAGGATCAGGTTGCGCTTGAAAAGCTGGCATCCAGCCATTACCCCCGTCCTTTGATTGCATTATTGCCTTCAGGTGAATGTCCAGAGCATATTCTGTTGGCCTTGAGGCAGGGGGCATCAGATGTATTTCCATTGCCTGCTTTGTTTGATGTTAAGCAGCCTGTGTCGCAAGAGTTGATGCCTGAGCCGCTTCTACAGGCGCGCCAGGCTTTTGTGCATTCGTTAACGGGCTATCTGGAGCGGGCAGGTCTGATAGACCGTAATGATCTCTATCGTGAAGAGCTGGAATTAAGCCTGGCGGAACTGAGGGAAGATCAGAAAGCGGCTTTACATATTCAAAAGCGGATGCTGCCGGCACAAGAGCATCAGTTACCAGGGAAGCTCTCTGCTCGCTATTGTTTGAAACCATCATTGTATCTCAGTGGTGACTTTGTGGATGTCGTGGTGCTGGATCAGCGTTATGTCATGTTTTACCTGGCTGATGTTTCTGGCCATGGAGCTTCATCGGCGCTGGTTACAGTGCTACTGAAGAATATGACTAACCGACTGGTACGTAACTTCAGGCGGCGTTCCAGTTTTGATATTCTGTCACCTGTAAGTACGCTACAACGGGTTAATCTGGAATTGCTGGAAACAGGTTTAGGCAAGCATCTGACGATGTTTATCGGCCTGATTGATCTGGAAGCAGACCTGCTTTGTTATGCCGTTGGAGGGCATCACCCTATGCCCGTATTGCTGGCAGATGGTCAGGCGGTCTTTTTGCAGGGGCGTGGCATGCCTGTAGGACTATTTGCAGAGCCATTTTTTGATGAGCATAAGCTTCCGTTGCCAGCAGAGTTCAGTCTGACGCTGTGTTCTGATGGTGTGCTTGAGTTGAGTAGTTGCGATTCACTGGCAGATAAAGAAGCTCAGTTGTGTGATGTTGTGCAGCAATTGTCAACGTCGGACCCAGATGCGCTGCGAGTGGCGCTTACGGGTGCACCTGATATTGATGCACCGGATGATATTGCTATCATGATATTGACGAGGTCTCAGCAATGAGTGCAGGTTCTATCTTTTATGCCGTACAGTCTGGTTGCTATGTGCTCAAGTGTGTTGGGGATGTGCGGCTGACGCTGTGCTCGTCATTAGACTGCCATCTGGAGGCTTTGGCTGAGACACAATCACTGTGTGATATAGTTGTTGACCTGACAGAGGCTGAAAACGTTGATAGTACAACACTAGGCCTGATCGCTAAGTTAGCGGTCAGGGCTGCTCGTTTAGGTTTACCGCGACCTGCACTGGTATCTACGAACGAAGATATCACCCGTATATTACACAGTATGGGGTTTGATTGTGTTTTTATGCTGATGGATGAGTTGCCTGTGAATGTGTCTGATCTTCAGGCGCTGCCTTGGGTTGCTGAATCTGATGATCAGGTCCGCAGTCGCATCATTGCTGCACATGAGGTGCTGATGGATCTGAATGAGCGTAACCGCGAAGCATTCCAGGACTTGGTAAAGGTTCTTGAGCACCAGATCTGACTATAAACCCCTGTTGCTTGTTCTATGTAATAAACTTCAATTTCCTTCTGACCCTTTTCTACCATATTGCCATCAGTCCGTATTGTGATTCTTTTCAGAATTTTAGAGGCATAGGGCTGTTTTCGTTTTGTCTAGTTGTAGGTGCTAGAGAGGTTGTTCACATCGGCTAGATTCGAGATGCTGGTTATCGCCAAACAAACAACATTCGATAACCGACATGAACAACTCACATAAGAATGCACGAACCACTGTCCATAATTGAGCCTGATCGTTCAGCGTGTACTCGTTGAAGGACAACCAGTAGCAGAGGTAGCCGCCTGCTTCGGTATCAGTAAGCGAACCGTATACAAGTGGCTGGCTCGCTACAGGGAAGCAGGTGCTGATGGAATAGAGTCGAAATCAAGCCGACCCCATTCATCTCCAGCGCGGCTGCCTGAATGCTGGATCAAGCTGATTAAAGACCTGAGAGTTACAATGGGCTGAAATGCGGTCATGATCGCAAAGACGCTTAAGCTGCCTTACTCAACGGTGACAGCACAGTTGCGGAGTATGAAGCTGAATCGCGCAAAAGACCTGATCCCGGCGGAGTCTGTTCAACGTTATGAGTATGATGCCCCTGGCGGCATGTTACATATGGATATCAAGAAGCTGCCACGCTTTGATCGGCCCGGCCATCGTGTAACTGGCAATAGAGCACAGAACTCGAAAGGCGCGCGCTATGAGTGTGCCCACATCTGTATTGATGATCACAGCCGTTGGGTTTATGCCGAAGTGCCGCCTGATGAGAAGAAAGAAACTACGACAGGGTTCCTGCAACGGGCGCTGAAGGCTTATGAAGTGATTGGTGTGAAAGCGTAGCGTTTAATGACTGACAACGGTTCTGCCTATCGCTCAAAGCTGTTTAACCGTTTACTGGATGCGCATAACATCAAACATATATATACCCGGCCCTATACACCACGAACCAACGGTAAGGTTGAGCGCTTTATACAAACAATGCTACGCGAGTGGGCATATGCAGCACCGTACACCAACTCTGTCACGCGGCAATGGGCATTAACACCATGGATCAATTACTATAACCATGAACGCCCACATGGCAGTATTGGAAAATCACCACCGGTGTCTCGAATACCCGCACTTAGTGGACAACGTCCTTAGTAACTACATCTAGTCTATTTGTCTACGCTTTTAGTGTGTTTAGTGGAAAGTTATATTGCTGATAATACCGGGTAAAAAAACAAAGCTACCAGTTTTGGTAGTTTTTGTTTCTAAGGGAGAACTTGAGAACTTTTCTTATATATCAATCAGTCTGAATTCGTAGAATGATCTTCGTGGAAAGGGCGCAGGGAGTGCGGTTGCTCAGGGAATGAAGCAGCTTTCCACACGCTTTCACGGATTTGAAAGCATTCAGCATGGAACGCTGTTAAGAGCCTTTTGCAGGGATGCAAATGGGCTCTTTATCGTTTTTGGTCACTCAGTAATAGTAGCAACTGTTATTTTGATAGATACAATCTTTTATAAAATCAGCCACTAAGTTACCTGAATCTGCGTAAATCGTCGTCTGGTCGGGCGATAATACAAGCTGTTAGTCTGCAGGGCTGATGAAAACTGTCAAATGTTTCGAAAGCTGTCAGCTTTTAAGAAAACAAGGCAGCTTCAAGAAAGCCGTTGCTGTTGTAACACTGTGTGTATGAAGATAAATCGAGCCTGTAAAAAGCGATTCTACCTGATGCCTGAGTGCAGGTATGGTGGTGCGCGCAGTCTTTGGGTATATCTTCTTTGTCTGTAACAATACTCTGTGCCTCCGCACCGGCGCATATCAGAAAATGCATCCATATTTCTCATGATCGGGCGGAAAGCGCTTTGTTTCGCTCAAGACTGGTTCCCCTATTTCTTAAAGAAGTTTCCAGTGTACTGCTGCAGCAATGCCTGAGATATCAGTATGACGACGCCTTTAAGCATTTCCAGGCAGATAAAGCTCGGTGTCCAGCCTTCTAAAAAAGCACCCAAAACAAAGTATTCGTTTATTCAGGGCTGCATTCAGGTATAAGAGTGGCCAGTTGTTTATTGCCCAGAACAAAGACCTGCTGAATATCTGCTGGAGCAGCGCGCTATGTTGGCTTGTGGGGCGACTGAGGCGGGGGAGGGGAGGCCCCTCCAGGTAAGGCGTGTAAAAGCAGGAGGGTTTCTGAAACGATTCAGAGAAGCCCTCGCCCAGCAGGGCGGGTAATGTCAGTGATTCAGGAGCTGCTCTAGCGCAACCTGATCAAGTGCAAACTTACGGATACCTTCGGCCAGTTTCTCTGTGGCCATCGCATCTTCATTCATCATCCAGCGGAACTCTGCTTCGGTGCAGCTAATAACTGCTGGCTTTTCTATACCTGTTTCCGGGCTTAGTTTGCGACTTAGCAGATCTTCATTGTCAGCCAGCGCCTGCATCAGTGTCGGAGCGATTGTCAGGCGATCGCAACCCGCCAGATGACGGATTTCATCAATGCTGCGGAAACTGGCGCCCATTACAATGGTCGAATGGCCGTGTGCTTTATAATACTGGTATATGGCACTGACTGACTGTACGCCCGGATCATTCTCGCCATTGAAGTCAATGTCCGGCTGTTGTGCTTTAAACCAGTCCAGAATTCGGCCAACAAATGGTGAGATCAGGTAGACACCTGCTTCAGCACAGGCAACGGCCTGAGCCAGGCTGAACAACAGGGTCAGGTTGCACTGAATATTTTCCTGTTCCAACAGGCGGGCTGCCTGAATACCTTCCCATGTAGAAGCAATTTTGATCAATACACGATCACGGCCAATATCCTCCGCTTCGTACAGACGGATCAGTTTTCGGGCACGTTCAACCGTCGCTTGCTGGTCAAATGAAAGGCGGGCGTCTACTTCAGTGGAAATCCGACCAGGAATGAGTTTCAGAATTTCACGGCCAATGCGTACCGCAAAGGCATCAGTAAGGTCTTGCAAGTATCGGGCGCCTTCATTGCCCTGGTGATTCGCCCACTGGCGCGCCTGAGACAATAACGGCTCATATTCGGCGATACGAGCAGCATTCAGCAGCAGTGAAGGGTTAGTAGTTGCATCCTGTGGGGTAAACTGTCGAATGGCTTCAATATCACCGGTATCGGCGACAACCGTGGTAATTGCACGGAGTTGTTCGAGCTGGTTAGACATTCTTAAGGCTCACTTCTTAATAGAGATTCACATCATGTGAATATTCAATCCGGCACACGTGCCAGTGCTTCATCATAGACATCCAGGCCCGCGCCTGGCTTGTGACCGTTTTCACTCAGGTAGCGTCGATACTGGCGACCGCCACGCTGACCATGAAACAAACCCAGGGTATGGCGGACAGTATGGTTCAGGTAGACGCCCTGTTCGAGCTGTCTGCCAATATAGTCACGCATTGCCAGGGCAACCTCTTTGCGAGTTTTTACTGGTGTGGCGCAACCGTAGAGTTGCTGGTCAACCTCCGCCATCAGATAAGGGTTCTGATAAGCCTCACGTCCCAGCATGACGCCATCAACGTGGTGCAGATGATGCAGGCTCTCTTCAAGCGTTTTGATACCACCGTTGATCAGGATTTCCAGCTCAGGAAATTCTTGGCGTAAACGGTACACCCATTCATATTTAAGCGGTGGTATATCACGATTCTCCTTTGGGCTCAGGCCTTGCAGAATCGCTTTACGGGCATGAACAATAAAAGTACGGCAACCACTTTGCCGGACAGTTTCGACAAAGTTACACAGTTCTTCGTAGCTGTCCATATCGTCAATGCCGAGGCGATGCTTGACGGTAACTGGAATTTTTACCTTTGACTGCATCTCATGCAGGCAGTCCGCGACGAGCTGCGGATGTGCCATCAGGCAAGCGCCAATCATATTGTTCTGTACTCGGTCACTGGGGCAGCCAACGTTCAGATTAACTTCGTCGTACCCCCATTGCTCGGCCAGCTCGGCGCAGTGTGCAAGGTCATGGGTATTGCTTCCACCGAGCTGTAGCGCAACCGGGTGCTCTTCTTCATTGAAATTAAGAAACCGAGAGGGTTCTGCGTGAATCAGTGCGCCCGTTGTTACCATTTCGGTATAGAGCACGGCGTGATTGGACAGCAGTCGATGGAAGTAACGACAGTGACGATCTGTCCAGTCCATCATCGGGGCGACAGTAAATCGCCGGTCTAAGCCAGATGCGCGGCTTGTAGCTGCATTGCCAGTATTTGCAGTATCTGTAGCAGTGTTTTGAGCGTTATCTAGTGTCATTTACAGCGGTAGAAAAAGGTTAAAAACGGTTGATTTAGCGCCTTTGGTGTGACAAAAAGTGTGACAGAATTTTTTGTCACACCGGATTTGTCACACCATGGCGAACATCAGAAAGCGTAAGAACAAAGACGGCTCTATAGCGTACACAGTACAGATCCGCATTAAGCGTTCTGGCCAAATGGTACACCAGGAAAGCCGCACATTCAGCCCCACAAAGTATGACAACCCGGCTCGGGCGTCGGCGTTGTGGGCAAAACAGCGAGAGGTGGAGTTAGAGCGCACAGAACCCTGGTTACAAGCTGAAGGGGCTGGTATGACATTACCAGAGGCTTTTCGACGTTATGTCGCTGAACTGGAGGCGTCACCTGCGGGTATTGGTAAGACTAAAAAGTCTGCTCTGCTAGGTATGGCAGGCGAGCCTATGCTACAGGATGTTGCTGTAACAAAAGCAGACAGTGCATTACTGACAGACTACCTACGCTACCGAACCAGCGGGGATCAGGGCGTTGCTCCCGCCACTGCATTACAAGACCTGATCTATTATCGGCTGATGCTCGATTATGCGCGTGTGGCCTGGGGGTTACCGCTTGAGCTGCAATATGTAGACGATGTGCGCAAGGTGCTGGGGCGTATGGGCGTAGTTGGCAAATCAGAAGCGCGGGATCGGCGGCCGCAGCTCGATGAGCTTGACCGGCTGATGCAATATTTCCACCGGCCACGGGCGCAGGGCGGTCATCGTTTCAAGATGGAAATGCCAGCGCACCTGTTGGTGCTGTTCCTGTTATTCAGTACGAGGCGGCTATCAGAGATGACGCGGCTGGAATGGGCTGACCTGGATGATGATCAGAACATACTGGTACGTGATATGAAGCATCCACGGGCAAAAATGGGTAACCATAAGCGGGTGCATATTCCTGACAGGGCCATGGCAATTATCAAACAAATGCCCAAGGTAAAAGGTGAGCCACTTATTTTCCCGTTTAAGCCGCGCTCTGTCGCTCGCAACTTTGAGCGAGCCTGTGAGCATCGAATCAGTAGTATTGAAGACCTTCGGCTGCACGATCTGCGGCACGAAGGTGTCAGCCATTTATTTGAACTGGGCTGGGATATACCGCGTGTTGCGTTGGTGTCAGGGCACAGCAACTGGGACAGCCTGAAGCGCTATACCCATCTGCATAAGCCAGAACCGCATGATAAGTATGCAGGCTGGGGGTGGTTGGAAAAGCTGGGTATAAAGTAGCTGGCCCGGTGATCAATGCCGGGCCGTGTTGCATCATGCTGCCGTCCGCTTACGACGGTTTGGGGTAGGCAGCGGGTCTGGTTGAGGAGTAATACCGTTGATTGCCCGCCAGCTCGCAGTGGCTTTGGCGTGCTGAGCATCAATATAAGCAGCCAGATCGGCTGCGTGAATCATCCGTGGTACCCGGTTTCCTTCTCTTAATTTAAAAGCGGGTACGGGTAATGTGCCTGCGCATTCTGCCTTGTTTGCTTCGGGCAGGGTTTTATAGCCCAGCATTTCTTTGCAGGCATCCAGTGGGATCACTGCCTGGCCACCGAACTGGGCCATTATCATCCAGAGTGTCTGGCTCATTAGTTGCCTCCCATCGCTTTAATACCGATAGCCTCAAGGGTGGTAAAATCGCGCAGTGCCTTGACAGCCCCGACGCCTTCATCAAAGCGAAGGTGCAAGGTGTCTGTGCTTTTATTGACGGCAAATTCAATGTTGGTGAACTGATGGACGAACAGGCGAAGATAGTGCGATTGGAACCCTAAGCCGTTGAATAACGGGTCTATGATCGGGGTTGAGTATGCCGGGTAGAATCTGCCGATGCCTTCGCATTCAGGGCAGTCATTATGGTCGTGTGGAACCAGAGCGAAGCCCGTATTAGAGCAGAGTGGACAGAGGTTGTTATAAGGGTCTGCATCGGGGTTTGGCTCTTTCTTCAGGCAATCAGGGCAGTGTTTCCTGGTTGCTTTGCCGGTGCCGTTGCAGGCACCACAGACAATGCTTCGTGTGTATTCGGGTACGGCTGACCAATCCAGACTCAGCGTTTCCAGTGGGTGCCATTCCAGCCCAACTGTATTCAGGAGGTTATTAATATTTGTTATGCAGGCCAGCAAGCGCGGTGTGATCGGTGAGGCATAGTTGCCGGGTATCCGAATCATAATATGACGGTTGGTTGCATAAGTGTGGCCGTCAAGACTCCATGGAGATGTAGCAATAGGGTTTTCGCTCCACGGGTTGCAGAAATCATAAAGATCAATAACTGGCGCTATCCACTCATCACCAACAGCACCGGGTATTTCGTGGGGTGTGATTGCTTGCATAGTTTAATCCCTCAAATCAACGCCTGTTGTACAGGCTGTCTGGCGGCTGGGCGGTTGGGGAGTTCTGTAATCAGAACGCCTTCATCCTGTAGGT